>PMOY01000096.1 GCA_003165655.1 Solirubrobacterales bacterium
CTGTGCAGCGGCATCTTCGACCGGCATCCCCGCCTCAGGCTCTTGCTCAGCGGGTTCGGGATCGCTTGGCTGCCTTCGCTCATCTGGCGCATCGAGTCGGAGCTGCGCAGCGGCCGTGTGGCGAAACCGCAAGGTCTCTCGCGATTTCCCGGCGAGCAGATCCGCGAGCACGTCCGATTCACGACAAGCTCACTCGAGGTTCCGGCGAGACCGCACGAGCTGGTAGATCTGCTCGCGCCGATCGACGGCTGTGAACTGCTCCTGTACGCCTCCGGCTACGCTCGTGGCGATGATCAGGGCGGCCAAACGTTGGCTGGTCAACTCGCGGATGACCAGCGCGCCGCCGTGCTGCGCACCAATGCGGAGACCTTCTTCCGCCTATCACTCGAACAGACCAGGGACTTTACTGCCGGGGCGCACTCCCCCGCACGCCAGACGTGATGTCGGCATACGGCGAGGGTGAGCGATCGCGCACGGAGCGGCGTCGAACGAAGCGCCATCCGTCGGGCGTGCGCTCGAGCTCGTCGTAGTAGCGCCCGGTGAAGGAGAATTCGTTCCGAGACCGGTCCGCCGATCGCCGGTACGACACGAACGTACAGATTTGCGTCGCACGATCACCGTCGACCTCGATCCGGGCGTCGGTCGTGGAATGGACGATCTGCCCGTCGTACAGCCGACACGCGGCGATGAAGGCCTCGCGCCCTCCATGGGAGCTGCCGTCCTCGTGCACCATCATCCCGTTTTCAGTGAACGTCGCGGCGTAGCCCTCGGCGTCGCCGTCGTCGAAGCAGTTGTTGTAGCGCGCCGTCAACTCGCGAATCTCCAGCTTGTCCTGCAGCATCTGGAGCTCCGCCTGCATCTGGGCCAACGCCGCCGACAATTCGAGAGTGGTATCAGGCACAGTGATCCTATTTGGTTGCTACATGTCCAGGGCAACGAGACCAGCCGACGCATATCCACGACCCGCGAAACTCGATCATCTCGGTCGCAACCGTCAGTCCTACCACGATAATGAATCCCGAGCTCCGACGCAATTGCGATAAGGAGAAACTGTTGATTCATGCAGCCGCGATATCTGCGCGCCCGCAAGTTTTGAGATATGCTCTCACCGATCTGCGTTACTTGCGGTCGGGATTTAGATGCTGAGGGGTGATCAGGGCATGGCGAGCGTCACGGAGAGTCGAGCGAAGCTGACGGACCCGCGGGTGGAGGAAGCTCTCGAGCGAGTGGTCGCCGAGGGCGAGGTGGGAATTCAGGTCGCGGCGTTCCTAAATGGGGAGCGGATGGTCGACACCTGGGCCGGCGTCACCGCGACCGGCGGAGAGACGGAGGTCGACGGGGAGACGCTGTTCACGATCTTTTCGGTGTCCAAGGCGGTCGCGGCCTGCGCGCTGCATCTTCAGGTGGAGCGCGGTCTGCTCGACTACGACGCGCCGGTGGGTCGCTACTGGCCGGAGTACGCCCAGAACGGCAAGGAGGACATTACGGTCCGCGAGGTGCTCCTGCACCGCGCGGGCATGCCCCACATGCCTGAGGACGTCACACCTGAAAGGCTGTGTGACTGGGACTGGATGGTCGCCCGCCTGGCGGAGATGACGCCGCTCGTCACGCCGGGAACCCGAAATACGTATCACTCGTATACATTCGGCTGGCTGGTTGGAGAGATCGTTCGCCGCAGCGACCCCGCGTATCGCCCGTTTGGAGAGTTCGTGCAGGAGGAACTGTGTGCACCGCTGGGCATCGATTCGCTGTATCTGGGGATTCCGCCTGAAGAAGAGCACCGGGTGGCGACATTGGTGTACCCCAACAGGCCGACCCCGCCGCCCGCGAACGATCGGCGCTGGCTGGCGGCGCCGCTGGCCGTGAACTTTGTTCCGGAGATCTACAACCGCTCGGACATCCGGCGTGCCTGCTTACCCGCCTCGGGCGGCATCGCCAACGCGCGCTCGGTGGCGACGCTATTCGGGATGATCGCCGGACAGGGCGAGCTGAACGGCACTCGCCTGCTCTCCCGCAAGCGGGTCCTATCCTTCCTGGACCCGCGGCCTGATCACGAGTCGATCGACTTCATCTTCAGCGGCGTGATGCTTGTCGGGATGGGCGGGATGCACGTCGACCCGCGGGGCGTCGTGCGAAACCGCGCGGGCGAGCGGATCGTCTGTCAGGTCGGCGCCGGAAGCTCGCTGGGGTGGGCAAATCTCGACAGCGGCTTGTCGTTCGCGTTCTGTCACAACCGGATGATCGTGAACCCGGTCATGGCCGCGACGCAGAACTCAAAGGTGCTCGAGCCTCCGTTCGCCGAGCTCGGCGACGCCCTCCGAGACCTGGCCGCCGAGCGCAGCTGAGGCGAGCGCCGCCCTAAAGCCACTAAATCGTTCGAGGACCGATTCCCCGTGGTCGTCGCCCTTTGCCACCCGCGGCCGCATCGTACGGCGACTGCGTGCGTAGGCCCTGCCGATCGCTCATGCGCAACGATAATCTACACGCAATGCCAGAGCTTGAGATCACCTACCCGTCCGTCGAGGGGGCCGAGTGTCCCTATCCGCTGTATGAGAGACTCCGCGCCGAAGCACCGGTCACGCAGGTACCAGGCACTAATCAATATCTCGTGACCCGGTGGCACGATGTTCAGTACGTGTGCCGCCACCCTGAGCTATTTTCGAGCGACAGTCGGCGGAGTCGGACACCGTTCGATTCGTTCGGTGACAAGAATCCGACGATCCGGGGAATGGTCGAGCTGGATCCCCCCGAGCACAAACCGAGACGTGACGCGTGTCGACTGTCCCTTACCCCGCGTCGCCTCCTTGACTACGAACCGATGGTTCGCGAGATCGTCACTCACCTCATCGACCAGTTCGTCGCTAACGGACGGTTCGAGATGGTAGAACAGTTCTCGCGACCGTTGCCCATGGACGTGACGATGCGCCTGTTCGGCTTCACCGAGGAGGATCGTGAATGGGTAGGAGCGTGGTCACTTGTCGAGACCTCAGGGTCGGCGTTCATCTCGGAAGAGGCCCAAGAGCGACAGATCGGCTACGCGCGACGGGCTGGTAAGCGCCTGCTTGAGGAACTCGTCGATCGGTACGAGCATCCGGGCGATGACATCCTCAGCGAATTCGTGGCGCGCAATGTCGAACGGACCGGTCATTTCGACAAGATCCAGGTCCGCGCGGACGCGTCGAACATGTTCCGTGGCGGGATCATCACGGTCGCTCACGCGATTCCGATGGCGACTCGGCTGCTGCTCGAGAATCCCGATCAGCTCGAGGCCGTCTGCGCTGACTCCGCGCTGATTCCACGTATGTTCGAGGAGGCGCTGCGGGTCGAGTCACCGTCGCAGTGGAACCCGAGGATCGCCGTCGCAGATACAGAACTCGGCGGCGTCAAAATCCCGGAAGGCGCGTACGTAATGATCTTCTGGGCATCTGGTAATCGGGACGAAGAGGTGTTCGAGGACGCGACCGCATTCGATGTGCGGCGTCAGAACGTCGCGAAGCACCTGAGCTTCGGCGACGGATCGCACTTCTGCGTCGGCGCCCCGCTGGCGCGACTGGAAGCACGAGTCGCATTTGAAGAGCTGCTCGCACGGCTGCCTGGGCTCCGTCTAGCGCAAGATGCGGACGCGGCCCACGTGGCCAGTCCCGCGTTCCGCGGCCTGCGACGGCTGGACCTTGCGTTCGACATGAACGCTCACTGACCATCGGCGCACAGGTGCCGGGAGCAGCATCGCCGCTTCATCTTGTCGCTCCATGATCTGGCGCGGATTACTGCACTAAGTGTCCTCGCTGAGCAGCACCTCGACCCGCTTGCCGACGTCGCTGAGTTCGTCCTGAGCCCACATCGGGATGCTGAACGTGCTCGTGTCGCGGATCTCATCGATGTGGTCACGGACCGACTCAGCGTCGACCGCCGAAAGGTCGGGCTGAACCCATCCGTCGGCAATCCCAACGAATACGCGTGCGTAGCGCCCGCCGGCAACGGAGAATGCCTCGCCCGTGATCGGGCACTCCCGGCTGGCCAGATAGCAGGCGAGGTGCGCGATCAGCGCGGGATCGCGGCGACCGGCCAGCACGCCACCGAGGTAGATATCGCCGAAATACTTCTGGACGTAGGGGACGGTGTTCCTGGCTCCGATGGTGGTGGCGGCCAGGGGCAGAATCGCCGTCACCTGAATGCCGTAGTCCAAACCCTCGGAGGCGAGGGATTTCATCAATCCGTACACCCCCGCCTTTGCCGCCGCGTAGTTGGAGAGCCCGCCGTGGGACAACATGCCCGACGTCGAGCTGGTCATGATCACCCGTCCATAGCCGTTGCGCATCATCACTCGCCATGCCGGTTGGGTAACGGACATTGAGCCGACCAGGTGAGTGTCGAGCTGGTTGTGGATGTTCTCCCACGAGATCTCGTGAAAGAACCCCGCCTGGATGTTGCCCGCGTTGTTGACGAGGACATGGACGTCTCCGAACCTCTCCAAGGCCGCGTCGACGACGTGCTGCCCTCCCTCGACTGTGGCGACCGAGTCATACGAGGTGGCAGCCTTGCCCCCCGCGCTACGAATCTCGCCCGCGACCGCGTCAGCTTCATCGGCTAGGACGTCGTTGACCAGTACCGAGGCGCCACGCGCTGCGAACTCCAGCGCATGCGCTCGACCGATCCCGCGGGCGGCACCAGTAACGATGACTACCTGCTCATCGAAGGAAATGTGAACGTCGCTCTCAGACAATGCCTCTCCTTACATCCGCGTCCAGTGTGGCTGGATCCGTGCGCACGTTCACAGTGCGGGGATCCCCACACAGCTTACTAGCGCGAACGCAAGCAGGCGATGATGGTTCCCCGAGCCGTCGACGATTGCCGCGAGCCCATCAAATGAGATGCCCATCGCGTCTTCCTCATGTTACGCGCCGCCCGAGAGCGAAGCTGCTCTACGAAGCGTCGGTCGACGCGAGCGCTGCGTCATCGATCGCTGCCATCTCAAGGCCAAACCCGAGAACCAGCGCATCATCGAACGCCTTGCGCAGCGACCTCGTGCAAGCGAGCCGTGTGTTACGCAGCACCTGGGATCGCTTGCCGGCAAGATGGCGAGCAATTCCCCACGCTCGATCCATGAGCTGGTCAGGGGCCAGTACCTCGCCGACAACGCCTAGGCGGTGAGCCTCACGTGCATCCAGAATCTCGTGCACGAACTGCAGGTACCGGCCGCGATTGGGACCGAGCAACGTAGTCCACAGAATCTGAATCCCATCTCCCGGTACCGCGTTGGAAGGTAGATGTGCGTCATCTCCGAAGCGAGCGGTCTCCGACGCTAGGACGACGTCGCTCAGCAGCGGGATCTCGCAATGGATCACACACCGGCCGTGCACGGCGGCAATGATCGGCGCCTCGATATCAAGCAGGGCCAGAACGAACTGGCGGCCCTCCCAGCTGATTGCCCCGTTGAACTCCGCACCGCGCTGCCGCGCGCCACCGATGGTCGCACCGGTGGCAGTCCGGGCGAGACCCCAGCTCGCAAGGTCGATCTCCGCGCAGAAATCCTCCCCGGTCCCGCTCATCACGATGACTTTGTTCGCGCGATCGCGGCCGATCTCGCGAAACGCGTGCTCAAGCTCGGTGTGAGCCGCTGCGCCAAACCGGAACGCTCCACCATCGGTGTGGAACCGGACATGGAGGATTCCTTCGTCGCTACGGACCATGGCGAGATTGGTGTAACGGTCGGCATACTCGTCGAAACCCGCCATTTTGACTACGCCACCAACCTTTCTCGAAGAAGAGGGATGTGATGCGTGGTGATCACCGTGCGGCCCGTATCGTGAAGCCGCCGTCGACGACGATGAGCTGCCCGGTGACGTAGCTCGAATCGTCACTGGCAAAGAAGGCCGCAGCTGCCGCGATGTCCTCGGCTTGACCCATGCGACCCATGGGGATCGATTCCTCGACCTGCTTGCGATACTCCCCCGCGATGCGCTCGAGGGTGAATGGCGTCGCCATGTAGCCCGGTGCGATCGTGTTGACCCGAACCCCGCGCCGGCCGTATCGGAGTGCCATCTCCTTCGAGAGGTGAAAGACCGTCGCCTTGGCGGACCCATAGCTCCCGAGCGGCAGCTCAAAGTCCTGCGCCGCCTCGTCCTCGGTAAGCGGCGGAAGCACGGCGGTCCGGGCGCTCACGACGACTCCTGCGAGGGAACTCCAGTTCACGATGCTCCCACCGCCGTGGCGGGTCATGAACTCAGCCCCGTAGAAGGTGCCGAAATACATGGGCGCGAATGCCGACGCCAGCGTGTAGCGCCAATCATCGGGTGGACGCGTCCATCCCCACGGCATGATATTCAATAAAGCGTCGATGCGACCATGGGTGTCGACGACGCTGGCTAGCGCCTGCTTGACCGACTGGTGGTCGGTGAGGTCAACGACCGATGTCTCGGCGTCCCCCCCCTGGGCGCGGATACGCTCCACCACCTGCTCGCCTCTAGCCGCATCCTTCTCGCGTTCGAATGACACGACGTGCGCGCCCTCCTCGAAGAAGCGCTGCGAGCAGGCACGCCCGATGCCGGTGCCCCCGGCGCCGGTGATGACCGCGACCCGATCCTCGAGGCGTCGTGCGCCCGCTGTCACCGGCCTGGCCCAAACCGGTTCTCGACACCGGCACTCAGCCGGCGGAGCTGCTCCAGCCGCGCCGCCGGCGTGATCCGCCGGGCCTTCTCCGGTGGGGTCCGCAGGAGCTCAGAGACCTTCACCACACGAGCCGTCGGGCTCACGTTCTCCGCGCCCGGCGCGGGCTGGATCCAGCGCCCCATGACGAGCCCCTCTAGGTGACCGGCAGGATCCAACCAGTTCGGAATCCCTGGATCGACATTGGAGATGGCGATGCGCACGGTGCCGTCCTCTTCCGTGACGGCCTGCCGACTGTTGAGCGACGAGAAGTGGTAACGATAGTCGACCGAGTTCATCCAGAAATTGTCGAGCTCGAACAGCCACATAAACACATCGGGCGGCGTGAACTCTACGAGCAGCGCCTCATCCGGCTCAATCTCCCAGAAGCAGATGTTCAACCACCTACCGACCGCTCGCTCCGCCGTATCCGTCCCTCCCGCCCACGGCGGCCGCCCGGCGTAGAAGCTGTTCGGCCTCTCCTTATAGAAGCAGGACCAGCGATACCAACGGTCGGCATCCTTCGCGATGTAGTTGTTTGTGTCACGGAGAGCCTTCACCATGCGCTCGGCGGTCAGCTGCTGCGGGTGCTCGCCGAGCTGTCCGACCCGTTCGATTTGAGCGACCATCGGCTGTTCGTGATCCCACTCGCCGAAGAACTGTCGGATCATCAGGCGCGACGTGCCGACCGGCGGCATCATCCAGTTCCCGGAGTGCTCATCCGGACTGATCGTCACGACGAAGCTGCCATCCGGTTCGGTGACGAGGTCCTCGCCTGCCAGCACAACCAGGTTGGGCGCGGTCAGAACCGAGCCCCCAACAAGCTCCTCGTACGGCGTCAGAACGAATCTCACCCACGGCGCGGTACCGCGATTGCCGGTGATCCGATACGTCTTCGTGCCTTCGATCCGCGTGACCAGGTAAGTGCAATCCGGGTTGTCGCCGAAGCTCTTACTCGTCGGATGCTGCATGACCCACAGTTGCGGGAAGTCGAAGTCGAGATACTCGAGAACATCGTTGAGCGCCTTGTTGATGTACCGCGACATGTAGCGCACGCCCCACGCGCGGTCGAGCTCCCGCGTCGGGGTGTTTGGTCGGTAGACCAGGTCAAGCTGACTCTTCAGCCCGTCGCAAAACTCGCTCCACGCCTCCCTCAGCGCGATGTCGTAGGGCTGCAACTCGGGGGTGACGGAATTCTCCGAGGTATCCATCCCGCAAAACCTACCTCAATTCTTGCTGGCGCGCAAGGTGTAGGCAACCCTGTGTCGATGGGCGGAGCGAGCTCCGGGTGCGCCCTCCGCGTCACCGGTGAAACCCACACGCGCGGCCTCGGTTGACTCATTCCTCTCCGTGCACGCCCGCTGTCGGTCTGAGGGCAGTCTTAGACTGCCCTCAGACCCCTGACTCACGCGACGGCGTACCGCGGTTATGCGACGAATGCCTCGTGCTACGCCGGCGGCGTCCTTACTTGGCCGGCAGGTAGACGTCATCTACGAAGCTGTCGGTCGTCGGAAAGAGCTTCCAGACCGAAGTGTCGCTATTGGGCACGGGATAGTGATCGGTTGCCGAGTACTGAATCGGCATCCCAGAGGCAAAGGCCTGCGGGTTATGGATATTCAGGAACGCGTTATAAAGCGTCGCTTCAGTAACGCTTTTCGCCTGCGTAGCGGCCTCGTTGAGCGCCATCAGGAAGTCGTACTCGAGCGAGGGCACGCCGAGATCCGGCGGGAAGCCCAACTTTGTGATGGCGGCGACGAAGGTCTTCTGCGCCGCTGTGCGCTGAGAGGGCGGCGTGACGAGCAGCGGCGGGTTGAACGTCCACGCGTTGACCAGCCCAGCGTGCGAGACGAGCTTTGCCAGCGGGTTGGCGGCACACGTCGTGTCGCACTGCGTGTAAGCCGTGATCCCGGCCTTGGCACGCGAGTTCAATGCCACCGGGGCCTGGCCCGCCGTTATTAGAACATATCCCTGGGGATGCGTGGCAGCCGCTTTGAGCCACTCGGGGGTGACGTTTAGCGCCGCGTCCGGGTAGCCGACGGACCCTGTGACGGTGATGCCAGCCGCCTTGAACTCCGGTTGAAAGATCTGAAGTTCCTCAGTGCCGTTCGCGTCAAGCGGATACAGGACGGCGACGCTCTTGATGCCGTGCTCAGAGAGTCCCTGCACGACGGCGTGGCCCTCGCTCGCATAGCCGGGAAGTCCGGCGAACTGATACGGATATTTCGTGGGGTTGTCGAGGCTGGGAAGTGCGGACAGATTCATCGAGATTATGTGGGCTGCGGTGAGCGGCGCCGCCATCGCAAGACCCTCGTCTCCGGTGAGCCCATCGATCACGGCGTCAGGCTTGGTCGATCCAGACAGTGCGGCCTGAAGTTCGGTCACCGCATTCGCCGGAGTGCTGTCGTCGTCCTTACTGGTCACCACGATATGGTGGCCGAGGATTCCGCCAGAGGCGTTCAGTACGTTGGCCGCCGCCTGGAGCCCCTTGAGGCCGTCCTCGCCGTAGACCTGCAACGGGCCGCTCAGGCCGGTGATATACAGGACGTTGAAGGTCGCTTTAGCTGCGGTCGACGACTTCGCGGCCGACGTCGATGAGTGAGACGAACTTCCGCAGCCAACCAGCGCGGCGACGGCTGCGATGCTGATCACCAATGTGGCGCAACGGTTTGCTCTATGGCGCATGTGTCCTCTCCGGATTCTGAGATGTATCAAGTTATCCACCATCGCACTGACGCGCCCTCCGGCTCGGTTAAGGTGGCGCGGCACTGCTAGCTGTGGCTCATGTGCTGTGTGACAACGGCGGCCGTGTCCTCTCCCGGGGTGGCTGTGCTGTAGATCTCCCGCCCGCCCTCGATGAGCGTGACCCGATCGGCGATTGGCACGGCGATATCGATCACCTGCTCTACCAATAGCACCCCGGTTCCGGCCGCCGCCAGCGCCTGAACAACAGCTATGACGTCGTCCATAATCTTCGGTGCAAGCCCGGCAGACGGCTCGTCGAGGAGCAGAACCTTCGGTCGTACCACCAAAGCCTGAGCGATGGCAAGAATCTGCTGTTGCCCGCCGCTCATCTCGCCAGCCCGCTTGTTGCGATACTGGGCGAGGAGCGGGAACCGGTCCAAGGCCTCTTCGATTCCCTTCTTCCTGGCGGTTCTGCTGTGCACCGTGACACCGCCGACCATGAGGTTGTCGTAAACCGACAATCGGTGAAAGACACGCTTCCCTTCGGGTACCAGCGCAATTCCCGCGCGGACGCGTTGCTGCGCCGACATACCCGCTATGTCACGTCCCAGGAGCTGCACCGACCCCCCTTGGATCGGAAGCATTCCAGCCAGCGCCAACAGTGTGGTCGTCTTGCCGGCGCCATTGCGACCGAGAAGAACCGTGATACGTCCCGCCTCTACGGTCAGAGACAGGTCCCAAACCGCTCTGATGTCGCCGTAGCCCGCGGCAAGGTTGGAGACTTCGAGTAGCGGCTCTCCAACGGCGACCGGGGTCGAGGTGGGATCCACCACGCCTGATGATCGTGCCGCGCTCATCAGCGCACACGTCCCGTGAAGCTCGCTACGACGGCCGGATCGCGCATGACCTCCTGAGGTGTTCCCTGGGCGATGACGCGTCCTTGATCGAGCACGCACGCGTAGTCGGCAACCGACATCACGAATTCGACATTGTGTTCGACGAGCAATACCGCCATCGACGAACCCTTGAGCCGGGCCAGAAGCTCCCCCAGCGCCTGCCGCTCGCCGACGCTCAGACCCGAGGCTGGCTCATCGAGCAGCAGCATGCGCGGGGTCTCAATCAGAGCTCGCGCGACTTCGATCAGTCTCCGTGTCCCCAGTGGCATGGCCGCCGCCTCCTCCCAGGCGCGATCTTCAATGCCGAGTCGGGACATCGCTCGGCGGGCGGACGCTCGGTGGCGCGCCAGCGCGCGACGGGAACCTGGGGTACGAAGGACGCTCCTCGCGATCCCGACGGGATCGCGAGACCAGGCGCCCAAGGCGACCGCGTCCATCACGGCCATTTCACTCACGACCTGCGGAGTTTGAAACGTCCGTCCGATTCCGAGCTTGTACCGTGCCGAAGTAGACCGGCCTGCTAGCTTTGTGCCGTCCACGATGATTTCGCCCGCATTAGGCTGGTAGAAACCGGAAAGGATGTTCAGGAGTGTCGTCTTTCCCGACCCGTTGGCGCCGATCAGAGCTGTGACGGCGCCACGTGTGAGGCTCATCGAGACGTCGTCGAGCGCATTGTTACCTCCAAAGCTCTTTGAGACGCCGCGGATCTCGACGAAGCCCTCGGTCTGATCTGAGGGATCCGGTGCCTGGGCTACCAGCGTTGAGGCACCCTCCGGCGGAGACGCTGGAACGCGATCGTCCGCTGGCCTCGGGATCCGAGCAGCCTTAATCGTGTCCGCGTAGCCAAGTCGGCGCATCAGCCGCCAGCCGCTCCGCGTCGCGAGGCCCGCTATGCCGCCCGTTGTGACGAGCGCTCCGACAAGCACCAAGACACCGTAGATCGTGAGATCCCAACTCTGGAACGAGGACGTCACCAGTGGGCCGATCTGGAGTAATACCGCGCCGATGACGGCGCCATAAATGCTCCGGTTACCCCCGATCACCGAGGCAGCAATGATGCTGACGGCGGTGGCAAAGACGAAATCACTCGGCGAAACGAAAGCGTCGAGGTGGGCGAACATGAACCCAGCCATCGCGGCCGGGATCGATCCAATGACGTAAGCCTTGAGCTTCTGCCGGTAGACAGATATCCCGAGCGATTCGGCCAGCACGGGACTGGCCCGCAGTACGTCAAAGCCGCGACCGTACTCGGAAGTGACGAGATTGCGCACGATGAGGAGCCACATGCCGGCTATTACCACCAAGATGACGATGTAGGCGTTGCCGGAGATCTGAGTTCCGAAGACGGTGATGTCGTTTATTCCGAAGATGCCGGTGAAGCCACCGGTAATGCCCGGCAGGATCGACGCGATGTCCGGGATGAGCAGAATCAGGAAGAACGAGACCATTGCAAACGATAGGCCGCTTACGCGCAGGCCGGGCAATCCCACAATAAGTCCGACCAACACACCGGCAGCGGCACTGGCCGCCAAGCCGACAAACAGATCAGTGATGCCGTGAGTGGCAAAGTACCCGCCGATGTATGCCCCAAGTGCGTAGATAAATATCTGGCCGAGCGTCAACTCGCCAGCGTAACCCCACGTAAGGTTCACCCCACTGACTACCATCGTAAAGATCGCCCCAAGTTGGATGACGCGAAGCGTCGTCGGAGTCAGCCCCAACCAGGGCGCGAAGCAGATCACGACGAACAGCGCAGCTGGGAACAGCCATGACCGGCGAGCAAGGAATGCAGCTATCGGCTCACCAAAGGGGGACTTGCCGTCAGCGTCAACGGGGCCCGACGGGACGTTCCCCTCGGCTACGGCCACGGCAGAAGTCTGCTTGGATGCCGACATAAGCAGATTTCAGACCCGCCGTACCCGATGGCGGACGAAGACCCCGCTCGGACGGAGCAAGAGCACGACAAGCAGGAATCCGAACAGGATCAGATCGGAATAACTCGCGTTGAGGTAGCGCGTGGATTCGGCCTCGATCAGCCCGACAAGGAACCCTCCGATAACCGCCCCAACCTCGCTGCCGAACCCGCCGAGGGCGAGCACCAGGAATGCCTTAATGGCGAGTAGGTCTCCCAGGTCGGAAACGGCGTACGTGGTCTGAGCGACGACGACCCCACACAGGCCTGCGAGTGCCCCGCCCGCTGCCGCGCTGAGCCAGGCTAAGCGCGCCGTATTGACGCCACGCAAGCGAGCCGCGAAGCGGTCTTCGGCGCTGGCCAGCGCTGCTCGTCCGGTCAACGTGCGGGTGTTGAAGAGATAGATCACGGTCGCGATGACGATCGGCAAGACCATCAGGGTAAAGTCGGACGGCGCCGCTCGCCCGCCCAGGAACGTAGTGATCTGGTTCGAACCGTAGAACGGCACTGATAGCGGATTAGCTCCAAAGATCTGAGACATCACGCCGTCCAGCAAGATCGCGACGCCGAGAGTCGTCACAAGTACGGCGTGGCCACCTCGCCCGGCGACCGGCGCGATGGCCACCCGCTCGCACACGAAGCCCAAGGCGAAACCGACGGCCGCTGCGAATAGCGGGACGAGCACCAGCGGCATGTGGATCTTGACCGCCCCGACGTACGCCATGAACGTCCCGACCATCACCATCTGCGCCTGGGCGAAGTTGAACACCCCGGCCGCCACGAAGACCAGGTTGTATCCGAGGGCCGCGATGGCGTAGATGCCTCCGACGGACAAGCCTGCCCAAATGGTGGTCACGGCTGCACCGTTCGCCCGTCGTCTACGGCAACTATCGGCATCGGTCTCTCCTCAGTGATTCGGGCCTGCCACCAGCACCCGTTGACCGGGGCGCCCGCTGTGTTTTGCTGACGAGCAAGCAAACCCTCGGCGACTATACAAACCCCTCGGATGCGTGTCAACCGACGAGACCTCGACCATCGACGAGACCTTGACCGGTCGGCGAGACCTCAAGCAGCCCAGGGCGACGCATTAAGCGCACAGCACGCACGGCGGAGCCGCAGCGTCCGCAGACGCCATATCCGAGGTCCGCGGCATCGTAGAAGACCTAATCAGACGCTCTATCGAACAATATGTTCAGTCGGTTAAGGCGGCGAAATGAAACCTCGTGATCCGGGTTCCCGGGAAGCAGGTACATCGTGCTGGAAATGAAATGGGAGGTCGTCACCACTCCACCGCCGGCACAAGCGCATCTGTGCGCTGGCCTCGGCTAGGTCTAGCGCAACTCCGGGTCTAGGAGCGCAACGGCGGGATGACCTCCTCGGCGAACAGACGCATGGCATGATCGTCGAACCGGCTCCCGTAGCCGAACCGGACCAAGACCTGGTCGCAGCCGACAACCTCGATCACGTGCTGCAACGCACTGATGCAGTCCTCGGGCGATCCGGCCACGAAGCGATCGCTGACGAACTCATCGAACCCAATGGATTCGCCGGCGGCAAGCCGCTCCGATACTCGCTCGGGGTCCGGAAAGCGCATGCCGAGGCGCCAGTAGTCGACAAACACCTTCTTCACGGACGGCAGCCACGAGTTCTCCACCGCCTTGCGTGACGGGCCGATTCCCACGTCGCGCGTGACCGAGATCACGCGAGGACGTCCGTCGGCGGCGGCATCCGCTTCTTTACGGAACAGTGCGACAAGCGGCTCAAGCTCTCTCAAGGTCGTCTTGGAGTCGGTCGTCCACCCATCCCCGAGGCGAGCCGCCCGGATCACTGCCTTCTTCAACTGTGCGCCAACCAGGATCGGCGGGCTCGGTACCTGGACCGGACGTGGCTGCAGTGTCACGTTCTCAAACCGGAAGTGGTTCCCCGCGAACGTGACGTTCTCCTCGCTCCAGAGAAGGCGCAGAACTTCCAGCGCCTCGCTCATCCTGTCGCCCCGACTCTCAAAATCGACGCCGCCGACCTCGAACTCCTCGCGTCTGTACCCGGTGCCGGCGCCGATGTACACCCGCCCGCGAGAGATACGATCTACCGTCGCGACCTGCTCTGCGACGTCGACCGGATGCATCGCCGGCAACACGGCAATGTTCGTGCCCAAGGAAATGCGCGAGGTGCTCCCCGCGAGTGCGCCCAGGAGCACGAAAGGCGCTGAGGGATACCTGGGGTTGAAACGGTGGTGTGAGACGGTCGCGAAGTCGAAGCCGAGGTTCTCCGCTAACCGGCAGACACGTAGCGTCTCGTCATAGGCCGGACCCGCGCTGCCGTCGACGGCGACCGGAAGGACAACACCAAACTTCATAGAAGACCTCCAAGGCGACAGCGCCGCATCGTCAGGCGCGTCCGAACGTGAAGCCGAGTGGCCCGAAAGCCTCTCCGCAGCCGTAGTACAGCGATCGTCGTGAGGGTGGTGCTGCCGTGCTCCACATCCAGCCAGATCGCGTCAAAACCGTAACGAGACCCGAGCTCAACCCCGGATCGTGAATCTCGATCGAGACGAGCAGCAACGGGCTCTCGGCGAGCCAGCTTGGCCTTGACAACGCTTCGTCGGAGGGCGCGTCTCTGGTCGCTCATGACGCCCCGCCTGCAGCCGGGTCTCGGCACATAGAAAAAGCTGCTTGCGGCAACGCAAGTGGCACGCTACCGCGCTTCCGACCACGAGTCAAGGCGAGTCCGCGGCTCGGCTTGGTCGACCGATCGCGGTGAGCTCAATCCCGATCGGTCTCAAGCTCTCCAACGACCTGCTCGATGATGCGGTTGAGCGCTGCCGCCCGAGGGAAGCCCGCATACACGGCCACCTGCAAAGGCAGCTCCCGGAGATCATCAGCCGAGAGATCGCCCGCAAGAAGCGCGCCGCGTACATGCATCGAGATCGTCTCATCACGTGCCTCGAGGGCAAGGGCCGTGAGCGTGACGAGGCGACGATCCCGGATGGAGAGGTGAGGTCGGTTCCAGACATCTCCGAAGGCGATTTTCCGTCCGACGAGCATCGGCGAATCAGCGTCAGAGGAATCGTTTGGTATCCCCATAAGGCGCGAGAACGTCTCCTGAGCAAGATCGTTCAGATGGGCATAGGGGTCGTCGGTCATTACCAGCTCCAGTCGGTACAGCTGCCGCACGTGATAGTCGGCAGAAATTCGGACGGTTGCAAGATCCGAGATTAGCCACCAGGAGGCCACCGTGGACGAGAGACTGATCGAGCCACTGATGGTCACGATCAGCAGTCCGATCGTGGTGTATCTTCTGTTCGCGCAAGCAGTAGTTTGGCGCGTCGACGGAGACGATCATTGCGCCGCTGCAGGAGGGAGCGTTGTGAGCGCTGAGGCTGAGAGGATGCTGGCATCGCGTGGCCGCAAACAAGAGGCGGCCGGTGACCGATTCCGCATCGGCGAAGTGGCCAATCTCGTGGGGACCACGGCTCGTACGATCCGCTACTACGAAGAGCTCGGCCTACTGGGTGCAGCCGCAGGTCGATCCAAGGGCCGTCATCGTCTTTATTCCGAGGCAGACGTCGCGCGTCTCCGCGAGCTGATGCGTCTGCGGCAGCTTCTTGGGCTATCACTGGACGAACTGATGAAGCTCGCCGAGGCGGCGCAGGCCCGGGACTGTCTTCGTGATCGCTGGGAGGGGACCACCGATGACGTAGAACGCGCGTCAATCGTTCGGGAGTCGATCCCGCTCGTCATGCGTCAGCTCGAACTCGTCCAGTCTCGCCAGCGTAACCTGGACGAGTTCGAAAACGAGCTAATGTCGAAGCTCGAGCTGATGCGACAACGGCTGGCCGAGCTGGAAGGCGGTCACCCAGGGTAGGTTCTGACCGCAAGTCAGCGTGGCGTAGCCGCGACGCGCGCCCGCAACAGACCGCACGCAGTGCGGTCTGACCGAAGTCCGGGCGCAGCTTGCGCCAATGCCACAGGAGAACTCCGTTGCCGCCGCTAAAGATCTCGCCACGTACCCCGGTGCTCGTCGGTGTCGGAGCCGTGACGCAAAAGGAGCGAGATCCGCTGCGTGCATGCCAAGCAAGCGACCTGATGATCGAGGCGGTGCGACGGGCGGGTCGCGACAGCCGAGCGCCGCGGCTGCTGGCAGACGCCGGATATATCGCCGTGCCGAAGGGCCGTTGGGATTACGGCAATCCTGCGGGCTCCATCGCCCACACCATCGGCGCGCGGCGCGCGCAGACGGTACTGTCTCACGTCGGCGTACTGCAGCAGACGCTGATCGGCGAGGCCTGCCGACGTATCGCTGATGGAGAGACCGAAGTGGCCCTGGTCGCCGGCGGCGAGGCCGGATACCGACTCCGCCAGGCGGATCTCCTCGGACTGAGCCTGCGTGATGCCGTGGACGAGGGCATCCCGGATCTTGTGCTGAGACCCGCAGAGGCACTCAGACATCCTGCAGAGCTCCGTGCTGGACTTGACAAGCCAATTGGGATCTACGCCATGATTGACAGCGCCTGGCGTACCCGCGTTGGTCGCAGCCTAGATGACCACCTGGCTCGTATCGCCGGGGTGTACAGCCGTTTCAGCGAGATCGCCACGACCAACCCCCACGCCTGGCACCGCAAACGCTTCAGTGAGGACGCGATACTCGAGCATTCCGCGCGTAACCAGCTGCAGGCATTCCCCTACTCGCGGCTGCATTGCAGCTCGTGGAGCGTCGATCAGGCGGCTGCACTTCTCTTCGCTTCGGCGACAAGCGCGACAGCCGCAGGCGTTCCGCCAGAGCGCTGGGTCTTCCCGATTGCGAGCACCGAATCCAACCACATGCTCCACGCATCGGGCCGGGCCTGCCTTGCCCAGCTTCCAGGAGCGCGCGTCACGGCGCGGATGGCTCTCGAGCATGCCGGCCTCGCACCTGCGGACGTCGACCTCGTCGATCTCTACAGCCCGTTTCCCATCGCTGTCGAGCTGTATGCACGAGAGGCAGGTCTTCCCCTTGACCGCGATCTGACGGTTACGGGAGCGATGCCCTTCGCGGGCGGCCCGTATAACAACTACGTCTTGCAGGCCACCGCACGCCTAGCGGTGCTGTTGAGAGCAGGCCGTGGTAAGACCGGCTTGATCTCCGCGGCATCGGGCGTTCTGACCAAACAGGCGTTTGCCATCTGGTCCACAACGCCAGCCCGGCGGCCGTTTCTGTCCCGCGACGTCAGCGCCGAGGTAGCCGGGATCACGGCTCAAAAACCGATACTTGCCGAGTACGACGGCCCCGCTGTCGTTGCCGCACATACCGTTCTCTACGAGCGGGGCGTCGCGAAACGAGGCATCGCTATTCTCGACGTCGATGGGGCGCGACGCACCGTCGCGATTGCAGCGAACGGTCAAAATATGGTCCGCGCCATCGAACGGGGCGACTTCAACGGGACGCGCGTCGAGGTACGAGATGGTCGGTTCGATTTCTAACATGCCCTGCGCCTTGACCATGCAGTGTCCGGCGCCGATGTATCTGCCGCGGCGCGCGGCATCCTCCTGCCCCGGCGGAACCGCCGCGTCGTCCTCGACGAACGCCTAGCCGAGCAGCGTCGTGGCGGACGCGATCGCGTCCTCGTCGCAGGCCTGGCCGAGGCGACTTTTGCCGCGCGGAAGCCGTCCTGCACGAACCGCTCGATGCCCTCGAGGTAGGTCGGCTCGTCGGTATAGAACGGGTCGAGGCGTACGGCGGCCGCGACGTGCGGTAGGTGCCGAGCAGCTTGTGGACGGGTACGTCGAGGATCTTGCCGGCGAGATCCCACAGCGCTAGCGCACTGGCTTGCGCATGAGTAAGCTACTGCCTGTGGATTACGATCGCATCAAGAACTGGTGGCTACCGGACCTCACTGTGCAGCTCAGTGATCGCGAGGCGATCCTCTACGCTCTGAGCGTCGGCTACGGGGCCGACCCACTTGACGAACGTGAGCTGCGTTTCGTCTACGAGCGTGATCTGGCGCCGACTCCTACCTTGGCATCGGTCATCGGCTACCCAGGGTTCTGGATGCAGGATCCGGCGACCGGAATCGACTGGGTGCGAGTCGTGCACGGCGAGCAACGCATCACTTTGGATCAGCCGTTGCCCATCGGTGGTACGTACGTGTGCCGCAATCGAGTGGAAGCTATCGTTGACAAGGGTCCCGACGTCGGGGCGGTCGTCTATCAACGTCGCACGATCCGTGATCGGGAGAGTGACAGAGTGGTCGCCGAGGTGGACCACGTGACCTTCTGTCGCGGTGACGGTGGCTTCGGCGGAGGGGACGATCCCCCACCGCCACCAGAACCAGTGCCGACAACGGCCCCCGACGCGGTGTGCGATCTACCGACCTTCCCCCAGTCCGCCCTGCTGTATCGGCTAATGGGTGACCGAAACCCTCTGCACGCCGACCCGGCAGTGGCTCTGGAGGCTGGCTACCGGGCTCCAATTCTTCATGGGCTAGTCACCTATGCGGTTAGCTCTCACGCGATTCTCCGCACCTTGTGCGGATACGATCCCGACCGCTTCACGTCGGTCTTCGCGCGTTTCTCCGCGCCCGTCTACCCGGGCGAGACGATTCGCACCGAGATGTGGCGCGAGAACGGCAGCGAGAACGGCAGTGTGCGTTTCCAGGCTCGTGCCCTCGAACGCGACGTGATCGTCTTGTCGCATGGCGCTGCTGAGATTGCGTGATTGCCGATGGGCGACAGGAGCCTAGGAGTGCCTCTCATCCGGTTTAGCTTGAAGGTTCACCTCGACGGGCTGATGGACGCCCGGTAGCCGTAGCGGGTTCTGTTCGCGGCGTGGCGCCTACGCGACCGCGTTCCGGACGGCGACCGGGTCGCGGCCGAGCCGGCGCTGTTGGACGCGTTGCGCGCACGAGCGGGTCGCCGCGCGATGTCGATGGGCTGCTCCGCGGCTACTCGACCACCGACGGCGCTCTGCCCACTTCACGCAGGCGCTCAGCGGAGGGACGGCCCTTGACAGCGACCGGTCGCGATGGTTGCATTCTTCGTGCGGCCATCGTTGTGCTGGGCGAAGCGGCCAGGAGAGGGATAGGAGAGGCTTAGCGATGCGAACGAGCAGTCGCTGTGCGCGAGTGATCGCGACGTGCGATGACGCCTGAACGTGCCCGCGCCTATGGCGCGGTGATGAGAACGCTGCGCATCCTAGATCCGGCGAAGCTATGGCCATCCGAGCGCACCCGCGTGCGTGCGGCCGCGGATCGTTTCATCTTCTGTCATAGCATGAGCCACGATCACGAGGCGCGCGCGGCGGCCCGCGATCTCGCCGCCCTGAGCAGAGCTCTGGTCGAGAGCGGCCGCTGGACGCAAGCGCATGTCGGCTGGTTCCTGGAAGACCTCTACGCCTGCGGTCCTGAATGCCTGACCGGAGCCTCAACTGAAGGCAATGACGTGCGTCGCCATCCCGCGTCAGAGGCGCCTCCACCGAGTGGTGCCCGCAAGCGGAGAGCGAGCCGCAGCGGCCTCTAGCGACTCCCGTCTTCACGACCCCATCCGAGAACGTGTCGGGCGCGTACGCCGCCCTGTGCCGAGGGAGCCGGCTCGGAGAGCTGGTATCGCGTCGAGAGCCCGGGGCAGCCTCTCGGCACGCGCGCGTCAGGTCGTCTACTCTCACATGCCTTGCGTACGCGCAAGTACCAAAGTCGAGGGACGATCCGAGAGCGTGTGCGGCTGTGAGGCGGACCATCTTCGAGGATGAGCACAAGTGGTTCCGCGAGACGGTGAGGACCTTCGTGGAGCGGGAGATCCACCCGGTGCGCGAGCGCATCCGGCAGCAGCGGCTGATCGAGCGGAGGATCTGGCACAGAGCCGGTGCGGCGGGATTTCTCGGTCTTGGAGTACCCGCCGAGCATGGCGGCTCGGGGACCGCAGACTTCCGCTTCAACGCAGTGCTCGGCGAGGAGCTGGCCCGTGCCGGGATGGCATATGCCTCCTCGTTCGGGATTCACACCGACGTCGTGGCTCCCTATCTCGTCGAGTCGACCACCCCAGCGCAGCGGGAGCGTTGGTTGCCTCGCTTCTGCACCGGCGAGCTGATCACAGCAATCGCGATGACCGAGCCTGAGGCCGGCTCCGACCTCAGGGCATTGCGTACCTCGGCCCGTCGAGACGGCTCCGCATGGGTCCTCAACGGCTCGAAGACGTTCATCACCAACGGCTACTCGGCTGACCTGGTCGTCGTCGCGGCACGCACCGATGCTCAGAGTGGACAGACGGGCATCACCCTCTTTGGGGTCGAAACCGGAAGTGCGGGCTTCACCCGCGGGCGCAAGCTGTCGAAGACCGGCCAACACGAGGCGGACACCGCTGAGCTGTTCCTCGAGGACGTCTGGCTGACGGACGAGGACCGCATCGGCGAACTGAACGGCGGATTCAAGCTGATGGTGCAGCGCCTCACCCAGGAGCGGCTCAGCGCCGCGGTCGCGAACCTTGCGCACGCCACGGTCGCCCTCGAGCAGACCCTAGTCTACGCCCGCGAGCGCAAGGCGTTCGGGCGACCGATCGGGACCTTCCAGAACAGCCGCTTCGAACTGGCCGCCATGACCACCGAGATCGACGTCACCCAGGCATACATCGACCGCTGCGTTCAGGCCCACGTCGACGGTGAGCTCACGGGGGTCGACGCGGCCAAGGCGAAGTGGTGGAGCGCGGAGATACAGAACCGCGTCCTCGACCGCTGTGTTCAGCTCTTCGGGGGCTACGGCTACATGGAGGAGTACGACGTGGCGCGGGCCTGGGCCGATGCGCGCGTGACCAAGATCTGGGCCGGTTCGAACGAGATCATGAAGGAAATCATCGGACGCTCTCTGGGACTCGGCGATCCCGCGCCCGCCCCAGCTGCTGAAGGCCACCGCCCGGCACCGCGCACGGGCCTTGCTGGCGAGAAAGCCATCAACCAGCGAAACGAGGGCTGCCGTGACTCGATCTGACCTGACGGACACAGCGACCGTCCCGAGCGCGCCCGGAACGAGCCAACTGCGCGTCTACCACCGGGTCGGCGCCGGCCGGCCGATCAGAGTCGTATGGGCGCTGGAGGAACTCGGGAGCGACTATGAGCTGACCGTGCTGAGCGCCGAGGAGGCACGCGCGCCAGCGCATCTGGCTCGGCACCCGATGGGCAGGGTCCCGGTGATCGAGGACGCCGAGGGCAGCCTGTTCGAGTCGACCGCACTCTGCCTCCACATCGGGGAACTTGATGAGACGGGGGCGCTGATGCCGGCAGCGGCGACGCGCGGGCGCGCGCTTGTGCAACAGTGGGCGATCTTCGCCATGACGGAGCTCGAGGCGCCCGCCATCGAGCACTATCGCCTGAGGGAGTCCAGTCCCGAAGGCGCGGCACGGGCAGCGGAACGCTGCGGAATGGCGGCGTCAGCCATCGAGGCAGCGCTCACAGGCTCCCACTCCCTCCTCCCCGCCGGCTTTACGGTCGCCGATATCGTCGTCAGCGAAGTGGTCCGTGTCGCCGAGAGGGTAGGCGCGATCAAGCCAACCCCGGCGACGCAGAGCTACGTGGACGCGATGGCTCAGCGGCCGGCTCGGGTACGCGCCGCGGCGCGGCTGGCCTGAGCCCGTCCGCTCTCGCGGCGCGCGCTCGACCGCCATCTGCGACGACGCAGCATCAGCGGCAGGACCGCGCGCATCGAGAGCCAGGCGCCCGTCAGGTTGAAAGTGAGCACCGGTTCCACTCGTCGAGCTTCAACGTCGAGGGCGCCTCGGCGCCGTCCGCAGCGCGGCGCAGGCGCTGAGCACATCGACTTCGCCCGTTCAGGCGCCCGCTCGTCAATCCTCCTCGGCAGCGGCAGGACCGCCCGTTGCGCCGGGTGTCGTGACACCGTTCAGATCCGGCTCAAACATCTCCAACGACGCGGCTGCCACAAGCCCCTCCTCGAGAGCCCAGCGCGGATCGACCGCGTCCGTCCGGCCCGGAACCGCTTCTGCGCGTCCGATCAGCCACCAGGCGATGGCGGCGGTCGCTAGGGCCAGCCCAGCACCGATCAGCGCGGTACTTCGGTATGAGCCCAGCGTGGGGACCCCATCGTGGCCCAACGAGTCGAGCAAGCTCACACAGAGCCCGCTGCCCAGTGAGAAGCCCACAAAGCGCACCACCTGGTAGAAGCCCATCGCGCTACCGGTCTCGCGCGCCGGGACCGCGGAGACGATCAGCCCCGGCATCGCGGCGAAGGTGAGCCCCAACCCCGTTCCAAGAAGGCCCATGCTGACGAACGCCTGCCAGAGCTCCGTTCCGGTCTCGGCGAAGAAGACCAGCGAGGCAGCCACGCACAGCGATCCCACGGGAATCACCCGGCGAATACCGATCCTGCGCCCGAGCCACGGCAACGCGCGACTGCCGGATGCGCTGAGGATCGACAGCGGCACGAGGGTCAGCCCGGCGACGAACACGGAGGCGCTGAACCCGAACGTGCGCAGCTGCACGAACTGTGTGGCCAGAACAATCGTGAGGTACATGGCGATGCCGAGGCAGAACGCCGTCACGTCGGCGCTGAGCACTGCCGGGTGACGAGCGAGGCGCAGGTCGACCAGGGGTTCCGCCACTGTGAGCTCGTGCACAACCCAGGCAGCGATAAACGCCCACCCGAGGGCGAAAAGCGACAGTGTCCGCGATCCCAACCAGCCCCATTGGGGAGCCTCGGTGCAGGCGATCAGGATTCCCACCACTCCGAGTGCGACCAGGGCTGCGCCCAGGAGATCGATCGAGCCTCCGGGCGGCCGAGAGCCGGCAGGCGGGATCAGCACTTTCGCCAGCGCTGCCGCGGCGGCACTAAAACCGCACCCCACCCAGAACGCGGCGGCGATGTTCAGGTGCTGGGCGATGAAGCCCGTGATGGGGTACCCGAGCCCGACGCCGGCCGCCGCAACGACGGATAGAGCGGCAATCGTGCGCCCGGCACGAACCGACGGCAGGTGTTCGCGCGCCGCGGCCATGGTGAGTGGCATCAGGGCGAGACCCAGCCCTTGCATGGCCCGACCAAGGATCAGAACCGCGAGGCTCGATGCCAGCGCGGCGATGGCGCACCCCACCGACACGATAGCGAGGCAGCTGACCGTGACGGGCTTGCGATGCGAGCCGTCCCCGAGCCGGCCGAGCAGCGGCGAGGTGACCGCGCCGACCACGAGTGTCGCGGTCAGCGCCCACTGGGTGCTCGACACGCTGGCGTGAAGGTCCCGAGCCATGGTCGGGATCAGCGGCGCCCCCAGACTGCTGACCACGGAAACCACGGCTCCGATAAACAGCAATGTCGGCACGAGCGCCCACTCCCGCCGGCTGGTCATGGCAGCGCGTCTCCGCGGTGATGTCGAGGCCGATGGCCTCGGCGGCGAAGCTGCTCTCGATCTGTGTGATCTGCCCAGTCCGCCCACGCGGCGACGAACCGCTCGTAGCCGAGATGGTCGCGCATCAGCTCGACGCACATGTCCGCGGTGTGGATCCAGCTCATCCCCGCACGGGGAAGCGGAGTGGGAGAAGACGAAACGTGGCAGCGAGGGGACGACCCACGTCGAAGGCGTCGCTCGTTTCTCCCCCGTGAGCGGGTGCATACGGGTTCGACGGGGATCCGGGGACGCTGTCGGTCCCGGTTGCCCCGGAATAGTGCTTGGCCCGCGGCCGGATGACCGAATGGGGCGCGCTCGCCGGACCGATCGCGTGAGCCAGCGAGTACACCTGGCCGGTCCGCACGAGCCCAGCGGCCGCCCGAACGTCTTCGGCATCGATGAAGTTGGCGGTCCCGCGTCGGTCGTCCTCGCCCCAGCGGCCCCAGTTGTTGGGCTGGCCCGGCGCGTACGGGCCGGTCACCTTCGTGGTTGCCGAGACCCGGTATTCAGGGCTGGACCATCCCTCTCCGCGCGCCGCCATCGCGTCTCCTGACTGGGTGTGACAACAGACCGTACTTCATTGCGCATGAGCAAGCAAGACACCCCGCTGACCGTGCGCCTGGCTTGTGCGCGCGTCGACGCAGCGATAGCCTCCGTGGGTCTCAGCCATCGACCACAGGAACCCATGACGGCAGCCAGCACGGAGACGGAGAGCCGCCGACTCACGTCGGATGAGTTCCGCGACGTGATCGGACATTTCGCCAGTGGCGTCACGGTGATCACGACCGCCGTCGAGGGCAAGCGCTACGGCACGACCGCGAGTGCCGTGACCTCCCTGTCGATCGAGCCACCGATGGTCCTGATCTGCATGAACGAGACGTCCTCGACCGGAAACGCGGTGGTCCAGGCTGGAACCTTCGCGATGAACATCCTCGCGGAGGGGCAGACGGACATGGCCAAGCACTTCGCCTCGAAGGCCCCAGACAAGTTCGAGCATTGTTTCGTGGTAGAGGGCCCGATGGGGCTGCCGCTGCTGGGCGACGCCCTCGCGTCATTGGAGTGTCGGGTCACCGAGCAGGTCCGCGGTGGGACACACATCGTGTTCCTCGCCGAGGTTCACACGGCGACGGCGCGCACCGGGGCGCCGCTCGCGTATTTCCGCGGCCAGTTCGGCCGCCTCGAGCTGCCCGCGGGCGACGACGCCTATCGCCTGATCCGCACCCGTGTGCTCGAGGGAGAGCTCAGGCCGGGAGTCGCCCTGGACCTCCAGGAACTGGTTGGGGAGCTCGGCTCGGCGGCCGGTCCGCTGCAGGTCGCCTTGGGCCGGCTGACCGGCGAGGGCCTCATCGAGCAGCGCGACGGCGGCTTCGCTATCCCGCCGATGTCCTTGGCCGCGGTCGAGGACGCGCTGAGCTCCCGCTGCGCGATCGAGTTGGGCGTGATCGACCTGACCGTCGGCCGCCTGCCGGACGCCGAGCTCGGGCGTCTGGATGCGGCCCTGCGCACCTGGACGCCGGTATCCGATGACTCGGGGCTGACGTGGCGCGATCGCCACGTGAACAGCATGGGATTCCACGAGACCATGGTCAGCCTGGCGGGGTCCGAAACGCTGCTGGGCTCCTACCGACGGCTAGCGGTTTCCAGCGCGCTCGCGCGCACGTTCAGCGGTTACGTTCTCAGCAAGCGCGATGAGGCCTATGGCGCCGAGCACCGGGAGCTGGTGGCAGCGTATGCGACCGGGAACCCCGATGTCGCGCGCGAGATCGTCCTGCGCCACACGCAGCGGATCAAGGAGGCGGCGCGCAAGGCGCTCGATACCGCGGAGGTCACCTCCGAGGTGCGGTGACGCCGCCTCAGCGGTTGCGCGGGCGCAAGCTGCATGAGATAGCATTGCGAGCATGGTGCCCAAGCCACTCGACGAGTACGCCGACGCTTACGCCAATGTGCGGTTCGACCGCCAGGACGGGATCCTCCAGGTGCAGCTTCACAGCAACGGCGGACCGTTGGTGTGGGAGGACTCGGCTCACCGTGAGCTGCCATTAGCGTTGATGGATATCGCCACCGATCCCGAGAACGAGGTCGTCATCCTGACCGGGACCGGCGACAGCTTCTGCGCCACTGTCGACCATCTGAGCTGGGGGCCCGACCGAGCCACATCACCAGTACGCGATCGCATCTATCACGAGGCGAAGATCATGCTGCGGGCGTTGCTCGACATTCACGTCCCGGTCATCGGAGCGGTAAACGGCCCAGCCCGCCTCCACGCCGAGGTCCCGCTGCTGAGCGACGTCGTGCTGGCCTCCGATACTGCCGTGTTCCAGGACGCGGTTCACTGGACCACCGGAGGCGTGCCCGGAGACGGAGTGCATGTGCTGTGGCCGATGTGGCTCGGCCCCAATCGGGGCCGGCAGTTCCTCTATATGTGCCAAGAGATCGACGCCCGGGAGGCGCTGTCGCTCGGCCTGGTAGCCGAGGTTCATCCTCCCGAGCGTTTGCTCGACCGTGCCTGGGAGATCGCCCGCGAGTTCCTGAACCGGCCGCGGACGACCCGGCGCTATACGCGCGTGGCCCTCACCCTGGGAATCCGCCGAGCACTCGAGGCCGATCTCAACGAGGGACTCGCGCTCGAGTTCCTGGCTCGTGCGCTGACCGTCGCCGACGGCGCCGGACCGGGGCCCACGTATCCGTATATCACCCCAGCGTCCTGACCGAGCGCACCCGCTTGGGGGCCCGACCATTTCCCGCAGGGCGCCAGCGCTTACGCCGGCGCGTTGTCAAACTCGATGTCGAGGCGGTTCAGCCCGCGGAAGGAGGGACTGGGGATGTGCGTGAGATCATTGCCCGGGGCTAGTCGGATGTTCTCCAGCCTGGCCAGCAGCCGCTCGAGGGCGATCCGGACCTCCATGCGCGCCAGCGGCATCCCGAGGCACATGTGCGGACCGTGCCCGAATGACAGGTGCTCGTGAGCGTTCGGCCGCGTGATGTCGAAGTTCGCCGGGCACTCGAACTTCGTCTCGTCCCGGTTGGCGGCGCCCTGCATAGCCAGGGCATAGGAGCCCGCCGGGATCGTGACCCCGGCCAGCTCGACATCCCGGGTGACGACCCGCGGTTGCCAGACCGCCGGCATCTCGAGCCTGATGCCCTCCTCGATCACCGGCACTATGAGTTTGGGGTCTCGTCGCACCATCGCCATCTGCTCGGGGTGCTGGATCAGGAGCAGAAGCAAGCTGCTCAGAAAGTGGGCAGTGGTGACGACGCCACCGCCGAGCAGGATCGCCACCTGGGCGCGAACCTCCGGGAGGTCGAACTCGCCGTCTCGTTTCACCTGCGCGCGAATGACATCGCTCATCAGGTCCTCGCCGAGATTCTCGTAACGCTCCTGAAGCCGGGCCGTGAGATAGTCGAACATCTTCGCGCCATTCTCGCGCTGGCGCTCCAGGAAGTCCTTCGGCATCCAGGAGGCGCCCGATGCCTCGAACGTTGCCCATAGCCGGACCCACGGCATGTCCTCTTCGGGGACCCCCATCAGGCGCAGCGTGAGGATCGTCGGAAGCTGGGTGGCGAACGCCTCGACAAAATTGCACTGCCCGTCGTCGATGAAGCCGTCGATCAGCCCGTCGACGATCTGGTGGATCAGCGGATCGAAGGCCTTCAGCCGTGCTGGGCGCAGCGCGGCGAAGCCAAGTGCCCGCTTGGGCTTGTGGTCGGGCGCATCTGTCTGGATCATCCCCTTGCCCCCGGACGATGACGTGCTCAGGAGAATGTCGAAGCCGAGCAACCCGTCACGGCTGTTGAAGCTCGAGAAGATCTCGGGGGTGGCGAAGACATAGCGCACGTCCTCGTATCGTGTGATCACGTAGATATTCGGCCGGTCGGGAAGCTGGTAAACGGGGGCCTCCCGGCGCAGATACTCGAACACCGGCCAGGGGCACTCGGCCCCCTCCATCGACGGATAATCGACAGTTCGGGATGTGGTCGACATGGGATTCGCTCCTGATTTGGCGGGACCGAGCTAGATCGCCCGGTCGAGATCGAACACCGCGGGCGTCGGCTTGCGGAAGTGCTGAGCAGGATCTCCGGGGCGCTCGAGTCTGCGTATCCGCCCAGGGCATGGTGCTCGACGCAGCAGGACCGTCGAAACCGATATCGTGATTTTGCTTGTGCGCAAGCACGGAGAGTAGCGACCTGCTGGCGCTCGGTCAAGCGCCACCCGCAACACGATTGCTCAATGGTAATGGAGGCCTCACGCCGCACCGGCACAACAGAGAAATACGGTATCTTGCGCACAAGCAAATTGAAGGAGCCTGGCGCATGACCTACCTACCTCTCAGTGGCGTCCGCGTCCTCGAATGGGCACGCGACCGACCGGGGCCGCTGACCGCACGCAAGCTCGCCGACATGGGGGCCGACGTGGTCAAGGTCCTCGATGTCAGCCGCCGAGAGATCGACGCTCTGACGGCCGGGCATGCCCTCACCGGTGGGACGCGTGTCTCCCCGGTGCTGGACCGCAACAAGCGCAGCATCTTCCTCGACTTCACCGATCAGTCCGATCGGGCCACGCTGATGGCGCTCACCGAGAGCGCCGACGTCATCGTCGAGGGCACGCGCCCGGGAGCCTTCACGGCGCGAACGGGGGTCGACTTCCATGGGCTGCGCCGGGCCAAGCCGAGCATCGTGATCTGCTCGGTCAGCGGCTTCGGACAGACCGGACCGCTGGCCAACCTGGCCGCCCATGGCACCAACATGGACGCCCTCGCCGGGGTGCTGCCGCTCGAGCAGGCGAACGGACATTGGGCATACAGCGAGACGTGCAATCTCACCTGGACGATCGAGCTGGGAATGTTGCACGCCGTAGGTGCGATCCTGGCGGCCCTCTACAGCGCCCGGGCCACCGGCGAGGGCGCCTGGATCGACCTCTCGTGCTGGGATGCGGCCATCGAGGCCAACCGCCGGTCGCTGACACTTGCGCTGAATGACGATCCGCCGCAGGACACCCGCAGGATGGGCCCACACGCATCGGTCTACGACGCCAAGGACGGACGCCCGGTCGTGCTCTCCGCGATCATCCGCAAGTTCTGGGATCGACTCTGCGAGGCGCTCGAGCGCCCAGACCTGGCCGATCGCTGGCGCGAGAGCTTCAGCGGCGACGAAACGCTGCGACCGGAGCTTCAGGCGATCTTCGCCACGCGCACGGCGGCCGAATGGAACGACTTCTTCCTCGAGCACGACATCGCCGGCAGCAACACGCTGACCAAGGATGAGCTGCTCGGCCACCCCCACTTCGAAGGACGAGGCATGGTCGCGAGGTCGGCTTCGGGCGATCAGCGGCTGATCGCCGACGCCATCCGGTGGATGGACGACGGTTCGAGGCCGGGATACGGCTTCGAGCCCACGCACGCACCTGGCGCCGACACCGAGGCGGTGCTCACACAGTGGCTAGGCGCCACCGCGCCGGGCGCCTCGCGCCCTGGTGCTTGATCAGCTCTGGCGGCACCGGCGCGCGAGACTAGCTCGAGCAAACGATCAGCCAAGACGCACGGCCGCTTCAGAGACGATGGCACGCGCCGCAGCGCGGAGGTCCGGGAAGCTGCCGAGCGCTCAGTCCGACCAAGCGTCCTCGTCGGCGAGCTCTGCCTCGGCTTCGGCGGCGAGCACCTCTCCGCCCTCGTCCCGCAGTTCGAGCCGCCACGCGTCCTTGCGCCCCTCGATCGGAGTGGCGATCAGGACGTAGGCCTCGCCCGGACGCACGGGAGCCCGGAACCGCACGCGCTGCAGCAGCCCTCCTGTCAGCCACTGTGGTCCGGCGATGCGGAGCATCTGCTCCTGCATCAGCGCCAGCGTGTAGTGGCCGTGTGCGATCGTGCCGCCGAACGGCGTGCCGCTCGCGTAGTCAGGTGAGACATGCAACGGGTTGAAGTCGGTTGAGAGCCGAGCCCAGGCATCGATCAGCTCCTGGGACACCGTCACCTGCCGGGAGACCTGAGTCATTTTGGCCATCGCGCGGTGATGCGCACCTGGGCGACGACCTCGCCGCCCTGGTTCGCCGTGGTGAGGAAGACGATCGTGCGCTTGCCATCTCGCTCCTCCGCGCTCGTCACGCGGGCGCCGATGCGCAGCGGCAAGTCGGCCATCGCGGGCGTCACCCAGCGGATGTCCTGTCCGAGGAGGATCCCGCCTGGCGGCATCCGGTGCTCGCGCAGGTAACCGAGACGACCGAAGATGGCGGCGAAGCCAGGGGGCAGCGTGCCATCGGGATTGGGATCGACCCCCGCCAGGCGCTGGTAATCCGCTAGATCGGAAGGGCTGACAACGTACTCGAACTCGGGGAATTGCCCGAGCGCCCGAGCCAGATCGAAGGTCAGCTCCGGCAGTTCGCCAGGGCCAGCGTCGGATTGCGGGACGGCGGTCGACATCGCACTCAGCTCCTCGCGTGAACGGGGTCGTCCTCCCACTCGAACCGCCGGGCTCTCGGGGTACGGCTGCGCAGGGGCACGGCGAGCGCATCGGCCAGCCAGTTCGCCGCCTCGATGATGGCCGCGCGATCCACCCCTGTGTCGAAGCCGAGGTCGTGTAGCGCCCAGACGACGTCCTCGGTCGCGACATTGCCGGCGGCGCCCGGCGCGAACGGGCATCCGCCGAGGCCGCCCAGGGCCGCGTCGACCATCGAGGCCCCGGCGTCTACGGCAGCGATGACGTTGGCCAGAGCCACCCCACGGGCGTCGTGGAAGTGCGCCCCGAGGGTCACCGAGCCTAGTTCAGAGCGCAGGCGGGACACCAGGCGGCTCACCTGGTGCGGGTTGCCGACGCCGACCGTGTCCCCGAGCAGGATCCTCTCGTAGCCGGCCTCCGCCAGGCGGGAAGCGAGCGCGAGCACAGTGTCGGCCGAGACGGGACCGTCAAACGGGCACCCGAATGCCACCGCGATGGTCACGCTGCTCTGAGCTCCCGCGGCGATCTCCGGGCGCATGGCGACGACCTCATCGAGCATCGCATCGCGGTCGCGGCGGAAGTTGGCCTGGGTCATCCCGTCGGTCGCCGGAACCGTCGTGGAGATCTCGTCGACGCCGGCCGCCAGTGCACGCTCCACGCCCGATCGGCTGGCGGCAAACACCGAGCGCACCGTGCCGGGAAGCCTCTCCGGTGGTAGCAAGCGAAGCAGCTCAGCCGCGTCGGCCAGCTGCGGCACGGCCTTCGGGGACACGAACGAGGTGATCTCGATCGAGCGCACGTCGGCCGCGTGGATCCGGCGTACCAGCTCGGCCTTCAGCTCGGTCGGCACCTCGGGACCATAGTCCTGCAGTCCATCGCGCGGGCAGACATCGCGCAGCTCGAGCTTGGTCATGCCACCCTCACTCGCTCGAGGATCGCATCACGGTGGTCGGGATGGGCGACGCTCGCCAGCAGCTCCGCGCGCTCTCGGGTGCTGGCAAAGCCAAGCCGCGCCACGCCGTACTCGGTCACCACGTAATCGACGCTGTGCCGTGGGACGGTGATGGGTACATCGCTGGCCAGCGAGCTGACGATCTTGGGGGAGGCGTCCCTGAGGTTGGTGGACGTCATCGCGATGATCCGCATACCCCCGATCGACAGCAGGGCCGACTCCGTAAAGTCGATGCTCCCCCCAGTGCCGGTGAGCTGCTTGCCGCCGACCCATTCGGCGTTGACCTGGCCGAGGCGGTCGATCTCGATCGCCGAGTTGATCGACACGAAGCGATCCATCGTGTACAGCGTCGAGGCAGTAATGCCCAGCGGGGTGCTGTAGACCCCTAGTACCGGGTTCTCGTGCGCGAAGTCCATCAGGAGGCGGCTCCCCATCAGCTCCGCGGTCATGACAGGCGGATACGGGACCATGTCGTCGACCTCGAGAAGCCCCGCCTCGTGCAGGTCGGCAATGCCGTCCACCCCCATGCCAACGAAGCGCAGATCCGGTACGCGTTGGTCCCGCAGGGCCTCCACGAGCGCTTCGGGAATGGCGCCGATCCCGATCTGCAAGGTGGGCCGGGGCGGCAGCAGCGGAAGGATGTGATCGGCGATCGTCCGGCTCATTTCGTCCGGCTTGGCGCGCGGGTACTCCGGCATGGGCGACCGGGACTCAACCGCGACGTCGATCTTGGAAACATGGATGGCGCTTTCCCCGCGCGTGCGCGGGAGCGTCTCGTCCAACTCGGCCACGACCAAGGACGCGTCCCTTACCGCGGGGAGTGGATAGCTCACCGACGGGCCGAGGTTGCAGAAGCCGTGGCGGTCCGGAGGAGTTACGCGGATGAAGGCGACATCGGCGCCGAGGTGACGAACGAGCCCCGGAACCTGTGAGGCGCGCACGGGGTAGAACGGTACAGCGCCGTCGGCGACCAGCTTCCGCACGGCGGGCATCACGTGCCAGGTGCAGTAAGACAGCACACCTTCCTCAACCGCGGGCAGAAATGGGTAGTCTCCGAGCAGCAACCCGCTGCACAGCCGCGTCCCAGGCAGGCGATTGGCGCCCCGGGCGAGCATCTCAAGAAGGGTGCTCGGAGTACCGCAGCCGGGAGCTGCCACGATCGTCCGTCCAGGACCGATCCGCTCGATGACCTCATCTTCGCGAGCGAGCCTCATTGGCGTCAGTCTATATTCTGCTTACCCGCAAGTCAATGCAGTCGCCCGGTCGTCACGGCGTCGCCGCCGGTGCCGGAAAGTGGGGTCAGCGGCGTCCTGGGTACCCTGGCGAGCGAGACCCCAACGCCCTGATTTGATCGGGTCCGCGGACCCATTCGCGGTGAGCGCGGCTTATGTGATCCGACCTGCCCAAGCTTACCGCAGAGCGAGGCGCTCGGGACGGTGGCGGCGCGGTGACGAAGGAAGGTTCTTTACGCGCACTTGCAGGCGCGCAAGCCGTGTGATACTGATTGCAGCAATGGCAGTGGTTTGGGCGAACGCTCGGAAGCGACTTGAGAGGGCGGCGTTGCGCCCTCGAGCTAGTTAGGGGTGGGTCACCGCATGTCGGAACCCAAGGTGGCCGAGGGCCTGCAGATCGAGACCCGCGGGCCTGTCACTTGGCTGACGCTGACACGCCCCAGCCGCCGCAATGCGCTTACAGTGGAGGATCGGCTGGCCCTGGCCGCCGCGCTCTACGAAGCTGATCACGATCCCGAGGTCCGCGTTGTCGTGATCACCGGCCACGGCGACTACTTCTGCGCAGGCGGCGACGTCCGCGAGTTCCAGGTGGAGCGCACGCGCGCCGAAGCCGAAGAGTACGCGGTCACCAAGGCCCAGACGGTGTTCCGCGTGATGCGTGCGATGCGCACGCCCACGGTGGCCCGCGTCCGAGGCGTCGCCGCCGGCGCCGGCATGTACCTGGCGCTCGGGTCCGACATCGTCGTCGCCGAGGAGGGAGGTTTCTTTCACCCTGGCCACCTGGACCTCGCGGTCACGCCTGACTGGGGCGCCGTCTGGCTCATGCCACGCCTGATGGGCATGGCGCGCGCGAAGTCGACGATGCTGACCGGCAACCGCATCCCCTTCGACACGGCCGAGCGCTGGGGCCTCATCGCCGAATGCGTCGCCGGTGACCGGTTAGACGCCGTGGTCGACGATTACTGCCAGCGCATCGCGAGCATCCCGGAGGCGCCGATGGCCCTAACGCGAAAGGGGCTCGATGCGTCACTCGACCGGCCGCTGGACGCCTTCCTCGACTGGGAGGCCATGGTGATCGCGGACGTGTTGACCCGTCCGGAGCACCGCGAGCGTGTTGATGCGTTCCTCGTGCGGCGCAGCCGATCAAATAGCTGAGGTCCTCCCAGCGCCCGACACTGACGGATCAGGCGCAGGCCCTTCTATCCGCGATCCGGTGCTCGAGAAACCGCAGCAGCCACCTATGGCCGATGGTCAGGTCCGGGAGCTCTTCCGCCACGCGCTCGACGAGCTCGGAGAGGTAGAACTGACGCCTCTCCCTCCTGCCGGTCAGCGGCGCGAGCTTGGGTCTCTGTTCGCCGAGCCAAGGGCACCCCGGGTAACATGAACCGTGACCAGATCGTTGTGGGTGACCAGCTGGTTGTAGGTGTCATCGCGCCTTGGCTCGGACGGGATCTCGGCTGGCTGACTTCAATCGATGCACGCCTCCACGTGATCGACGGGCGTGAGGACGGTTCAGCGAGGGACTCCTTGCTCGGCGATGCAGATGTGCTTCTCGTCGGTTACCCCGTACCTCGCGTCCTTGCCGCGAAGGCTCCGCGGCTTCGTTGGGTGCATCACACCCAGGCCGGAGCGTCGAACCTGCACGCGAGCGATCTCTGGTCCTCCGATGTACTGCTCACCTCGAGTCGCGGACATGTCGCTACCGTCGCGATCGCCGAGTACGTCTTAGCGGGAGCTTTCCACTTCGCGCGCGGGATGTACGAAGCGACAGCCGGAGGCGAAGCGCGCGGCTTCGGAGAGAACCGAGCCGCTGACCATCTCCGCGTGCTGCACGGCGCAACCATGGGTGTGATCGGTCTTGGTGGCATCGGGCGCGAAGTGGGACGACTCGCTCGCGCAGTCGGTATGCGCGTGGTAGCCATCCGACGGTCTGCCGTGGCGACGCAACGCAATGTCGATGGCGTCACCCTGCTTCTCCCGCCGGACCGGCTGCTCGAGTTGGTCGCACAAAGCGACGTGATCGCCGTCTGCGCACAACTCACTGAGGAGACGCGGGGAATGGTCGACCACTCTGTCTTCGACGTCATGCAGCGCCACGCGATCTTAATCAACGTAGCTCGCGGAGAAATAGTTGATGAGGAGGCGATGGTCCTAGCTATTCGTGAGGGTCGTCTTCGTGGCGCTGTCCTTGATGTCTACGATGGTGAACTGGATGGCTGTCCGCCGCGCCCCGAGCTCAGCGAACTGCCTCAGATTGTCCTGACCCCCCACATCTCCGGGAGAGGCGATCCAGGAGGCGCAGAATCCGCGAGGGCGCTGTTCACCGAGAACATGCGTCGGTTCTTGGCGGGCAGGACGATGATCAACGTCATCGACCGCAGACGGGGCTACTAAAAGTCAATCACATGGAGGCTCGTAATCGGAGAGCCCGATCTCCATCTCACATGGATGTGGTGAGTGACGGTGCACGAAGTCGGCGCCACCGCAGATGACGATCGGGTCGTGCGCGCAGCGTCTTACCGGGGGAGCTCGTTCCACGGCACGTCCCTGAGGTCGTACGGGTCCTTCGGGAGGCCGAGAATCCGCTCTCCGAGGACGTTGCGCTGGATCTCGGACGTACCGCCCGCAATCGTGTCACCTCGCGAGCGAAGAAATCCGAACACCACTCGGCCCGCATCGTTGTCGTCCTCGTGCCAAGCCAGAGCGCGAGCCCCCAGGAGATCCAGGGCGCATTCCTGCAGACGTTGGTTGTGTTCGGACTGGAAGAGCTTCTTGATCGAACCTTCGGCTCCCGCCTGTTCGCCACGTTGGCGAGCCTGACTTGCCCTTAGGTTCGTCAGCCTGAGGACGGTCTCCTCGATCCAAAGCGTGGCCAAACGCTGGCGGACGCCAGGTTCCATCCACGGGCTGTCTGCTTGCCCGGCGCCCGCGAGCGCTAACTGAAGCACGCGCTCGATGGATCGGCCGCTCGTTCGATCCCGCATCCCGGATCCCGCTCCGCTCAACATCGTCCGCTCGTGCGAGAGAGTTTGCAGAGCCACGCGCCAACCATCGCCGACATCGCCGACCCGATTCGAATCGGGTACCTGCACATCGTCGAGAAACACCTCGTTGAACTCGGAGTCACCGCTCATCTTCCGGAGTGGTCGAACCGTAACGCCGGGCGCGTTGAGGTCGGTGATGAAGAATGTGATGCCTTTGTGCTTGGGTAGACGAGGATTGGTCCGTGCGAGCGTGAGACCAAAGCGTGCCTCGTGCGCGAAACTCGACCAGACTTTTTGGCCGTTAAGGACCCAGCAGTCGCCTTCGCGCGACGCTCGGGTGGCAAGGCTGGCAAGGTCCGAGCCTGCACCCGGTTCGCTGAAGAGCTGGCACCAGATTTCGTCATTGCGGACCAGTGGGAGGAGGAAACGCTCGCGTTGCTCCTCGCTCCCGAGGGAGAGCAGCGTGGGACCCGCGAGCCCGAGGCCAATGACGTTCAGTCGGACGAGGCCCACCGCGCTGGTAACCTCGTTGACCACCTGGGCTACCTCTTCCGATACGCCGAGCCCGCCGTACTTAGTCGGCCAGCTGGGGACGACCAGGCCAGAGTCGGCGAAGGCCGGATACCACGCTCGGTATTGCTCGGGCGTTCGCCGCCGTCGTAATTCAGCCAAGTCTCCGTTCCGGGCGGCCTCGAGCCACGACGACGGCACGTTCTTCTCCAGCCAGTGCGTCGCCAATTGCCTGACGGCGTCTGGTGTCAAGTCTTGATCTAGGTGGAGGCGAGTACTAGTCAACTCGAGGACGATTTGAAGACGCGTCGTAGGGACCAAAGCTGCGGGGCGCGCTCGATCATGGCGCCCGGGCCTGGAGCCCCTCGAATGGTGCGGAACGTTTCGGTCACTCGTCGGGCTAGTTCTGGATCGGATGCAGCGCCTCTTGCCAGGTTCATCGCCGTCTGATGCAGTCGGTCGCGGGGTACACACTCGATCGCGAACCCTGCGGCAGTAGCCTCTGCCGCGGTGATACGCCGCCCTAGGAGCACGAGGGCGGCCGCGAGCGTCGGAGCTGCGTCGAAGAGCATCTCGATATGCCCGCCCCCAGGGTGGACGTTCGCTGCCGAAAAGCCGATGAGCACTGCATCATCGGCTACGACTCGCACATCGCACATGAGCGAGACGTTGATGCCGGCGCCGACGAGTCGGCCTCCGACTGCCGCGATGGTGGGAACCGCCGCTCGTCTAAACGCCGCAAACATGTCATAGATCTCGCCGAGGCTGTCGTAGGATGTCCCGGAGAGGGGGTCGCGAGCGGCCTCTCGCAGCGTCTGAAGGTCGGCGCCGGCGCAGAAGTCAGGGCCCGTCGCCTCGACGACCACGGCCCCCACCGATGGATCATCTTCGGCCCTGCGCAATGCGCCGCGCAAATCCGCCGCCATGGCGGGTGTGAGCGCGTTGCGACGTTCCGGCGCGTCGAGTCGGATCAGCGCCACCCCGCCGTCAGTCTCGAGCGTAACTTCTGCAGCCGAATTCACCGACACAAGTACAGTATACTTAATCTCGGCGCCGACCGGTGGCCAACCACCAGATCGGGCCCGGATTAGTCGATCCGCCGCCCTCCACGTGATACTAATCGAGTGATAGACCGAGCTTCAAAACGAAATCGACTGCCGAACCGGCCACAGGCGCGGCGTACGGATCGCGGCAAGTTGGGCGACGAGGTCGCGCGCCAGATCGAGGGCGACATCATTGCGCAGGGATGGCCGGTGGGCGTGGTGCTCGGGTCCGAGGCGGATTTGGTCAAGCGGTACGGCGTCAGCCGGGCAATCTTCCGCGAGGCGGTTAGGCTCGTGGAACATCACCAGATTGCCGTCATGCGGCGGGGACCAGGCGGAGGCTTAGTAGTCACGGCCCCGGATGCAGGATCGATCGCCCGGTCGATGGCGCTCAACCTGACATACCAGAATGCCGGCGCAGCGGATCTCGTCGAGGCACGCATTCCCGTGGAAGTCGCCGCAGCCCAATTGGCCGCTGACCGGATCACCGATGAAGGCATTGCTCAGCTGCGTGAGGCGCGAGATCGCGAGCGCCACCTGCAACGCGACCTGCACCTCCCCGGAAGCCATGGCATTCATCAGACCATTGCCGAGCTCAGCGGCAACGCCCCGCTACGGATGTTCGTCGAAGTACTCGTTCGTCTCACCGATGAGCTTCTCCCCGGCTCGAGGAACGGCGATGCCACGCAAGCGGTCGCTCACGTTCACGATTGCATCGTCGACGCCGTGATCGCCGGCGACTCGGCGGTGGCAGCGCACCACATGCGGTCCCACCTGCGGGCGATGGGCGAATGGCTCAAGGAGAGCACGTCCAGCTCGCACAGAGTATCCTAATCTCGTGGTCGGCTGGTTCCCCCGTCGCCATAGATCGAGTTAGGAGGCTGAGCGTGGCGGATCGAGATGGGGGCTCGTCGGGTCTGAGGTTCGAATCTGGTGATGGGATCGCGTGGATCTGGCTGGACCGTCCCGAGCACGGCAATTCGTTGACACGCGAGATGCAGTCGGAGCTGCCGCGGCTGTGGCAAGCGATCGCCGCAGACGGTGATGTCGGCGTGGTCGTCGTCACGGGTACCGGCCAGCGGCACTTCTGCACCGGGACCGACGTCAAGACGGCAGCGCGAGAGGGCACAGATCGCCCGGGCCGGGGAACCTCGGTGTCTGAGTTCGTACGGCTCACGGCGCGGCAAAACGACGTCTGGAAACCGGTGATCTGCGCCGTCAACGGGCTCGCGGCCGGCGCCGGGTTGCACTTCGTGGTTGATGCCGACATTGTGGTTGCCGCCGAGGGAGCGAGCTTCACCGACGCGCACGTCAACGTCGGCGCCGTCGGAGCGCTCGAAAACATTGGGCTCGCCAAGCGGATGCCGCTTGGATCCGCGCTTCGACTCACCCTCATGGGCCGTGCCTACCGGATGTCGGCTGGCCGCGCGTATCAACTCGGATTCGTCGACGAGCTCGTCGCGCCTGAGGCGCTTCTGGACACCTGTTCGGGCATGGCGAAAGCGATGCTCGAGAATTCCCCGGCTGCGATGGCGGCGTCGCAGCGTGCCATCTGGCAATCCCTGGAGATGTCCTATGAGGAGGCGCTGGAACACGGATGGACGCTGATCCAGCAACAGTGGGAACATCCCGATTATCTCGAGGGGCCCCGGGCGTTCGCCGAGAGAAGGGCGCCGGTATGGGCCGACCGGACGCGGGTGAGCGGACCGTCCGAGGAAAAGTAGGATACTCTTTTATCCTCTGCTCAGGCGCGAGAGGCCGGACTCCTTTGTCAACGCTCGCTCTACCCGTCAACGGAAGGTGGATATGACCGCTTGCGCCGACCTGATCGCCGCTGCGCTCGGGCCCGAGCCGTACCGTGCTTCTCCTCAGGACTTGCTACCAAGTCAGCTCGAAGCAGTCACTGAAGCCCTCGGTGAGTATCGAGGGGCCATCCCGGTCCTGGATCAACGAGCGTCGGTAGCGGGTGTGTCTCGGATCGCGAGTCTCGACGATCTGATTGCCCTGCTCTTCTCTCATGCCACCTACAAGAGCTATCCGGCGGCGCTCGTCCGCAATCGCAATTGGTCTCGCATGAACCAGTGGGTCAGCAGCCTCTCGCGCTATCCCGTCGGTAAGGAATGGGGCCGCGACGCGCAGGACGTCGACGAGTGGCTTGCCGAGCTAGACGCCGCCGGGCATCACATTATCTCGACAAGCGGTACCACTGGTAAGTGTTCGTTTCTACCGGCGAGTCCGCGTGACGGCGAGACCTTTCGTCGGATGACCGCCGCTGCCCGGGAGTGGTCGGTCGGCCACGCAATCGGGAAGCGTCCCGCGTTCCTGGTCGGTCCCCGGTGTGGCCGAGGGAGATTTGTGGAGGGCTACAGAGCGATCGCGGCCGCATTTGGGCGTGCAGAGAAGTCCTTCTATCTGTCCGAGCGGCCGGTTTCGGTAGCCGAGATCAATCGCCTCGGTGAACTCCGTCAAGCCATGGCCTCGGGACACGCACGACCGGCGGAGATCAGGTCGGCGGAGGAGCGTGCGCGCGCGAGGCAGGCCGAGACCCGGAAGGAGTTCGAGGCGCTCGCTGCGAGACTAACGGAGTATCGCGAGGAGCCTATTGTCGTCAACGGGGGTGGGGCGGGGTTATACGAGCTGGTCTCCGTATCACGGGAGCTGGGGATCCCGGACGCTGGCTTCCATCCAGCGACTGTCGTGATTGCGGGTGGCGGCAAAAAGGGCACAAACCTGCCGCCGGACTGCCGCGAGCAAATCAGGGCGTTCTTCGGCGTGGAGCGGCTGATAAGCAGCTACGGCATGAGCGAGTGGAACGCATCCTGGCCGCAATGCGCTGCGGGGCGATACCACTGCCCGCCGACGACGATTCCGCTCGTGCTAGATCTGGGGAATCAGGAGAGTCTCGCACCGGAGGAAGACGGGGTAGTCGTGGGACGACTGGCGTTCCTGGACCTGCTGGTCGATGCTCGGTGGGGCGGCCTCGTGACGGGCGACCGCGTGACCGGTCATCTCACGCCGTGCCCGTGTGGTCGCGGTGCAAGCTTCACGATTTCGGATGTCGAGCGCATGGTCACAAGCGACGATGACAAGCTGACCTGTGCAGGGACCGTCGAGGGATACCTCCGCGGTGCGCTTGCCGCAAGCGCGGCCGATTCATCGGTACCTCCCCCATGACCACAGAAAGTGAGGCGCGGTGAGCATAGATTCGGCGGTAATTCCCGTCACCCACTACATCAAGGGGGAGACCGTTTCAGGGGGCGGCACCCAGTTCGCGTCTCGCGATTCAAGCTCTGTCTTCGAAGCACCAGAGCTCGACCTCGACACCCTGGTGTGGCAGAGGAGCACGCCCGGACCCGCGTTCGGCGTAAGCATGGCCGAGGTCATCGATCTCCTGTGCGAGCTCGGTGCTGCCCTCGGCTCTGGCGCGTTCCCTCATCTTGACGAGGCCATCGCTCTCACGGCGGCCGTCAACCCGCTCAGTCGTTCCGCGATTGAGGAGTACTACGAAGCCCTACCTAAGCTGTTCCGCCGCGAGCTGCTGGAATTCGAAGTCGAGCAGAATCTCGGGAGCACCGATGGCTGGCGCCGTGTGTCACAGCCACGTGGATCGTTCTCGGTGCGACCCTTCCCGCCACGGCTGGTCCACGTGATGCCGGGCAACACTCCCGCCGCTGCTGGCATCTCGATCATCCGGGGTGCGCTGACGCGCGGGGTCCATCTTCTGAAGATGCCCTCAAACGACCTCTTTACGGCACCTGCCGTCCTCCGCGTGCTATCCGAGCTGGCACCCGGACATCCGATCGCGCAGTCGTTCAGCGCCGTCTACTGGCGGGGCGGCGACGAAGCTGTCGAGTCCATCATTTACACACCCCAGTTCTTCGACAAGATCGTCGCATGGGGCGGGCAGTCGGCGATCAGGAACGTCGTGAAGTACCTCGGCCCCGGACTCGAACTTGTGTCGTTTGACCCCAAGACATCGGCGTCGATGATTGGTGCGGAGGCATTCGCGGGAGAAGCCTCGCTTGAGCAGATAGCCGCGCTGGCTGCTGCAGATGTCAGCAACCAGCAGGGATGCACGAACAGCAGAATCCAGTTGGTGGAGGGCTCCGACGACCAGGTTGATTCCTACTGTGCAGAGTTGGCACGGCAGCTAGCGGTCGAGCGCCCCATCGTGGGGAGTGTGGCGATCCGCACTCCGGCCGCGATCCGCGACGAGGTTGAAGTCCTCGGCGGCCTGCCAGGGTATCGGGTGTGGGGTAAATTCGACGGATCGGGCTTGGTGGTGCGATCCGAGGAGCCCCTGGACTTGGAGCTGACGGCCAAGACCGTTAACGTTGTGCCCGTCGCGGCGCTCAGCGACGCCGTCAGGTGGATGAACATCGCCACACAGACCGTCGGCGTCTACCCGGAGAGTCGAAAGCTCGCCCTGCGTGACAGTCTGGCGTCGGCGGGTGTACAAAGGATAGTGCCATTAGGACAGGCCGTGCTCTACGAAACGGCCAATGCCGGGCGACCACACGACGGCATGTACCCGCTCGACCGGATGATTCGATGGGTCGTCGACGAAGATAAAGACATCCCAGGAGATACGGAGGAGGTGCAGTCGTGAGCGCGGCCGACCAATTGATCGAACTCAACCGAAGGGCCGCTCCTTACGAGGCTCCGCACGACAAGCTGACGTGCTCGGGCACGATTGAGAGCTGTCTCAGGGGTATGCTCGAGGTATCGGTGTAGGTGACCGAGCCCGCCGATCCTGGTTGGCGCACAGTTGAACAAGGCAGTAAAGTAGTATACTCTTTTTGCTAACGTGGCTGTTGTTCGCGACACAACCGACGCCTATCGAGAGCGGGTTCACGGCTGGCTGCTCAGCAATCGGCCCGAGGGATGGCGCGAGCAACTGAAGACCGCCTCGCAAGACGAGGTAGTGAGCTTCTATCGCGATTGGACCCGTAAGCTCCACGCTGCTGGGCTGCTGGTACCCCATTGGCCAGCTCGCTTCGGCGGCGAGGACCGAGGGCTCGCCGAACAGGTGATCATCCAGCAAGAGCTCAGTCGCACGCAGAGCCCGCGGCCACGCACAATGGCGATCGCCCTCGGTCACGCCGCGGCAACGCTGATGAACCATGGCTCGCCCGCTCAGCAACGGCTTATCGCCGGGATCTTGGACGGCGACGTGTGGTGCCAGGGTTTCTCAGAACCGCAGGCGGGATCTGACCTAGCGTCTCTGCGCACAAGCGCGCTGCCTCGTGGCGACGTGTACGTCGTGAACGGTCAGAAGACTTGGTCGAGCTTCGCAGCCCATGCGGCATTCTGTCTGCTCCTCGCCCGCACGGATCTCGGCGCGCCTAAGCACAAGGGCCTCTCGTTCTTCGTGATGGACATGTCGCTCCCCGGCGTGACGGTGCGACCGATACGGCAGGCGACCGGATCTTCTGAGTTCGCCGAGATCTTTCTCGATGACGTCGAAATTCCCGTCGCCTGGCGACTGGGTCAGGAAGGCGACGGCTGGCGGACGGCGCAAACAACGCTGTCGTCCGAGCGGGTGATCCAGCTCGTCGAACTCGTCGAGGGGCTGCGAGAGGCGGTGTGTACGATGGCCGGCGAGGCCCAGGTCCAGCGAACGCACGGCGGTCAGCCGTGGGCCCAGTCGGAGCGCTTCCGCACGGACGTCGCCCGGATCGCAATTGACGTCGAAGTGCTCTCGGCGATGACGCATCGCGCCATGGGCAATCTGATCGCCGGCGAGTCGCTCGGCGCGGCGGCCTCCACGCTCAAGCTCTTCTTCAGCGAGCTTCTCCAGCGGGCGACTCAGATCGCTGCGCGGATGAGCGGCCTCGGCGGGCTGCACGATCCCGGCGAGCCTCCGGATCTCGGCTACACCTCCGGGGACTGGTTCAGCGACCATTTGCGATCCTGGACATGGACCATTGCCGCCGGGAGCGACGAGATCCAGCGCAACATCATCGGCGAGCGGGTCCTCGGCCTGCCCAGAGAGGTCGCCAGTCAGTGAGCCTCTCCCTCGAGGAACGACGCACGTTCAGGTCCTCCGTGGACGGGCTCCTGTCGGCGCGCGCCTCCATCGCCGAAGGCCGCCATCTGGCTTCAACGGAGCATGGATTCGACGATGGGCTGTGGCGGGCAATGGCAGAGCTCGGGTGGACAGCCCTGCTGCTCCCGGTGGAGTTGGGGGGCGTCGGCACCGGTATGGCGGAGGTGCGAGTCGTCCTCGAGTCACTCGGGGAGAGGCTCGTGCCGGGTCCGTTCATGTCGAGCGCCGTCCTGGCGACCGGCGCGCTCGTTGACGCCGAAGCGTCTGCTGATGTCACGTCGTGGCTGGATCGTCTCGGCGACGGGTCTGCGATCGCCACCCTGGCCCTTCCCCTCATCCCCACGCTCGGGGACAGCTGCTTGTGGCCGGAGGCGAGGCTCGCGCCCGGCGGGTGGGCACTCAGCGGCTCTGTCCCCGAGGTGCTCCACGCCGACGTCGCCGACCTCATCATCGTGTTCGCCCGCGGCGCGGGCGACGAGGATGACCTCGTCTTCGCGCTGGATCGTAAGGCTATTCCGCACCACATGGACTCCTTCCCACTTGTCGATCAGACACGCCGGATGCAGACTGTTCGGTTCGCAGAAAGCTTCGTCCCTGAGCAAATGACGCTGGCTCGGGGCGCTGCAGCTCGCGAACTGCTTCGTCGAGCAGACCTGCGGGCGGCTTTCGCCTGCGCCGCTGATTCCCTCGGTGGCGCTCGCGCGGTGCACGCGATGGCGGTGGCGTACGCGCAGGAGCGCGTGCAGTTCGGGCGCCCGATCGGTTCGTTTCAGGCGATCAAGCACAAGCTCGCGAGCATGTACGTAGACCTGGTCTCGTCCGATGACGCGGTTTACGAGGCCGCCGAGCAGGATGACCTCGACAGTCCGGGCGCAATTCGCCTTCTGCGCTCCGCCGCCTATCACGCGCTCGAGGCCTATCCGCGGATCGCCGGAGACGCCATCCAGGTCCACGGCGGCATCGGATTCACGTGGGAGCACGACGCGCATCGGTACTTCAAGCGCGCGTGGGTCAATCGGGCACTGTTCGCCGGGTCCGAGCGACTGCGCGACGCGGTCGCAGCGGAACTGTTCTCGGCGCCCGTTGGCGCATGACCGGCGCCGGCATCACCCGCGACCTCGAGGCCCATGGGTTGCGGCGTCCTCGCCTGCGCCGGGCGATTCCGGATGCACCCCAGGACGTGCCCGCGCTGCTCGCGGCCGCGACCCTTGCCTGCCCGGACCGAGAAGCGATCGCCAGCAGCACTCGCCGGCTCACGTTCAGAGAGCTTCAGCACATGAGCTTTCGCGCCGCCCGCGCATGGGCGGCGGTCGGGGTCGGTCCCGGGGACCGAGTGGCATGCTCGCTTCCCAACGAGATCGACATCGTCGTCGCTTTCTTCGGGGCAATGCACCTGGGGGCAATCTGGGTCGCGATCAGCAAAAGCTTGGCGCCATCCGAAGTGCGCCTGATGCTCGACGATTCTGACGCGAGCGTCTTCCTCACCAGTGACACGATGGGGCGACGCCTCGGCGAGGGAGGGTTCCCACCGGCGATCCGAGTGCTAACGGTCGAACCCGGGGGGACCGGCGATTGGCCGCAGCTTCTCGCGCGGTGCGGTGACGGGCCCTTCGACTCGGTCGTCGATCCGTTTGCCCCGGCCGCCATCTCCTATACGAGCGGGACGACCGGATTCCCGAAGGGCGCGGTGCACAGTCAGCACAACATGGTTCTCGTCGCAGTCGGCCAACGGACCCTGGGCCGACTGCAGCCGCGCTCGCGCCAGGGTGTCGTTCTGCCCCTCAGCCTGCTCAACATGCAGCTCGTCGGACCGCTTGCAGCCTTCCTGGTCCAGAGCACGCTCATCGTGCTCGAGCGCACTCAGGCGGTGCCGCTGGCGCAGAGGATCGCAGCCGAGTCGGTCCAAAGCTTCGTCGGCGTACCGACGATCATCCACGACCTGCTCACCAACGACGAGGTCGCGTCCGAGCAGCTGACCACACTCGAGCGCGTCTGGGTTGGAGGCGCTGAGCCCTCCGAGGAGTTTCGAAGACTGTTCGCCGCCCGGTTCGGTGTCGAGCCAGCCAACGGCTACGGGCTGACCGAGTCTCCGAACGGCTGCATCACCGAGCGGCCGGGGGAGCCGCATCTCGCTGGATGCGTCGGGCGCGCCTATCCGACCCTCCAGGCTCTCGTCGTCGATCTCGACGGGCGCCGTCTGCCCGCGGGCGAGCAGGGTGAACTGTGCATCGCCGCGTGCGCGGATGGGCCCTATGCCGAGGTCTACACGCCGATGCTCGGGTACTGGAAGCGACCCGAGGAGACAGCATCCGTGCTGGTCGACGATGTCCTGCACACGGGGGACATCGCGATCATCGACGCCTCAGGCAACGTCTTTCTCAATGGACGACGGAACGGGCTGATCCTCCGCGGGGGGGCCAATGTCTACCCGGCCGAGGTGGAGCGGGTCATGGCCTCGTACCCGGGCGTCCGCGGCGTCGCCGTACTCGGTATCGAGGACGAGCGACTCGGTGAACGCGTTGTGGCCATCGTCGAGGCGGCTGACCCGACCACGATCGACGCCAAGGGCCTGCGTGACCACTGCCACGCCGAGCTTTCCCGCTACAAGGTGCCTTCCGATGTCCGCGTCATCGAGTCCCTACCTCGCAACGCGATGGGAAAGGTGGTCCTGCGCGATCTCCGAGCTCTCTTCGATGAGGGCGCACCACCGGGGCAGGGTGACCATGACGCCCGATGATCGCGGGCTACTAATCGCCCAAGGTGAGCGCGGCCTTTCGCGCTACGCGTGACCGAGAGGCAGACAACGGTGAACACTCGCGGCGTGTTCTTCACGTTCCTCACACACCCGCCGGGAGCGCCCTAGGCTTGCGTGCATTCGTCGTAAGAGACAACCAACCGCACCGGCTGACCATCGCGCAGGTACCTGAGCCGACGGCGAAGGCCAACGAGGTGATCGTGCGGGTGCACGCGTTCTCGCTGAACCGCGGCGAGGTCTCACGCGTCGCTGCCGGCCATCCGTTCTACCCGGAGGACACGATCCCGGGTTGGGACGTCGCCGGGGTTGTCGTCGCGGCCGCCAAGGACGGAACGGGGCCGGCGATCGGAGCCCACGTCGCCGGGCTGGCACGAAACTTCGGAGCGTGGGCCGAAAGAGTCGCGCTCACGACTGACCTCGTGGTCAGCCTACCGGACGATGTGTCATTCGAGCGGGCGAGCGCGCTCCCGGTCGCAGGGCTGACAGCCCTACGGGCCGTCGAGGCTGGAGGACCGCTTCTCGGGCGCCGCGTACTCGTGACCGGAGCCGCCGGTGGAGTCGGAGGTGCGGCTGCCCAGCTCGCGCACCTCGCGGGCGCTCACGTGACAGGCGTCGTTTCCGCGCCCGCACGCGCGACCGGCCTGTACGCCCTTGGCGTCGACGAGATCGTGACCGAGCTCAGTGCACAAGGCCCGAGCTTCGACGTGCTGATCGAGTCGGCGGGGGGAGACAGCCTCGCGGCGGCCCTGACTCGAGTGGCGCCGGGCGGTACCGTCGTCTCCCTGGGGAACTCATCGGGACAGCTGACGACCTTCGACGCGGCGGCGTTCTACGTCCGTGGCGGCGCAACGGTGTATGCGCTACATCTTCTGCTCGAGCTCGATCGCCGCGCGTCCGGGGTTCGCGACCTCGGGACGCTGCTCGATCTGATGCGCCACAATAGGTTCGATCCGCGCATCGAGCGGGTGTCTGACTGGCGCGAATGTCACTCCCTGATCGATGACCTCATGGCCAGGAAACTGCAGGGCAAGGCCGTCCTGGTGATCGACTGACGTCACTCACCGCCGGTGCAACGGCACATCTCCGTCGCGCCCCGGCAGCATCACGGCCGCCGATCGGCGGGAGCCGGGAGGAGGTGCTGGCCTATGTGGCCGCAGAGCGGGCTCGAGCGCCCGCCGCACCACCAACCGAGACCGTGGAGTCCGTGCTCGAGCGGGTGACGGATCGGGGAATCGCGGTCCGCGTCTATGTGCCGCGCCACGAAGCCGCGGACTGCCCTCTCTTGCTGTACTTCCATGGTGGCGGGTGGATACTCGGCGGGCTCGATATTCACGATGCAGCATGTCGTCGATTGGCGAACCTCGCCCAGTGTGTCGTGGTCAACGTCGACTATCGACTGGCGCCCGAGCATCCGTTTCCGGCGGCGTTCGAGGACTGCGTCGAGACAACCCGCTGGGCGATCTCCGGCGCGGCGGGCCTCGGAGTCGATTCGAGCCGGTGCGCGGTGCTGGGCAGCAGCTCCGGCGGAGGCCTGGCGGCCGCGGTGGCCTTGGCATCGAGGGATGCAGGCGAGCGAGCGCTGGGCGCGCAGGTGCTGATCTACCCTGCGCTCGACTCGACGATGGGGTCCGATTCGCATCGGGCATTCGCACGGGGCTATGGACTCGAACACGACGCGATGCAGTTCTACTGGGAGACCTACGCTACTACCGAGAGCGCGCGTCTGGAGCCCTACGTCTCGCCGTCCCAAGCGGAGCATCTCGCTGGTCTGCCGCCGACTCTCCTCGTCACCGCGCAGTACGACATCCTGCATGACGAAGGAGCTGACTACGCGAAGCGCCTGGGTGAGGCCGGAGTCCCAACACGCTGGGTCGAGATGCCTGGCCAGATCCACGGCTTCCTCGCCACCATGCCTACCGAGCCTGAGGTCGCAGCGGCCTTGGCGCAGATCGCGGCGTGGTTAAGCGAGACGCTGTGACTCGCGGATACCGCCTCGAGTACAAGCCGCCAGCGTTTGCCGTCGCAGACTGTTTGCTCACGTGCGCGTCGAACTACAGGTAGACGCTGGCGTCCGGGACCTCGAGAAAGACCTGACCGGTGTCCAGGAACGTCTGCTCGGCGGTGAACAGATGCTGGCTGGCGGCATGCATGTCCCGAAACGCCCGCTGCAGTCGGTTGCCACGCCGGCCTTCTGCGTCAGTTGAGAAGTTGCGCAGCCCATCACTGCCGGCAGCCAGATATGCGTAGTGCGTGACGCTGACGCCGACCTGTACCGCGTGCGAGGCGGCGAGGCGGACATCGGCTTTGAGCTTTGGTGGGATGGCGGCCTCGCGGGACGCCTCGAGAAGGCGGTCAAAGCTCTCCCTGACATACGCCCGTGCCGAGCTGAGGGCGGCGGTCGCTTCGGCGAAGTCGCGCTGGAACGTCGGCTGGTACATGTAGAGGCCACCCGGCACGCGCTTCTTGCGATGGGAGAGGACCTGGAGCTCATCGAGGCTTCGTTGGGCGACGCCCAACGGAAACGACGCGTGTGACAGCGCAGTCAGAGCCTTGCGGCCCATGTGGTAAAGCTCTCCGCCGCGCTGCGGGGCCGGATTCTCCATCTCCACCAGATAATCAACGGGCACGACTTGCTCCGGGATCCAGTAATCGTCGCTTCCGGTTGCTCTCAGCCCCATGACATCCCAGTTGCCGCGCAGCTCAACCAGGTCCCCCGGAACGAGTCCGAAGAGGACCTTCGGGCCGTTCGCGGTGCGGACCGGTTCGCCGGCTTCGTGGAGTACGAAGCCGCCGAGCATCCAGCTGGCGTGATGGCTTCCGCTCCCAAATCCGAAGGATCCGGACACCCTGTAGCCGTCGCCGACGCGCTCTGCCTTGCCGCGGGGCTGAGCCTGGCCGGCGATCAGGAACGTTCCGTTGGCAACGCGATCCGGCGCAAACACTGCGTCAACGGCGTCGTCGCCGAAGTAGGCGCCAACGATCCCGACGGCGAGCATCACGGCCATCGCCGTCCAGCCGGTCGATCCATCCGTGTACGACAGGCCGCTGATCACGTCGATCAGGTCTCGGTGGTTGGCCTCTGCGCCTCCAACGGCCTTGGGGGCCATCAGGAGAAAGACGCCATGCTCCTGCAGCGCATCGATGACACCTGCACCGAGCTCGCCCCGGAGCTCAGCTTCGTCCGCCGCGACGTCGATGATCGGCGCCAGCTCCGCGAGCCGCTGGCTGAGTTCGGGATGAGAGGTTTGGGCAGCGTCGGGAATCGTCATAGAGAATACTCTAATAGCAGATCTCGATGGCGTCAACCTGATAGTGTCTGGCCCTGCCACGCCGAACGTACTAATGAGTGCAATGTTTTTGCGCTAGTGCGACCGATCCATCATGTCGTAGTCTGCGTTCGCTTGGACTCTGTTCCGGGGTCGTGCAGAGCCTCAGCCCGGCTCCTCGAAATCGAGTTCGACGGGGCCCGTACGACTCGGAGGCCGGTCTTCGCATCTATGTCTACGGGCTGTCTTCGGGGTCCCTGACGTGGACGGGTCATCAGAACGCGCACAGACGCTCGGCTAAGACAGGGCCGAACGTCCATCACATAAACAGGATACTGTATTGTCGTGGGATGAACGTCGGCTTGTACTTCGACCTTCGAAATCCGGAGGGCTGGCGCCGGGACTGGCGGTCGACGTACTCGGACGTGCTCGAGCACTGCCATGAAGTCGAGCGTCTGGGCGGCGACTCTGTGTGGTTCAGTGAGCACCACGGCTTTGACGACGGGTACCTCTCACAGCCCCTCACTCTTTGCGCGGCAGTGGCGGCATGTACGACGCGGGTCCGACTTGGAACCGCCGTTCTCCTCGCCCCCTTCCGATCAGGGCGCGACATCGCGGAGCAGGGAGCGATCATCGATCTGCTGAGCGGCGGGCGTCTGGAGCTCGGGTTGGGCGCCGGCTACCGGAGGAGCGAGTTCGAAGCCTTCGGCGCCGATTTCACGCGACGCTTCGAGACCACGGAGACGACCGTCACTGAGATCCAACGCATCTGGCGCGATCCGTTTCAGCTGCCTCGGCCGCAACAGACCGAGCCTCCGCTCTGGCTTGGCTACCAAGGTCCCAAGGGGGCGTTTCGCGCCGGATCTCTGGGGGTCGGCCTGCTTTCGCTGGACCCGTCACTGACCGAGCCCTATGAGCGGGGGCGTGAGAGCGCCGGCCGGCAGGCGGGTGCTCGCCGCCGCGCCGGCGTGATCAACGCCTACATCAGCGATGATCCGGAGCGCGACTGGCCGGCGGTCAAGAAGCACCTCGCATACCAGGTCGCCTCCTATCTCGAGCATGCCTACCAGGGGACGGGTCGCCCGGTCCCAGCCTTGGACCCTGATCGATGGCGTGCGCGGGGGCTTGGTGCCGGGATGAACCACTTCCTCCTCGCCACGCCCGCCGACGCCGCTACGCAGCTGACCTCCCACCTCAAGGGGATGGATGTCGACACGGTCTTCTTCTGGGCCTCGATCGGAGGAATGCCGGCCGAGATGGTGCAGCGCCAAATCGAACTGGTATGCACGCGGCTGAGACCGATGCTGGCCGACGCGCTGGTCGCGACGCCGTCCCTAGACCGCCCCGGCGCCGGGCGCTCCGCGCATGACGGCGACTGTCCCTGAGATCACGAGGCGTGAGTGGTGCCTGCAGGGTCGAACGGCACTCGTCACCGTTCCAAGTCGTCCTCGACCGGTGTACACCTGTATCGGAATCGCCGTCAACGCCATCGCGCCGGGGCCGGTGGTGCGCAGGTCTCGGGAGCCGGCACGGCGATCGCTCCTGAGCGTCTGGACGGGACCATCAGCGTCGCGTCGCCGCGGATGTTCTCAACGCCGCGTTGATTGACGCCGCTCAGGGCTAGCTCGATGACCGGCCCGGCATCGGGATCGATCCTCTTGCTCTTCACGGTCCCTCGGATCCAGGTGGTGTCTCCGATGTAGTTAAACCGACGGAATTCGCCGCGCACGCGTAGCACCCATCCGTCATCGCCGACGAAGTTCGTGCAGTAGTGCACGAGCCATGCCCACCGGACCGGGCCGATGTCGTAGGTGGCCTGAACGCCAATCTGCCGCGCGGCAGCTGTATCCCAGTGGATCCGCATGATCGTGTCCCAGGCGTTGAACTCGTTGCGGGAGTAGAAGCCCCTGAGCCGCTTTCGGTTCTCGTGAGCCAGCCTGAGAGCCGGGAAGCCGTAGCCATACCAGCCGGCCCCCATGAAGAAGTTGATCAGGTCGGTGATCGTGAGCGGGCCCTTCACCATTGTCGGAAGCTCCTCGCCCGGGGTGACATCCTCGTAGTAGAGCGTCTGCGAGCCGCGCACGAACTCGGCGTCATACGCGGCCTCGATCTCCGCGAGCTCGTCATCGGTGTAGGACGCCAGGGCTTCATCGGCGTACTTGCTGTCCGAGGAGGCCGCCCGCCGTTCCACATGGATGTACCACGGCCGACGGACCGCGACCGTGGCTCCGGCGTCGTCGGTCCAGCGAGATTCGTTGGTCACCAGCACGGAGCGTCCGTTGAACTCTGAGTCCTTGCTCTGCACATCGGCGACCACCGTGCTCCGACGCAGCCGGTCGCCCGCCGACAGGGGCCGCAGGAACCAGCCCTCGTGTCCGGCGTTGAACAGTTGGACCCCGCGGAGAGCCCGTCCAGTCGCTTCGTGTAACTCTGCGGTGGGCTGTGGTGAGCAATCCTGGCCGAGCGTCCATTCAAACCCCGGCGGTGCGATTAGCCCGCCCCAGCGGCTCGCCGAGGCATAGCCCGGGTCGGTAAATAGCGGATTGCCGTCGCCGCAGCCATGGCTGTAGCGGCGGATCGCGTCCTCAGTCGTGACCTCGTTCCACGGCCAGTCGACGAGCCCCGTTCGGAGCGTCGGGTTCGGAAAGCCGATGCGCGCGCGCATCATGTCAACAGACTCGTTGGTGATCGTGCCACGGAGAAGCCCGTCCCGTGGAGCGGCTTGACTTCGAGAGTCGGTCATGGCTGGTGCTGGGTTCGGGCCGCGCGCTGATGTGACGCGCCGGCCCCGGATCGGGGGTTGCCCATCACGAGTCTTCGGCGAGGGTCCGGTCGGCGAGGAACTGCGCGATCTCCTCGCGGCACGAGTTGGGCGTGCTGAACATAGCTTGGGAGCTCTTCGCCCGCCGAAAATACAGGTGGGCTGGGTGCTCCCAAGTGAAGCCAATTCCTCCGTGCAGCTGAATCGTGGTCCGGGCGATGTCGAGATATGCGTCCGAGCAGTAGGCGTGCGCCAGAAGCCCCGCGACACGCGCCTCCGACGGAGAAGCCTCAGCCAGTGCCCAAGCCGAGTAATCGGCCGCCGAGCGGGCCGCAGTCGCCAACACAAGCATGTTCGCGCAGTGGTGCTTGACGGCTTGGAAGCTTCCGATCGCGCGTCCAAACTGGATGCGGGTGCGGGCGTACTCGGCGCTCATCCTCAGGAGCGCGTGACTACCACCGACCTGCTCCGCTGCGAGCATGGTCATCCCGACGGCGAGGACGTCGCGCAGGACGGCGTCTCGGTCCTCGCCAAGATCGGTTGCGCGCGCATCGGTCAGGGTGACTCGCGCGAAGCGGCGGGTCAGGTCGAGCGTGTGCAGCGGCTCAACCGACATCCCCGCGTCCTCGGCGTCGACGGCATACCACCGTACCTGACGCCCAACGCGAACGGGGACGATCACGAGGCCGGCGGCTTGGGCCTCCAGCACGTCCCCAAGTTCACCGGAGAGCCGGGGCGCGCCCCGTCCCGACACACTCAGCTCGAGCGGTCGCCCGCGCGTGACGCCTGCGACGGTGGCGACGGTCGTTCCCTCGAGAATGCCCTCGCCTCGTTCGCTCCAGAACTCACCGGCGTCGAGCGCACGCAACGCTGGCACGGCCAACAGCGCCGTGGCGAACAGCGGCCCGCCGAGGAGGGCTCCGCCGAACTCCTCGCAGACCGCAGCGCACGCACGTGGCGTGAGGTCGAGTCCGCCCCAGGGCACGGGGGCGAGCAGGCCCGGAAAACCGAGCTCGGACAGTTGGTGCCAGACATCGGCGTCGTAACCCAGCTCGGTGGCGATTGCCGCCCGGACATCCGACTCGCGGATACGCGCCGACGCGAGGCGTCGGGCGAGCGACCGCAGCTCCGCCTCGTCGGGCGCGGGCGTGAAGTCGACCGCTGCCAGAGCTAGCGTCACAGACATTCAGTATGCTCCACTGTAATGAGTATACTCCATTCTGCGGCTGATGATCCTCTCGCTGCCCGACTGGATGCGATCAGCTCTGTCGATCCCGGGGCGCCCGCGCTGCTCTTCGCGGAGCGCTGGTGGACATGGGAAGAGCTTCGGTCTGTCGGACGTTGGCTCAGGGATGCACTGGCCAGCCAAGGCATGGCCGAGAAGACTGTTGGTCTCGTCGCGCGCAACGACCCGCTGGTCGCCGCTGGGATCATGGAGCTTCTCATCTCGCGCCGTCCGATTTGGATTCTCAATCCCCTGAGTGCTGACGCCCAGCTCGCCGACGAGATGCTGCGCGCTCCAACGGGAAGCTTCGTCGCGCTGGCGCGCGATTGGGCCCGGCCCTCGATGACGGAGGTCCGACCCGGTCTCGGCATGACGATCGAGCTCGACACGAGAGACGTCCGGCTCGGGGCTGCGCGTCCACCTGAGAGCTCCTCGCCACCGGGTCCGGGAACGGCCGCGGTACTGCAGACGAGCGGGACCACGGGTCCCCCGAAGCGCGTCGAGCTCGCCGCAGCGCAACTGTGGGCCTCGTTAGGGGGAGTCTCCCCGGATATCCGGGGAGACTCGCAGCAGGAGCTCCGGCTCCGGCGGGGCACGGTCCCCCTAACCCTGCCCCTGGCGCACGTCGGCGGCCTCTTCGGCCTGCTGTTTCCGTGGGTCAACGGGCGACGGGTAGCGCTGCTCGACAAGTTCGCCCCGCACGCGTGGGCGAAGATCATTAAAGACCATGAGGTGCTCACGTCCGGGCTTGTCCCAGCGGCGATGCGGATGGTGCTCGATGCGCAGATCCCACCGGCGGATCTCGCGAGCCTACGGAGCGTCCGCGCCGGCACGGCGCCTGTGGATCCGGAACTGGTCGAGGAGTTCGAGAACCGCTACAGGGTCCCGGTGATCACTGCGTACGGGGCGACGGAATTCGGTGGCGGCGTGGCTAGCATGACTCTGCAGGATCTCCGCCGATTTGACGGGTCTAAGCGTGGCAGCGTCGGGCGCCCGCATGCCGGAGTTCAGCTGCGGATCGTCGGCCAGGACGGCGAGGGCCAGCTCCCCCCAGGAGAGGTCGGGCGCCTATACGTCAAGCAGGGCACTGGTGACTGGGTGATGACCAACGACTTGGCTCGGCTCGACGAGGATGGGTTTCTGTTCATCGAAGGGCGCGTCGACGACGTCATCAACCGGGGCGGGTTCAAGGTCTCGCTCAGAGAGATCGAGCAGGAGCTCCGCGCGTTGCCAGATGTGGCCGATGCCGCGGCGATCGGCCTTGCTGACCGGATGCTCGGACAGGTCCCGGCAGCAGCGGTCGTTCTGCGCGACGGAGCGCGGACGTCTGGCGAAGAGCTGTGCGAGGCACTCAAGGCGACGATGACGCGGTACAAAGTGCCGACCGCCGTCGTCATCGTCGATCAAATCCCACGCAACGTCTCCATGAAAGTCGACAGCCAGGCGCTAGCCAAACTCCTACGGGATCCGGAGCCCTCGCGTCGAGCTCCGTGACCGCGGCCACTCGGATCGTTGTGGACGCGAGGTCGAACCTCCATGATGGCGCCGGGTCAACGCGTCGCGTCGGCCCAGGGGTTAGTGGGGACGAAGCCAGCCCCCAGCTTGTTTAGCGTGGCGCCGACCAGGCTGCTGCGGTCGTGGCTTGCCGGTCCGCAAGCCTGGCGTCGAAGCGACGGCACCGTTCAGGAGCCCGCCGTCCACCCGTAATCGACTGGCAGCGCGACCCCGGTGACAAAGGACGCGCGCTCCGAGCAGAGCCACGCGGCGGCCTCCGCCATCTCGGCCGGCTCGGCCAGCCTGCCTCCGGGCTGCTGGCGCTCGAGCAGCTCGATGCGCGCTGGATCAAGTCCGCGGACGAGAGGCGTGTTCACGACGCCCGGACAGATGCAGTTGACCCGGATCCCGTCCTCCAGATACCCGAGCGCCGCCGAGCGCACGAGCCCGATCACCCCGTGCTTGGAAGCGGAGTAACCGGCGGCGACCGGCGCGCCGCGCAGCGCGGCACGCGAGGCGGTGCAGACGATCGCTCCGCCGCCGTTCTGGAGCATCTGACGGATCTCGTACTTCAGGCACAGCCAGACACCCTTCAGGTTGACCGCGATCACTCGGTCGAAATCGTCCTCCTCGAGCTCGTGCAGGGGGCCGTTGCGGTGACTGATGCCGGCGTTGTTGACGGCGAAGTCGAGGCGCCCATAAGCACCTACAACCACGTCGACCAGCGCCTGCACGTCGCTCGCGCGGGAGACGTCGGCGGCGACGGCGGTTGCGGTCCCTCCCGCGGCCTCGATCCGACGCGCCGTCTCCTGAGCGCCCGGCTCGTCGGTGTCGCACACGAGGACGCCGGCGGCGCCCTCGTGTGCGAACAGCTCCGCACACCCCCGGCCGATGCCCGATCCGGCTCCCGTGATCAGCCCCACTTTGCCGTTCAACAGCCCGACTGAACCCACGATGCCTCCCTCGACCAACAGACGATCCGGCCGGCGGGACCGGTGGCCGCGAGCACAGCTCCTTGCGTGCGAGCAAGGATCGTACCTCACCTAGGCCGCCTCGAGGGCCCTCAGTTCGCCGCTATCTTGCCGACTGCTTGGACGATCTCGGCGAGCATCGGCTGTGGCTCGAGACAGCCTGCGCGCCTACCTCCGGAGGTTCCGCCTTTGCGTCCTGGAACGTCATGCATTTCAGGTCGCCGATGTTACTTGGCCGCAAGCTCCCTGCCGTCCTTGCGCCCCCGGCGACGCTTCGCTAGCCTTCCTTGCGCAACAGCAAGCACTCTGGGTCGGTCCCCATGGAATACGACATCTCGCATCTCGATCTGCTCGAGTCCGAAGCGGTTCACATCTTTCGGGAGGTGGCGGCGCGCTTCGAGCGTGCCGTGCTGCTGTTCAGCGGGGGGAAGGACTCGATCGTCCTCGTGCGCCTCGCCCAGAAGGCGTTCCGGCCGGGGCGCTTGCCGTTCCCGCTCATGCACGTCGACACCGGCCACAACTTCCCCGAGGTCATTGCATTTCGCGATCGTCTCGTCGCGCAGCTCGGCGAGCGGCTGTTGATCGCCTCGGTGCAGGACTCGATCGACCGCGGCCGCGTCGTCGATGAGACAGGCTCGCGCGCATCGCGCAACCGACTTCAGTCCGTGACCCTGCTCGACGCGATCGCCGAGCACCGGTTCGATGCCGCATTCGGCGGCGCTCGACGGGACGAGGAGCGGGCCCGGGCGAAGGAGCGGATCTTCTCCTTCCGTGACGACTTCGGCAGCTGGGACCCCAAGAACCAGCGACCTGAGGTCTGGAACCTGTACAACAGCCGGATCCGCCAGGGCGAGCACGTCCGGGTCTTCCCGATCTCCAACTGGACCGAGCTCGACGTCTGGCAGTACATCGACCGTGAGGGCCTGGAGCTTCCGTCGATCTACTTCGCTCATGAGCGTGAAGTCTTCCGCCGCGACGGAATGCTTTACGCGACCTCTGACTTCGTCGAGCGCCTCCCCGACGAGAGCTCGTTCCGAGAGTGGGTCCGCTATCGGACGGTGGGCGACATGAGCTGCACCGGCGCCGTTCGATCGCGGGCGACGGCTCTTGCGGATGTCGTGAGGGAGATCGCCGCGACGCGCATCACCGAACGCGGCGAGACACGCGCTGACGACCGGGCGAGCGAGGCCGCCATGGAGGATCGCAAGCGGGAAGGCTATTTCTGATGCCGACAGCGTCGAGCAACGGCAATCCCGACGTCCTCACGGCAGCCCCCTCGAGCGGCCTGGTGCGAGTGGCCACGGCAGGGTCCGTCGACGACGGAAAGTCGACGCTCATCGGCCGCCTGCTCTATGACTCGAAGGCGCTCTTCGAGGACCAGCTCGAGCAGGTCGCCGCCGCGTCACGCCGCCGCCATGGCGACGGCGGGCAGATCGACCTCGCGCTGCTCACGGACGGCCTGCGGGCCGAACGCGAGCAGGGCATCACCATCGACGTCGCCTACCGGTACTTCGCCACACCGCGGAGGACGTTCATCATCGCGGACACCCCAGGGCACGTCAGCTACACGCGCAACATGGTGACCGGCGCCTCGACCGCTGATGTCGCGATCATCCTGCTCGACGCCCGCAACGGCATCCAGCAGCAATCCCGCCGGCATGCGTTTATCGCCAGCCTGCTGCGGATCCCCCATCTGATGGTGTGCGTTAACAAGATGGATCTCGTCGACTACGATGCAGCGGTTTTCGACGCGATCGTCGACGAGTTCACATCGTTCGCGGCGAAGCTCGAGATCGGAGACCTGATCTTCCTGCCCATCTCGGCCCTGCACGGCGACAACGTCGTCGAGCGCAGCCAGATCATGAGCTGGTTCGGTGGACCGCCGCTCCTCTACCAGCTCGAGCATCTCCACATCGCCTCCGACCGCAATCTAATCGACCCGCGGTTCCCGGTGCAGTGGGTCATCCGCCCCGGGACCGAGGAGCATCACGATTACCGCGGGTACGCTGGCCAAATCGCGGGCGGGGTGTTCCGCAAGGGCGAGGATGTCGTCGTGCTTCCGTCCGGGGTCGCGACCAAGGTGGCGGGCATCGACACGCTGGACGGGGAGCGCGACGAGGCCTTCGCCCCCATGTCGATCACGCTCCGGCTCGAGGACGACGTCGACATCTCGCGCGGCGACATGCTGGCCCGGCCGCGCAACCGGCCGCTGGTCTCCCGCGATCTGTCGGCGGTGGTCTGCTGGATGAACGACGCCCCGCTCGAGCCCAAGCGGCGGTACGTCCTCCAGCACACCGCAAGCACCGTACGCGCCGTCGTGCAGGAGCTCGTCCACCGCATCGACGTGGACACCCTGCATCGGGACGAGTCGGCGACGGAGCTCCGGCTCAACGAGATCGGGCGGGTTCGGCTGAGGACGTCGGCGCCGATCTGCTACGACCCGTATCGCCGGAGCCGCGCGACAGGGTCGTTCATCCTGATCGACGAGGCGACCAATGAGACGCTCGCGGCCGGCATGCTCCTTGACCACGACGAGCCGTCCACCGCCGGCCGTTCGACGAACGTCGTCTGGGAGTCGACCGGACTGACGCGTGAGGCGCGCTGGGAGGCGCTCGGTCTGCGCGGCGCGACCGTGTGGCTCACGGGCCTTCCCTCCTCTGGGAAGTCGAGCATCGGAGCGCTGCTGGAGAAGCGGCTCCTGCGGGAGGGACGGTCGGCGTACCGCCTCGATGGTGACAACCTCCGCCACGGCCTAAACGGGGATCTGAGCTTTTCGCCCGAGGACCGCGCCGAGAACGTCCGGCGGACCGCGTATGTCGCAGGGCTGCTCGCCGACGCGGGCACGGTAGCGATCGTCTCGCTGGTCAGCCCCTATCGTTCCGACCGCAATGCCGCCAGGGCGCTTCACGACGAGGATGACCTCAACTTCATCGAGATCTTCGTCAACACGCCGGCGGATGAATGCGCCCGCCGCGATCCCAAGGGTCTGTACGAGAAGGCACGGCGAGGGGAGATCACCGGATTCACCGGAGTCGACGCTCCGTATGAGCAACCACTCTCACCTGATCTGGAGCTGACACCGGGCGATCCGGAGGTTCATCTGGAGCGCATCCTTCGCGTCTTGCGCGCCCGCGAAGTCCTGCCCCTCGTCTAGGCCCACGTCCAGGAGGCTCATCAGCAGGCTAACTCGCCGCAAGTTACCTGCGGCTGGCGCTGAGATCGATGACGCCCTCCTGCGCGAGCTGATCGATCTCACGGGAGGTAAGTCCGATCTCCTCCAGGATCTCAGCGGTGTGCTGCCCCGGTCGCGGGGCGGGACCGGGCACCGAGGCGGGCGTTCGTTCGAGCCGTGGTGCCGGAGCGGGTTGCCAGGCACCGAACGCCTCGACCATTGTCTGGCGCGCGAGAGATTGCGGGTGACGGGCAGCCTCCTCCCACCCGAGAACCGGCGCAAAGCAGGCGTCACTACCTTCAAATACGGCGATCCAATCATCGCGGCTGCGCTGAGCGAAGATGTCCTCGAGCAGCCGATGCAACTCGCTCCAGCGCGCGCGGTCGTACTGGGGCCAGTCGGAGGGATCGCCCCCCACGCGCCTCAGCAGCTCGCCGTAAAACTGCGGCTCCACCGCCGCGACGGCGACGTACAGGCCGTCAGCAGTCGCGTAGGTGCGGTAGAACGGTGCGCCTCCGTCCATGATGTTGGCGCCGCGTCGGTCCTCCCAGAGCCCGCCCGCCCGGAGGTCGGCCACCGTCGTGGCGAGTAGGGTGACCCCGTCGAGGATGGCGGCGTCGACCACCTGGCCCACGCCGGAGCGGTGGCGCTCGAGCAGAGCGATCAGAATGCCCAGGGCGAGGAGCATTCCCCCGCCACCGAAGTCGCCGATCAGGTTCAGCGGTGGTGGTGGGTTGGAATCCGGTGCGCCAATCGCCCCCAGAACTCCGGCTAGGGCAAGGTAATTGAGGTCGTGTCCGGCGACCGTCGCGTGCGGTCCGTCCTGCCCCCAGCCGGTCATTCGCCCGAACACCAACCGCGGGTTGCGGGTAAGGCAGACGTCGGGCCCGACGCCGAGTTGCTCGGCGACGCCGGGGCGGAAGCCCTCGGTGAGGACGTCGGCGCGGTCGATTAGATCCAGCAAGATCTCGACGCCTTTGGGCCGCTTCAGGTCGAGGGTGAGCGAGCGCCGGCCGCGATCGAGCAGGTGCGGGCGGTCGCCCGGCACGGCATCCTGGCGGTCGACGCGGTCGACGCGCACAACGTCGGCTCCGAAGTCGGCCAGCAGCATTCCTGCGAACGGAGCCGGCCCGATCGCACCCAGCTCCACGACCCGGATGCCCTCGAGGGGCCTCACCGCGGCGCCGGCCGGCGGTAGGACGCCTCGGGCCGGTCGGTGAGGAGCTGCTCGAGAACTCGGGTCTGAACCTTCTGAGTAGGCGTCGTAGGCAGGTCCTCCACCACCTGCAGCAGGTCGGGCATGGCCGAGCGTTTGAGCCGAGCTACGCATCGCTCGTAGACCACCGCCGGATCGAAGCTCGTCGCATCCTGTGGCACGACCGCCGCCACCACCTGCTTCTCACCAGGCGCACCACTCGCGGCGGCGATGCCGTAGACGCACACGTCCCGCACTTCGGGCATCTCGGCGATCACGCGGACGATCGTCTCCACCGGGACGAAGTCGCCGAGCTTGCGAATGCCACCCTCCTCATCCCGGTGCGAGAAGAACAGCCAGCCACCGTCGTCCCGCCAGCCATGGTCGCCGGTCAACAGCCAGTCGTGGCGCAGCTTCTCAGCGCTGGCGGCGGGATCACCCCAGTACTCGAGCTGCGATCGGTCGTCGAGCGCTCGCACAGCGATCTCCCCGGTTTGGCCCGGGGGCAGCGGCCGACCCTCAGGGTCCAGGATCCCGATCTCGCGGTCACCGAGCGGCCGCCCCACCGAACCCGATGGTCCCTGACCCGGGGGCCGGACGGCGAGCACCCCAATCTCGCTGGTCCCGTAGTTCTCCTGTATCTGGACGCCGAAGCGCTCGGCGAACGGTTCCCGGAGCGCGGGTGGAATGCCGGCGCTCACGACGAGTCTCACACGGTGGGCGCGATCTGCGGGCGACGGGGGCTGTGCGTAGATAGCGGTAGCGATGCCACCGAGGTTCGACCACGTCGTCGCGCCGTGTTCGCTGCACACCTCCCAGTGGCGCGAAGCGGTGAACCAGCGACTGAACACGGAGTGATCGACTTGAGCGAACAACGCCGGGAACATGGTCAGGCCGCGGGCGTTTCCGTGGACGAGCGGCAAGCCCGTGTAGGGCACGTCGTCGTGGCGGTACCCGCAGGCGGGTCCGATCTGCCGGTAGTGCGCCAACGTCAGATATCGCATGACGATCGGCTTGGGCGCGCCCGTCGTCCCGGACGTGTACTGAATGATCCAGACGTCACGCTCACTGTCCACATCGTCTCCGACGTCGGGGAGCTCTGGCCCATCGAGAACCTCGGTGAGGCTCGGATGCCCGGCCGCACGGACGCCGGCCTCGACCCCTTCCGGGGTTCGCACCGAGTACGCGGCGACCCCGGCGGCGCCGATCGGGTCTGCGGCCTGAGGCTCGGCCATAACATAGTCGGCCACGATCGCCGCCCGGCACCCGACGCGTTCGAGATAGAAGCGCAGCTGGTCGCCCACGGCGCGGGGATCGAGCGGCACCGCCACCCCCCCGAGCTTCGACAGCGCCACGAGCGAATAGACGAATTCAGGGTGGTTGCGCATCTGAATCGCGACTCGATCGCCCCGCCGCACGCCGTCCGCGCGCAGCCGCGCGGCGATCTGGTTGGCGTGGAGGGCGAGCTCGCCAGCGGAGATCGACTCGCTCAGTCCAGGGCCACGCTCGAACACGTGCACCAGC
>PMOY01000397.1 GCA_003165655.1 Solirubrobacterales bacterium
CGCGCCGCGTAGGCGGCCGAGCGATCGACCTTCGACGGGTCCTTGCCAGAGAACGCGCCGCCGCCGTGGCGGGCCATACCGCCGTAGGTGTCGACGATGATCTTGCGTCCGGTGAGCCCGCAGTCGCCCATCGGACCGCCGATCACGAACCGACCGGTGGGGTTGACGAGGAAGCTCTTCTGCAGCGAGCGCGAGTCGTAGAGATCATCCGGCAGGATCGGCTCGACCACGTGCTCCCACAGGTCGTGCTTGATCAGCGACTCGGCGCCCTCCCTGTGCTGCGTGGAGATCAGGAGCTTCTCGATCTCGACCGGGCGCCCATCCACGTAGCGGACCGTGACCTGAGTCTTTCCGTCGGGCCGTAGGTACGGCAGGATTTCCGCCTTACGGACGTCCGCTAGGCGCTTTGCCAGCTTGTGCGCGAGCGCGATCGGGAGCGGCATCAGCTCGTCCGTCTCGTTCGTCGCGTAGCCGAACATCATTCCCTGGTCACCGGCGCCGGCGATGTCCAGCTCATCGTCGTCCCCCGGGTCGGTGCGGGCCTCGTAGGCCGTGTCGACACCCTGGGCGATGTCCGGCGACTGCTTATCGATCGCGTTGAGAACCGCGCACGTGTGGCAGTCGAAGCCGTAGAGCGCGTCGGTGTAGCCAATCTGCTTGACCGTGTCCCGGGCGATCTGCTGAATGTCCACGTAGGTGGAGGTGCTGATCTCACCGGAGACGACCACGAGGCCCGTGTTGACCAGCGTCTCACAAGCCACGCGGCCCGTGGGGTCGTCGCGCATCACCGCATCGAGGACACCGTCGGAGATCTGATCGGCGATCTTGTCCGGGTGCCCTTCGGTGACGGACTCTGAGGTGAAGAGGTACTCGTTGTCGGCTAGTGGGGTCATGATGTGGAGAAGCTCCGTGGTCGGTTCGGTCTCCCCGCTCGTCGACTACAAGCCGATCCTACCGGACCAACGAGCCGACCGGTCGCTCAGGCGAGCACCTCATCGGGGTCGCTCGTCGGTTCGGACCCGCCTGAACCCTCACGACCGGCGGGCCGCAACCCGGCTCGCCGGCTCCGCGCCTCGCGCGCTGGGCCGGGGCGCCGCTGGTTGCGCTCGACGAAGTCGATCACGAGCGGAATGCCCTCGAGTCGGTAGCGCTCGCGGAGCCGGTTCTCGAGGTAGTACGCGTAGTCGCGCGTGACCCGAGAACGCGAGTTGACCTGGATCGAGAACCGCGGCGGGCTCTCTTCGGTCTGCGCCATGAAGATCAGCTTCAGGCGATGGCCCTGACGCGCCGGCGGCTGGCGGGCTGCCACGAGCTCGGAGAGGAAGTTGTTGAGCTGGGGTGTGGGGATGCGCCCGCGTGAGCGGTCCGCGAGGGCGAGCGACTCCGCCAACAGCCGTGCGAGGTGACGGCCGGTCAGCGCGCTCGCGGTCAGCACGCGCGGACGCAGGCGGAGCTTCTGCTGGACCCGTGCCCGCTCGTATTCGAGGTCCGCGTCGCTCGCCAGATCCCACTTGTTGAGCACCAGCGCGGTCGCGCATCCGCTCTTCATCGCGAGATCGCCGATCCGCAGGTCCTGGGTGGTGACGCCCTCGGTCGCGTCGCAGACGACCAGCGCGACATCAGCTCGCTCGGCCGCGCGCTGGGAGCGCAGCGCCGTGTAGTACTCGATCGACTCGCCGACCTTGGCCTGACGTCTCAGTCCGGCGGTGTCGATCAGGATGAGCTCGCGGTCGCCGTAGCGCAACGGCAGGTCGATCGCGTCGCGGGTCGTGCCCGCGCGTGGCGAAACGATCACCCGATCGATGCCGAGGAAGCGGTTGACGAGCGATGACTTACCCACGTTGGGCCGACCGATCACGGCCAGTCGGACCGGTTCCTCAGCGTCGGGGTCCGCAGCGCCCGCGTCGGCATCGGGAACGAGGCTGGTCAGCTGGTCGAGCAGATCGCCCGTGCCGAGCCCCTGGGCGGCAGACACGGGAATCGGATCGCCGAACCCGAGCACGTGGAACTCGGCGGCGAGCGCGAGGTCACGGACGCTGTCGATCTTGTTCGCGGCCACGACGACCGGTAGCGTTCCGCGACGGAGGATGTCGGCGATCTCGTGGTCGCCGGGCCGGAGCCCGCCCCGGGCATCGACGACGAGCAGCGCCACGTCGGCATCGGCGAGCGCGGCCCGCGCCTGGTCCTGCACCTGAACGGCGAGCGCGTCGCGGTCGTCCAGGTCGACGCCACCGGTGTCGATCAGCGTCAGCCGGCGGCCGTTCCACTCGGTCTCGAGCTCCTTGCGGTCCCTGGTCACGCCGGGCCGCTCGTGCACGACCGCCTCGCGCGACTGCGTGAGGCGGTTCACGAGCGACGACTTCCCGACATTGGGGTATCCGACGACGGCGATCTTCATCGACACCGAGGTTAGCCGCGAGGCGCGATGGGCGGTTCGCGCCCCGGCGGGCTCATCCTCGCGCCCCGCCCGGCCGACGGGCGCCCGCCCCTGCCTGGCGAGCGAGCGCGATGATCCGGGTCACGACCTCGTCGAGGTCCAGATCCGTGGTGTCGAGCACGACCGCCCCGGCGGCGGGCCGGAGCGGGGAGTGCACGCGTGTCCTGTCACGCTCGTCACGCGCCGACTGCTCGGCCAGCACGGTCCTCACGTCCGCGCCGGTCTGGGCGGCGCGCCGACGCGCGCGCTCGTCCGAGCTCGCGGTCAGGAACACCTTCACCGCGGCTGCCGGCGCTACCACCGTCCCGATGTCCCGCCCCTCCACGACCCAGTCCCCGCTCGACACGATCCGCCGTTGCTCGGCAACCATCGCCTGGCGAACCGTCGGGTCGGCGGCAGCCCGAGAGGCCGCCTCGGACACCTCGGGCGCGCGAATCGCCTCGGTGACATCGGTGCCGTCAACCGTGACGCGATCGCCGAGCCCGATCTGCAATGAGGCGGCGATCTCCGCCGGCGCGCCCCCGCGACACGCCGCGGCGAGGGCGACCGACCGGTACATCGCGCCCGAGTCCAGGTAGGTGAACCCGAGCGCGTCGGCCACCTTGCGGGCGACAGTCGACTTGCCCGCCCCGGCCGGCCCGTCAATCGCGACGAGCACTACTCGCGTCCCGTCCCGCCAGGAAGCGCCACTAGGTGAGCCTCGCCACGTCGTCGGCGAACCCCGGGTATGACACCGCCGCCGCCCCCATTCCGAGCACCTCGACCCCCTCGCGCGAGGCGAGGCCCGCGACGGCCCCGAGCATCGCCAGGCGATGATCGCCGCGCGCGTCCAGCGCCCCACCCCGCAGAGCGCCGGTGCCACGGACGACGAAGCCCTCGTCGGTCGCTTCGATGTCGGCGCCGAGGCCCGCCAGGCCCTCGACCACCGACGCGATCCTGTCGGATTCCTTCACCCGCAGCTCCGACGCACCACGGACCGCCGTCTCGCCCTCGGCAAAGCACCCGAGCAGGGCCACCAGGGGCAGCTCGTCGATCGCCAGCGGGACCTCGTCCGCCTCGACGACAGTGCCCGTGAGCGGACCCGAGGAGACATCGAGATCGGCGACTGGTTCCTCCGTGCCGAACGCACCGACTGGCTCGAGGTCACCGACCACGATCGCTCCCATCCGGTCGAGGATGCGCAGGAAACCCGTGCGCGTCCAGTTCACGCCGACGCCCTCGAGCACCAGCCGGGAGCCGCGGACGAGGATGCCGGCGGCGATCAGGAACGCCGCCGAGGAGAGGTCCCCCGGGACGTCGATGGTCTCGAGCTCGAGCTCGTCGGCGTCGCCGATCGTCGTGTGGTAGCCGGACGGCTCGATCGGTTCACGCGTGATCGGCGCGCCGGCCCGGAGCACGATGCGCTCGGTGTGGTCGCGGCTCGGGGCCCTCTCGATCACCGCCGTCCGCGGGGTGCTGAGCCCGGCGATCAAGATGCAGGATTTGACCTGGGCACTCGCGACCGGCATGTCGTAGTCGATCCCATGCAGATGCTCGCCGTGCACGGTGAACGGGGAAAAGCGTCCCTGGTGCGCGTCGATCCGGGCGCCCATCAGGCGTAGCGGCTCGGCGATCCGGTCGATCGGCCGGCGGCGGATCGAGGCATCCCCATCGAGCGTGAAGCTCATTCCCGACTGGAAAGCAAGCCATCCAGGGAGCAGCCGCATCAGCGTCCCGGCGTTCCCGACGTCGATCACCCCAGGCGACTCCTGCGCGCCGAGGAGCCCGCCACCACGGATCACCAGCTCCTCGGCCTGGACCTCGACGACCGCGCCGAGCACGCGAATCGCCGCGAGGGTCGCGTTCGTGTCCGCCGCGTCGAGGTAGTTACGGATCCGAACCGGCTCCGACGCCATCGCGCCGATGATCGCCGCCCGATGCGAGATCGACTTGTCCGCCGGGGGCCGAATCGTGCCGCGCAGCGGACCCGAGGGCTCGAAGCGGACATTCATGCCCGAGCCACAGGGAAGCCGAGCTCCCGGACCAGATCCTGCGCCCTGACCGCGTCCGCCTCGCCCGCGATCCACAGCGCTACGACGCCATCGCTCATGTCCGGCGCGGGATACAGCGCCATGTCGGTGATGTTGAC
>PMOY01000195.1 GCA_003165655.1 Solirubrobacterales bacterium
CGCGGAGGCCAGCGCCTTGACGACCGTCACCTGCGGCCGGATCCGTCCCCCGTTCTCCGCGACGGCGAGCATCACCTCCGGGACGCCATGGCCCCTAGCCTCCCGGGCAAAGCGATAGATCAGCGGACCGTAGAGCAGACCACCGAGAACCGGGACGATGAGCACGAACCAGATCCCCAAGCTCGGCAGATGCGCGCTCGCAGCGTGACCCTGCTGACCGAACTGGTCATGGCCGGTGACCAGCCAGGTGGCACCGAACACCATCTCGCGAAACAGAACGGCGCCGAGACCAGCTCCCGCGCCGACCACCAACGCCATCACCGCCAAACCCAACCGGTTGCCGCCCAGCCACGCCGACGCCGTCCGCACCAGCGAACGGGACGACCGGCTTGACTGCGTGCTGACCACCGGCTCAGCGGCCATCAGTCGAGGTCCCAACCCAGCGACCAGTCCTGCTCAGGCACCTCGCCCGCCGCATCGGCAAACGCCCGCAACGCCCGCACGACAGGATCCCGGTCAGCCGCCGCCATCCGTCCCACGATCGTCGCGATCTCCCCCCGCCGACGCCGGCTCACCTCGGCGACCAACTCCGCACCCGCGCCGGTCAAAGACACCCGCACCGTCCGACGATCCTCCCGCGCGCGGCGACGAGCAACCAGCCGCTTACGTACGAGACGGTCACACATCCGGGTCGCCGTCGAGCGATCGACCTCAAGGGCAGTGGCCAGATCGGCGAGGCGCTGCGGTCCACGGGACGCCAACTCGATCAGGAACCGGTACTGCGCCAACGTCACGTCCTCGGCGAGGTTCGCCAGCGAACGAGCCGCCACCGCTACCAGCGCCCGACTGGACCCCAACACCGCGTCGACTAGCTCGTCCCGAGCCGGCTCGTCGGCACCGCGTGTCGCCACAGACGACCCAGATCTTGCTTGCATATAGCGATCATTGCACAGTGCAAGCAATCATGGCCAACAGCGCGGCACTGGTCACGCACGCTTCGCTCGACAGCGTGGCCCCGAGAGCGGCCATATCGGCACGGTCAGAGCGATGGTCCTTCTGATCAGCTCGCGTAGCTCGTCGTTGCGCTAGCTCCGTCTTCGTCGCCTCCGGCGACGATCCCGGGCGAGATGCTCCGGACCTTTGAGACGAGCGCGAGCAGGTGGGTTCGACTCGCTGGAGCGAGTAGAACCGCTGCGAGCGCGGTCAGCTTGCGATGAGAACGGCCACGACGAACGCGAGGTAGCCGCTGATGATCAGCGCGCCGTGGGATCGACGCAGTCCGCGGCCGGCATATGCGCACGCCAACGTCATCGCAGTCAGACCGAGATACCAGCCGGCAACGAGGGTCCCCTGCCCGGAGGGAGCGCCGAGCCCGACGAGAATGCGTTTGGAGGTGTTCCCGCGGATCGTGACTGGTTGGAGGTCCAGCGAAGATAGGGACCCCAGGAGCGCATCCTCCGTCGCTTCATCTATGAAGTCCTCGGTGTAAGTGAATCCTGTGGTTTCCAGGATGATTCCGCGCATGGGCGCTCCCGGGTAGTGGGTGGATCACCTTGGCTGGCGGCGAGCGCTACGCCGGAGAGCGCCACGACCAGGGCGTCGACATCGTCTGATGCCTCGGATGCCGCGTCGCGGCGATCGACATCTGCACGAGGAGCTGCATCCCGCTGCGCTCCGCCAGCACCCCGAGCAGCGCGCCTAGCGTTCCGAACAGCCCGGCCGGCAGCTGGTGGACTGCGATGCCGATGCCCAGCGGCATAGGTAGAGCAAGGCCGGAGCGGACCACGTCGTGCCATGGCAGTGACCTGTACGCCGGGTGCAGCGTTCGGTGCAGCCAGTCGGGGACCAGACGTCGCGGGGGGCTGCTAGGCCGCCCGGTTGGACCGACATCGGGGCGCGGGCCCCTGGGTATGCGGTTGGCTGGTCGGATGGCTGGTCCCGCCGCCAAGCGCGGCGGGACCAGCGGGTGCATGGGGTCAGCCGGCGATCGCCGGGGCGGGCGCGCCGATGAACTGCAGGGACCTCGTCGTGGCGGTCGACACCGATTCCGAGGAACCCGTACGCGTCGGCGAGCTTCGCGAAGTCAGGGTTCGTCAGTTCCGTCTCGTACGGCTCGAAACCTTCGGCGAGCATCTCCCAGTGGACCATGTCGAGCAGACCGTTGTCGAACACGATCACCGTGACCGGCAACTCGTACGTCGCGATCGTGCTCAGGTCTCCGAGCAGCATCGTCAGCCCACCGTCGCCGCACATCGCGACGACCTGGCGGCCGGGGTAGGCAAGCTGCGCACCGATCGCCTGGGGCATCGCGTTGGCCATCGACCCGTGGTTGAAGGACCCGATCAACCGCCGGCCGGGGGACATGTTCAGATAGCGGGCCGCCCAGACCGCGGACATCCCCGTGTCGGCGATGAAGATCGTGTCCTCGCAGGCGAGGCGGTCGAGGATCGCCGCGACGAACTCGGGATGCACGGGTGACTGACCGCCCGTGTGGCGGACGTAGACGTCCAGCTTGCGCCGAGCCTGCTCGTGAAGCTTCCGCGCGGCGCGCAGGTGCAAGTCCTCGCTTTTCTGCGCGACTCGCTCGAGCAGTCCGCAGAGCGTCAGCGCAGCATCGCCAGCGATGCCGTAATCGAGCCGGGCGCGGCGTCCGAGGTGCTCCGGGCGCGAATCGATCTGAACGATCATCTTTCCCTCGGGGATGTA
>PMOY01000390.1 GCA_003165655.1 Solirubrobacterales bacterium
CCGCCCGCCGCCCGCCGCCCGCGGCCTATCGTTCCGGACTACCGCTTGGGCGGCAGCGACCGCGCGTAGGCCACGCCTCGGGCCACCCATCGCTCGAGCTGGCTCCTCGTGCGCAGACCTTCGGCGTCGACGCGCAGCCATCCGTCCATGACGCGTCCGCGCATCTCGAAAGAACGTGCGTAGGGCTTGCCGAGGAGGGCGTCGGTTGCGGCGGGATCGCAGCGAAGCAACAGGCCACCTTGACCGCTGACGCTCACCGACATATTGCCGCCGATCAAGAAGGCCAGGCCGCCGAACATGCCCTTCTCGGTCACGTCCGCGTCCGCTGCGATGAGCTCGCGGACGCGATTGGCGAGATCCTCGTCGTACGCCACCCGCGAATTATCGCGGACCAGGTCGCGGCGCGCTCGGCTACGTGAACCGCGGCAGCGGCCTAGCTTGCGTGCCCCTTACCGACCGCGTCGGCACGGTCAGCGAGCCCGCGTACGACCTGAGCGATGAACCGGCTCAGCATGATCGCGACCCGACCGGATCAGCAGATGACCGCGGGCTGTGACGACACCGTCTCGAGAGGCGCGGGCTCGAGCATGAAGAGGATGACCTCGATGTCGGGTCCGACGTGGTGATCGGACATGAACGAGAGCACGGCGCGGCCTGATAGGCCTTCGGCGGCGGCGATGAACTTGTGTTGCATGGCGGTCTGAAACGCGCTCCGGGTCTCCTGGACGATCGTCACGCGCTGCAGCTCGATCATCGTCTTCTCGATGTCGGTGTAAATGCCTCCGAGCACGCACACGAGCATGTCGCCCCCGAGCAGCAGGGTCTTAGCGGTCACTGGCGCACGGTGGTGGTAGCGCCGGTGCAGCGCGACCATCGCCTCGGTCACTGCCACGAGCAGCGCATCGCCGCTCAGCGGAGTCCTGGGGGCCGGCACGGCGGCCTTCTCTCTCGTCCTCCGAGGCTGGTTTCGCGCGCGAGGCGAAGGGCGAGAACCCGACGAGCGACAGTTACACCATAGCGCCACCGCGAGCACGAGGCAGACCACCTCGGCCCGGCTTCCCCGCTAGCGTACGCCCATGCGCCAACTCAGCAGCCTGGACGCCCAATTCCTCGCTCTCGAGACTCCACGCCAGAGCGGACACATCGGCAGCTTGGCGATCCTCGATCCGTCGACGAGGCCGGCAGGCACGCTCGCGGTCGCCGACATCAAGGCGTTGATCGCCGAGCGCTTGGTCCTCCTGCCACCGTTGCGCTGGCGCCTGCAGGAGGTGCCGCTGAGCCTTGATTTCCCGTATTGGGTCGAGGACGACGACTTCGACCTCGACTTTCACGTGCGCGAACTCGCGCTCGCGGCGCCGGGGAGTGACGCGCAGCTCTGCCAGCAGGTAGCGCGCATCATCGCGCGCCCGTTGGATCGCGCGCGGCCGTTGTGGGAGCTGTATCTGATCTCAGGACTCGCTTCAGGTCACACGGCGATGCTGACGAAGATCCATCATGCGCTGATCGACGGCATCTCGGGCACGGAGATCACAGGCCTGCTGCTCGACCTCACGCCCACGGGGCGCGATCTACCGCCGACCGAAGAGGCGGGGGAGGACGGGTCGGCGCCGGGACAACTCGCCATGCTCGCCCGCGCGGTGCGTGGGGTCCCGCGCTACCCGTTGCGCGCCCTCCGATCGCTGCCGGCCGCCGTCCCGAATCTCCAGGAGACACCGTTTAGCACGCTTCCCGGCGTCGGCGTGCTTGGCGGCGTGGCCAAGTGGATCGAGCGCGCGATCACCGGCGTCGACGGACCGGTCCATGCCCGAGAGCGCATGGTCGCTCCGAAGACGAGCTTCAACGGGCGCGTCTCCGCCCATCGCCGCGTCGTCTTTGGCCAGCTCAAGCTCGACGCGGTGAAGGCGGTCAAGAATGCCTACGGCTGCACCGTCAACGACGTCATCGTCTCGATCTGCGCGGGCGCCGTCCGCCGCTGGCTGGTGGCCCATGACGAGCTGCCCGAGGCGCCGCTCGTCGCGCAGATCCCGGTTTCGGTGCGCACCGACGAGCAGATCGGCACCTACGGGAATCGCATCATCCTGATGAGCGCTCCGCTGTACACCGACGAGGCCGATCCGGTCCGCCGACTGATGCGCACGCACGAGGCGCTGGCCGGGATGAAGGAGCGCTACCGCGCGCTGCCGGCAGACCTGCTCCAGGACGCCAACAACTTCATCCCACCCGCCGTCTTCGCGCGTGCCGCGCGCTTGACGCTCCGGCTCGCGACGAGCAGGCCCGGGCGCCCGACCTGGAACCTCGTCATCTCGAACGTGCCGGGCCCGCAGTTTCCGCTCTACTGCGCCGGTGCCCGTCTCATTGCGAATTACCCGCTCTCCGTCATCACCGACGGCCTCGGCCTGAACATCACGGTCATGAGCTATTGCGGCAGCCTCGATTTTGGGATCGTCTCCGATCGCGACCAGATGCCCGACGTGGACAAGCTCATGGGCTGGCTCGGTGAGGCTCTCGAGGAGCTCGAGGTCGACGTCTGACCGGGCGCTGCGGCTAGGCTGCGAGGGTGGAATCCTCCGAGCCCGACGCGAGCCAAAAGGCCAAACAACCCCGCAGCGGCATCTCGCTGCAGACACTGATCATCGCCAGCGTGGCGTCCGCCGCCGCGTCCTTCGTCGTCGCCCGAGTCTGGGGTCCGGGAACGCTCATCGGTGCCGCAACCGCGCCGGTGGTCGTTGCCCTCGTCTCCGAGTTCCTGCGCCGTCCCGTGCGGACGGTCGCCGAGACCGCCAAGAAGGTGCCGACGGCTCGGATCGTGCCCGCCGTCCGCGAGCGCTCCGGCGCGGCGTCTGATCCCGCGCCTGGACAGGAGGCCTCGAGCCGCACCGCCACGGCCCCGCAGGCCCACGGCTGGCGTCCCAGCTGGCGAGCCGCCCTTGTCACCGGTCTCATCGCCTTCGTGATCGTCGTGGGCGTCTACACCGTGCCCGATCTCCTCGTCGGACACTCGATCACCGGCAACGGTCAGCCGACGACCTTCTTCGGCGCGTCATCGACGGGGAAGAGCAAGGCGAGCCCGACGACCACGGTGACGAGGACCACGACAACGACGATCATCAAGACCACGCCAACAACAACGACGACCACGACGACCGCAACGACGCCGACGACCTCCACGACCTCGACGACCCCGACCGAGACCCAGACCGCGACCACTACCACGCCGGTCATCGCCAGCCCGGCGCCCGGCGCTAGGACACCCACCACCGCGCCGTGACCCGGCTTCGCGCCGGCCGCGGAACGCCTGCAGGCTTCAGATCGCTCCTTCCTCCTCGAGCACGCGCTGCGCGATCACGAACGCCGCGTTCGCCGCCGGTACGCCGGCGTAGACGGCCGTGTGCAGAAGCACTTCGGCGATCTCGTCGCGGCTCAGGCCGTTACGCAGGGCGGCGCGGACGTGCAGGCCGATCTCGTGCTCGCGGCCGAGCGCGGTGAGCACCGCGAGGGTCACGCAGCTGCGCGTCCTGCGATCGAGACCGTCACGGGTCCAGACGCTCCCCCACGCATAGCGAGTGATGAAATCCTGGAACGGCGCGGTGAACTCAGTGGTGTTCGAGACCGCACGGTCGACATGGGCATCACCGAGCACCTCGCGGCGCACCGCCATACCTGCATCGTGGATCGGGTCGCTCATGGTTCCTCCGGGGGGTCGAGGTGGTCGGCGATCAGCTTCGTGACCGCGCCGGCTTGCTGCACGCTGGCGAGGTGGGCAGCGTCATCGAGTACCTCGAGTCGAGCACCGGGGATCGCGTCGACGATCGCGCGTGCGTGCACCGGCGGGGCAGTCGGATCGCGGGCGCCGGCGATCACCAGCGTTCGCGCGGAGATCGTTGACAGCGAGGCACGCAGGTCGAGCTGGGCGAGCGCCTCGCAGCAGCTCGCGTAGCCCTCCGCGGGGGTGGCGCCGATCATCGCCCGGTGCCGCTCGACGACGCCCGGGTGCTCACGGGCGAATCCAGGGGTAAACCATCGTTCGATCACCGCGTCGGCGACCACTTCTGGGGTACCGGCCGCGCGCACCACCGCGGCGCGATCGGTCCAGGCCGATGCCGGTGGCAGGTGCGCCGAGGTGCAGATGAGGACGAGCCGATCAACGCGCTCGGGCGCGTTGGCGGCCAACCACATGCCGACCATCCCACCGATCGACAGGCCGCAGTAGGAGGCGCGCATGATCCCGAGTCGATCGAGCAATTCGAGCACGTCGTTGCCGAGATCGTCGATCGCATACGGCCCGCTCGGGGTCGGCGAGGCGCCGTGGCCGCGGTGGTCGAAGCGGATGACGCGTCGCCGTGCGGCCAGCGGCTGGACTTGCGGGTCCCACATGCGCAGCGTCGTTCCGAGCGAGCCACCGAGCAGGAGCGTGGACGAGCTCCCGTCGCCGGCGACCTCGTGATGAAGCTCGACGACCCTCACGATCGGTGCGCCGCCAGCGCCCGGTCGATCAGCTCGGGGGCCGCGCCGAGGTGGAGCTCGGGCTCGATGGCTTCCTGCACGCCCGCCGCGGCCAGGCGTTCCAGGTTCTCTCTCATCCGCCCTTGGTCGACCTCCAGATGCTCGAGTAAGTCTCGACCCCAGGCCGTCGCCGAACCCGTGAGGGAGAGCAGCTCGGACACCGTGCCCCACTCCGCCTGCCAGGCTCCGGCGGCGCGCTCATGCTCTTGCTCCATGCACGCGAGAATCGTCGCCACCAGGCCCGGGACGCGGCGGGCGCAGGCGAGCAGGGACACTGCCGCGACCGGGTTGCGCTTATGGGCCATGGCGGTCGATCCACCGCGTGCTCGTGCGCCGCCCTCGCTCAGCTCGCCGATCTCGTCTTGCGCCAGGAGAGTCACGTCGCGCGCGACTTTCGCGAGCACCCCCGCGAGGCCGCCGAGGGCACCGGCGAGGCTCGCCACACGAACGCGGATCGTGTCCCACGGGAGCGTCGGTTCGGCCAGGCCGAGCTCGATCGCGACGCGGGCGGCGATCGCCGGGTCACGGCTTCCCACCGGTCCACCCATCTGCACCGCGAGCTCGACGTTGCGTACGATCTCGACCCGGGCGCGCGCCTCGCCGATGCCGACCAGCCATCCGGCGGCGCGCAGCCCGAACGAGGTGGGCAGCGCCTGCTGGAGCAATGTCCTGCCGGCCATCGGCGAGAGGCGATGCTCGTCGGCGAGGCGGGCCGCCGCCCGCATCGCGCCCGCCGCGTCCGCGAGCACCGGCTCGAGCGCTCGACGGGCGATGAGCATCTGCGCCGTGTCGAGGATGTCCTGGCTGGTGGCGCCGAGATGCACGTAGGCGGCGAGGTCCTCGCCGACCGCTTCGCGCAGGGCCCGCACCAGCGGCACGATCGGCGAGGCGTGGCGGCCGGCGTCGCGACCGATCGCGAGCACGTCGATGTTGTCGGCGCGGCACTCCGACGCGATCGCCTCGGCAGCCTCGATCGTCATTAGTTTCTCGCGCGCGCACGCGCGCGCGAGCGCGGCTTCGACGTCGAGCATCGCTTGCAGCCAGGCAATGTCTCCGGTCAGCGCCGGGGCGTCTCCGCGCGCGTAGATTCCGGCGAACACGCCCTCAGACGTCAAAGAAGACCGTCTCGCCTGGTCCCTGGAGCCGGATGTCGAATCGGTAGCCATCGTCGGTCGGCTCCGCGATCAGCGTCTCACGCCGGCCGGCAGGAACCGTGGCCAGGACCGGATCCACCGCGTTGGCCTCGCCTTCGTCGGCGAAGTAGATCCGCGTCACGCACCGTTGCAGCATTCCGCGCGCCAAGACGGTGACGTCGATGTGCGGCGCCTGCACCCCGCCGCCCAGCCACGGAACCGCGCCGGGCTTGACGGTGATGATCTCGTAGCTGCCGTCGCCGTCCTCGTGGCCACAGCGAGCGAAGCCGCGAAAGCCTTCGAGCTGGGAGACGCCCCCATGCCCATGGAGGTCGGCGAAGCGCCCATCGCCGTCCGCCTGCCAGGTCTCGATCAGGTAGTCGGGCACCGGCTCGCCGGCGCCGTCATAGACCGTGCCGATGATCGCGATCGCGCCTGGCGCACCGGGCGGCACGGCATGGGGACCGGCGTCCCAGGGTAGCCCGATCGCGAAGTATGGACCGACCGTCTGTGACGGGGTGCTCGGGAAGATCACGGCGCGTCCTCGAACGGTGTCGCACCTGGTCCTCGGAGGTAGATGTCGAACTGATACGAGAGCGCCCAGTTCGGCTCGGAGCCATGGATCGAGAAGCGCGAGACCATGCGCTGGCGAGCCTCCTCGTCGGGAACCGAGTTGAAGATCGGGTCGTAGGGGAACATCGGGTCACCGGGAAAGTACATCTGCGTCACGAGGCGTTGGGCGAAGGCGCGGCCGAGCAGTGAAAAGTGAATGTGCGCAGGGCGCCAGGCGTTGTAGTGGTTGCCCCACGGGTACGGGCCGGGCTTGATCGTGACGAAGCTGTAGCCGCCGTCGTCGTCGGTCACGCAGCGCCCGGCGCCGCTGAAGTTGGGGTCGAGCGGTGCCGGCCAGCGGTCCCACCGGTGCAGGTACCGTCCCGCCGCGTTGGCCTGCCAGATCTCGACGAGCGTGTCGCGCAGCGGCTTGCCCTCGGTATCGAACACGCGGCCGCTGACCTTGATCCGCTCGCCGATCGGCTCACCCTCGTGCTGGCGGGTCAGGTCGTGGTCGAGCTCGCCGGTGCCGAGCGCTGAGTAGAGCTGCGGGCCGGTGATCTCGGTGATCGTCTGGGGAAGATAGATCAGCGGCTGCTTCGGGTAGCGCAGAGCCGTCGACTTGTACGGCGGGTAGTCGAGCGGTGGATGCGTGCCCTCCGGGTCGCGCGCATAGCTCGTCGGCGTGTCGCTCACCGGGTCATAGATGCGGGTCGTGTGCTCTTTCATGTGCTCATCCTTGCAGGATCACCGCCAGCCCTTGGCCGACGCCGATGCAGATCGCGGCGAGGCCGTAGCCGCCGCCGCGAGCTTCTAGCTCGTGTGCGAGCCGGCCGAGGACGCGCGCGCCGGACGCGCCAAGCGGATGTCCGATCGCGATCGCGCCCCCGCGCACATTGACCTTCTCGGGGTCGAGCTCCGGCCAGCCGGCGAGGCACGCGAGCGATTGGGAGGCAAACGCCTCGTTGAGCTCGACGACCGCTACCTCGTCCCAGCCGATGCCGGCGCGCTCGAGCGCCTTGTTTGCGGCCGCGACGGGGGCGATCCCGAAGATGTCGGGGTCGACGCCGTGGGCGGCGCGAGCGACGACCCGGGCGAGCGGCTCGCGTCCGAGCGTCTTGGCTGCCCCTTCGTCGCCAAGGAGCACCATCGCGGCGCCGTCGTTCAACGGCGAGGAGTTCCCCGCGGTCACGGTGCCGCCGTCGACGAACGCCGCCTTCAACCGACCGAGCTTCTCGAGCGAGGTGTCGCGACGGATACCCTCGTCGCGGTCGAGCTCGATACCTGGGAGCGGGATCACCTCGCCGAGCGCGTCGTCGTCGAACGCCCGCGCGGCGAGCTGGTGGCTGCGCAGCGCGAACGCGTCCTGGGCTTCGCGAGAGATGTCGTACATGCCGGCGAGCTTCTCGGCGCTCTCACCGAGCGAGATCGTCCACTGCTCGGGCATCTGAGGGTTGATCATTCGCCACCCGAGCGTCGTCGAGTGCAGCGTCTCGGGCCCGGCCGGGAAGCCCTTGCCGGGCTTGAGCAGCACCCACGGCGCGCGGCTCATCGACTCCACGCCGCCGGCGACGATCAGCGCGGCGTCGCCGGTTTCGATCGCGCGCGCGGCCTGGATCGTCGCCTCGAGGCTCGAGCCGCACAGCCGGTTGATGGTTGCACCCGGTACCGACGTCGGCAACCCGGCCAGCAGCACCGCCATCCGCGCCACGTCACGGTTCTCCTCACCCGCGCCGTTGGCGTTACCGAGCAGCACGTCGTCGATCCGCGCGGGGTCGAGCGCGGGGAAGCGCTCGAGCAGCGCACGCAACGAATGCGCCGCGAGATCGTCCGGACGCATCGACGCGAGCGCGCCGCCGTAACGGCCGAAGGGCGTGCGCACCGCGTCATACACGTAGGCGGCGCTCACCGCGAAACGAGCTCTCTCAGCGCTGCAAGCTCGTCGTCGCTCGGCGGCGGAGTGATCGCAATCTCAGGGGCGAGCGCCAGCTCCCACCCGGTGGCCTCGCGCACCTGGTCGGGCTCGACCCCCTCGTGCACTGTCGTCAGCCTCAGCTCGCAGGTCTCCGGGTCGGGTTCGAGCACCCCGAGGTCGGTGATCACCGCCGTTGGTCCCCGGCCACGGAACCCGAGCAGCTCGCGCGCGCCCGGCCCGTCGCCGTGCCCGACCGTCGTCAGGAAGTCCAGCTTCGCCACGAACGTTCGCTTCGAGTGCGGCGCCACGACGACGACCTCGCCGCAGCTCGCCGCGATCTCGGGCGCTCCTCCCGCGCCCGGCAGCCGTGTCCGCGGATGCTCGTAATCGCCGATCACCGTCGAGTTGAGGTTCGCGAAGCGATCGACCTGCGCCGCGCCGAGAAAAGCGACATCGATCCGGCCGGGGCTGATCCAATAGTTGAACATCTCCGGCACCGATACGACCGCGTCGGCGGTCTGCGCGAGCTCGCCGTCGCCGATCGAGAGCGGGATGTGGAACGGCTTGGCGCCGATCGTGCCCGACTCGTAGACGAGGACCAGCTCGGGGTTGTGGACCATCCGTGCAAGGATCGCTGCCGTGCTGGGGCGCCCCACGCCGATGAACACCGTCCGGACGTCGCGTAGCCGCCGCGCGGCGACGACGGTCTGCACCTCCGCGGAGCTCGGGGCACTGACCGTGCTCATCGCGCTGCCACCTCGCCGAGCACATGCTCCTGCATCCATGCCGTGAACGCCTGGCGATCGCGGCTGACCTCGTCCCAGAAGCGATAGAACTCGTTGTCGCGCTCGGTGATCCCGAGGCTGTAGGACGGCAACGATCCGCCCGGAGCCTCCGCCACCGCGTCGATCACCCAGTGCGGGATCACGATCCCACCGGGTCTGGGCTCGAGCTCCTTGACAATCCGCTCGACAGTCACGAGCGAGCGCTGCGACGCCAGGATGGCCTCCTTCTGGACGCCGGGGATGCCCCACAGCTGCACGTTGCCCTGTCGGTCGGCCTCCTGGGCGTGGACGATCGCCACGTCAGGGCGGAGCGCGGGGACAGCAACGAGCGTCTCACCCGTGAACGGGCAGGTGATCGGTGCGAGGTGAGCGTGCGCTGCGAGGTCGGTACCGCGGTAGCCGCGCATCACGGCAAAGGGCATGTCGGCAGCGCCCGCCGCGTAGCGATTGGCCATCCCCGCATGGCTGTGCTCGTCGAGCTCGATTGCCCTCGGCCAGCCGTGCTCGATCGCATCGCGGAAGCGGTGCAGCGACCCGACCCCCGGGTTGCCGCCATAGGAGAAGACGAGCCGGCGCGCCACGCCCATGCCGATCAGCTGGTCGTAGAGCAGATCGGGAGTCATCCGGATCAGCTCGAGCTCGGAGCGCCCCTGGCGCAGCAGCTCGTGCCCTGCGGCGAACGGAATCAGGTGCGTGAAGCCCTCGAGCGCGACCGAGTTGCCATCGCGAACGAGCTCGGCCACCCCCTCGCCCAGGCTGACGATCTCAGCCATTCCGGCTGTGTACACACCTATTCATTCTGTGTACATGCTATAGGATGCGGGCATGAGGACGCAAGTCGCGATCGTCGGCGCGGGACCGGCCGGGCTGACGCTCGCGCTGCTGCTGGCGCGCGAGGGAATCGAGTCGGTCCTGGTCGAGAGCCGCACACGAGCGTACGTCGAGCACCGCGTCCGTGCGGGATTGCTCGAACACAACACGGTCCAGCTCCTGCACGAGCTCGGGGTCGGAGAGCGGCTCGCCCGCGAGGGCCTCGAGCACCACGGGATCTACCTCCGGCGCCAGGGGCGAACCGAGCGCGTCCGACTGACCGAGCTCACCGGCCGGCGGATCACCATCTACGGCCAGCAGGAAGTGGTCAAGGATCTGATCGCGGCGCGCCTCGAGCACGGCGGGGCCCTGCACTTCGAGGTCTCCAACGTCGAGGTGCACGATCTGGATCGTGAGCGCCCGCGCGTGACCTACACCCACAAGGGTGCGGCCCAGGAGCTCGAGTGCGACGTCGTCGCGGGTTGTGATGGCTTTCACGGCGTCTGCCGTCCGTCGATTCCTGACGGCGTGCTCACCGAGTACGAGTATGTCTACCCGTTCGGCTGGCTCGGGATCCTCGTCGAGGCGGCGCCCGCCACCGACGAGCTGATCTACGCGTGGCACGAGCGCGGATTCTCGTTGTACACGATGCGTTCGCCGCAGATCAGCCGGCTCTATCTCCAGGTTCCCGACGATGCGCGGATCGAGGACTGGCCCGATCAGCGCATCTGGGAGGAGCTGCAAATTCGCCTCGCGAGCGACGGCTGGCGCGTCAACGAGGGGCCGATCTTCGAAAAGGGCATCACGCCAATGCGCAGCTTCGTCGTCGAGCCGATGCAGTACGGGCGGTTGTTCCTCGCCGGCGACGCCGCCCACATCGTGCCGCCGACCGGCGCCAAGGGGTTGAACCTCGCGGTCAACGACGTCCGCCTGCTCGGAGCCGCGCTCACGGACTGGTACCGGGACGGATCGAGCGCGGGTCTCGAGGCCTACTCGCACAACGCCCTGCGCCGCGTGTGGCGCGCGCAGGACTTCTCCAACTACATGACCCAGCTCCTGCACGACCTCGGCGGCGGCGCCTTCGAGCGCCGTCTTCAACTCGCTCGGATCGACTACATCGCCAGGTCCGAGGCGGCGGCCGGGAGCTTGGCCGAGAACTACGTCGGCCTGCCGGCGGCGGCGGATTTTTGAGCGCCCGCGCGCGGACGGCGATCGGCGCCGAGACCGCACCGCACAGCCGCTCATTGCGCGGCTCCGATCAGATCGGGTAGTCGCGCGGCAACTCCTGGACGGTGATCCAGCGCAGCTCGGTGAACTCCTCGAGCGCGGCGCGGCCGCCGAAGCGACCCCAGCCACTTGCCTTCACGCCGCCGAAGGGCATCTGCGGCTCGTCCTGCACCGTCGTGTCGTTGATGTGGCAGATGCCGCTCTCGATCCGCTGTGCGAGTTCGAGCGCGTAGGGCACGTTCTCGCTGAACACGGCCGCCGACAGGCCGTACTCGCTGTCGTTGGCGACGCGCACGGCCTCGTCGGGGCCGTCGACGGAAATCACCGCGGCCAGGGGGCCGAACGACTCCTCGGCGTACACGCGCATCTCGGCCGTGACGCCGACGAGAACGGTCGGGGGAAAGCAGCGCCCGTCGGGCGCACCGCCGCTGAGCGCCTTGGCGCCCTTGGCGAGCGCGTCCTCCACCAGCTCCGTGACGTGGGCGAGCCCGGCCGCGTTCACCAGTGGCCCGATGTGGGTGTCGGGCTCGCGGGGGTCGCCGACAGTGAGCGCGCTTGCCCGCCCGGCGAGCTTCTCGGCGAACGCGCTGGCGACCGTGTGATCGACGACGAGTCGCTCGGTGGACATGCAGATCTGGCCCTGGTGGAAGAAGGCGCCGAAGCTCGCGGCCGCCGCCGCGCGGTCGAGGTCGGCGTCTCCGAGCACCACCATCGGCGCCTTGCCGCCGAGCTCGAGCAGCACGCGCTTGAGGTGGTGGGCGGCCTTCTCGGCGATGATCCGACCGACCCTGGTCGAGCCGGTGAAGTTGATCCTCCGCGTGGCCGGATGGGCGATCAGCTCCTCGACCACGTCCGCCGCGTCGGCGGGATCGTTGGTGATCAGGTTGATCACCCCGGGCGGGAGGCCCGCATCCTGCAGGGCGCCGACGACGGCGGCGTGCGTGCGTGGACAGATCTCGGAGGCCTTGAGCACGACGGTATTGCCGTAGGCGAGCGGCGTCGCGACCGCGCGGGTCGCGAGGATCACGGGGGCATTCCACGGGGCGATGGCGACGACCACGCCGGCCGGCGCTCGAACGCCCATGGCGAGCTTGCCGGGCACGTCGGAAGGGATCACCTCGCCGACGGCGCCGTAGGCCTGGGCTGCGGCCTCGCGCATCATCCCGGCCGCGAGGTCGACGTTGAACATGCCCCATCCGAACACCCCGCCGGTCTCCTCGGTGACGATCCCGGCGATCTGATGCTGGCGCTCGAGCAGGAGGTCGGCCGCCCGCAGCAGGATGGTGCGTCGCTGACCCGGCGCGCTGCGGGACCACTCGGTAAAGGCCGCCTGGGCGGCATCGACGGCGGCGTGCGCGTCCTCGCGGCTCGCGGCGGCGGCGGTCCCGACGGGTTCGCCCGTATATGGGAAGGTCTGCTCGTAGCGCCTGCCGGACCCCGCTTCGGTCCAGGTACCGTCGATCAGCAGCTCTTGCCGGGCAAGCTCCGTGGTAGCCATTCTCCCTCTCCCTTCATCACATGTCACGCGTGTGTGAGCAATACTGCGGCCCGCCAGAGAGAACAGCGCCCTCTCCGACCCTCAGGCCGGCACCCATGGTAGCGTTCGGATACCTGATACTCATGGCAACTTGGGGCGACCGGCCGGTCGCGCTGACCGAGTGACGGAGAGGGAGCGATGAACACGTCAGCGACGAGCGGGCTGGTGACCGACATGGCCGGCTTGCGCGAGAGCGCGGGCACGCATGTCGGCTACACGGAATGGGCCCTGATGACGCAGGAGCAGGTCAACCAGTTCGCCGATGTGACCGGCGACCACAACTACATCCACGTCGATGTGGAACGGGCGAAGGCCTCGCCGTTCGGTGGGACGATCGCCCACGGATATCTCACCCTGTCGCTGCTCGCTCCCGTGACGCAACAGCTGATTCAGGTCGCCGACGCCGCCACGGGGGTCAACTACGGCCTCGACCGGGTCCGCTTTCCCGCGCCGCTGCCGGTCGGCGCATACTGGCGTGGCTCGATCGAGATCCTCGAGGTGACCGAGGTCAAAGGGGGCCTTCAGGCCAAGGTGCGCGCCACCGTAGAAGTCAAGGACTCGGTGAAGCCGGCGCTCGTGGCCGAGTGCCTGATCCGGCTGTACGCGTGAGTCCGGACGCTGTGGGCAGCATCGACCTCGACGCGATCGTGGCCATCGACGTGCACACGCACGCCGAGCGCGATCCAAGCCAGCCCCAGGACCCGGTCACCGCCGAGGTCCTCGCTGCCGCGGGTCAGTACTTCGGCGGCGAGCCAGTGCAGCCGACGGCACAGGAGGTCGCGGATTACTACCGGGAGCGACGCATCGCCGCCGTGGTCTTCACGGTCGATGACGAGGCCGGGATGGGGCGCCGGCGGATCTCCAACCAGACAGTCCTGGAAGCCGCCCGCGCCAACCCCGACGTACTGATCCCGTTCGCCAGCGTCGATCCTCACAAGGGCAAGCTCGCCGTGCGCGAAGCGCGCGAGCTGATCGAGGCCGGCGTCCGTGGCTTCAAGTTCCATCCCAACACGCAGGCGTTCTGGCCGAACGATCACGCCTACTACCCGCTGTACGGAGTGATCGCGTCCGCCGGCCTGGTCGCCCTCTTTCATTCCGGAACCACGGGGATCGGGGCGGGCATGCCCGGCGGCGGCGGCGTGCGCTTGAAGTACTCCAACCCAATGTGTGTCGACGACGTCGCCGCCGACTTTCCCGAGCTCGACATCATCCTCGCGCACCCCTCGTTCCCCTGGCAGGACGAGGCGCTGGCCGTTGCCGTCCATAAGCCGAACGTGTTCATCGATCTCAGCGGATGGTCACCGAAGTACTTTCCCGAGAATCTGATCCAGTACACGAACACGCGGCTCAAGCACAAGATGCTGTTCGGCTCGGACTACCCGCTGATCACGCCGGATCGCTGGCTGGCCGATTTCGAGAAGCTGCCGATCAAGGACGAGGTCCGGCCCCTCGTCCTCAAGGACAACGCCGCCCGTCTCCTCCGCTTGCCGTGAGCTATCGGTCCAGGCGCGACGAGAGCTTCTCCATCGCGCTCAGCATTCCCTGGAGCACGATCTCCCGCTGCCGCGGCGGGACATCGGCGAGCAACTGTTCCTGAATCGAGAGGATTGCGGGATCGGCCGCCGCCAGTAGGTCTCGGCCTCCGGCCGTCAGCGTCGCTCGGCGAATGCTCCCATGGTCGGGGTCGTCGGCGCGCGCCACGAGCCCGCGACTCTCGAGCTTCGACAGGATCTCGATCATCGACTGCGGCGTGACCAGGGCCCGGCGCGCGAGCTGAGCGTTCGACAGTCCCGGGCGCGCGCCCAGAACCGAGAGTGACGTGTACTCCTGAACGCTGAGCTCCCACTCGGCGAGGCGAGCGCGCATCTCACGACGAATGCCTTGATTGACGCGGCCTACCACGTAGATGAGCGAGGCCTCGTGCCCACGAGCGGCGGATGACGATTTCGCCACGTATCGAAGGATGACGATTTCGTCACACAGCGAGCTATACGGGTTGCGCGGCTTAGAATGGTACCGGTGCAGCCCGGCGAGCACGCGTCAGTGATCCCGTTCGAGCGGTCCTTCGACTCGCAGCTCGGTCTCACCTACGATCGGATCGAGCCCGAAGAGGTGCTCGCGCACCTCGAGGTCCGACCCGATCTCCTCGACCGCAACGGCAGGCTACAGGGGGGCGTGTTCATGGCCGCCGCCGAGGGGACGGCGTCGATGGGTACCGCCGCGGGCGTGATGCCGGACGGCATGATCGCCTCGGGCATGGCGAACGACACCTCGGTGGTCGGCGATCTGACCGAGGGCAGGATGACGGTGCTGGCCCGGCGCCGCGCGTCGCGGCCCGACCTGTGGACCTGGGACGTCGAGGCCCGGGACGGGGATGGACGCACGTGTGCGCTGAGTAAGGTCCTGATCGCCGTCCGGCCGCGCCGCGGGGCGCTCACTGCATGACCGAGCAGGCGCCCACCGACGCAGCACCAGGACACGGAAACGGGCGTCGCGTCGTCGCTGCCTCGAGGACCGTGCGCGACGCCACCTTCGACGTGATGCGTCGGCTCGGGCTGACGACGATCTTCGGCAACCCCGGCTCCACCGAGATCCCATTCCTGACCGATCTCCCGGTTGACATCCGCTTCGTGCTCGGCCTGCACGAGGGCTCCGTGGTGGGGATGGCCACGGGCTACGCGATCGCCCGCGGCGAGCCCTCGTTCGTTAACCTGCACACCGCGCCGGGGCTCGGCAATGCCGTGAACGCGATCGCCAACGCGCGCGAATCTCGTGCCCCGCTCGTCGTGGTGGTCGGCCAGCAGGACCGCCGGCAGCTCGCGTTCGATCCGTTCCTCACCGGGCGACACCTCGACCGGCTCGCCGGCGAATATCCGGTCTGGACGAATCTGCCGATCCGAGCACAGGACGTGCCCGGCACGATCGCGCGGGCCTACCATGAGGCGCGGGCGGCCCAGGGACCCGCGCTCGTCGTGGTCCCGCTGAGCGACTGGGAGGAGGAGGCCGACGAGCTCGCCGCCGGCGCCCCGGCCCGGATCCTTCGCGCGCGCACCGTGGCGCGGCAGGAGGTGGCAGAGCTTGCGGATCTGATCGCGGACGCGCAATCGCCCGCGTTCGTGGTCGGCCCGGGTGCCGACAGCCGTGAAGGCTGGACCGCCGTCGTGGCGCTGGCCGAGCGCCTGCA
>PMOY01000026.1 GCA_003165655.1 Solirubrobacterales bacterium
ACGCAACGGTGACGGCCGTCGAAGCAGACGACCTCAATGCCGACGTCCTCGAGCGGATGATCGCCGCGAACGGCCTGGCGTGGCCGGTGGTACGCGGCTACGCCAGCAACTCCGCGGGCACGATCAACTTCATCGGGGGCAAAGCCTGCCTGTCGAAGGCCGATCCGAGCGGTGACCCGATCAATAAGGTCGACGTGTTTCCCCTGTTCGCCGGCGCCGACCTCTTGAAGATGGATATCGAGGGCGGCGAGTGGGAGATCCTCGCTGATCCTCGAATGGCCGACGAGGGACCTCCCGTGGTCGTGATGGAGTGGCACTCGATGCGCTGCCCGGAGCCGGATGCGAGGAAGGCTGCGAGCGAGGCCCTGGCGACTGCCGGCTACACCGGCTTTGAGGTGGGCCCGCCGGGCCCCAACGGGCACCTCTGGGCCTGGCGGTAAGCGGCCGATCAGGGTCGCTGTGCGCCGGTAGAGAACCAGCATGGCCGATCTCGCCGTCATCATCGTGTCGTTCAACAGCGCGCGGTTCCTAGGCCCATGCCTGCAATCGGTGTACGCGCATGCGGGGGACGCCGAGCTCGATGTCGTCGTGGTCGACAACGACTCCGTGGACGGCTCGGCCGAGCTCGTCGAGGCGGAGTTTCCCCAGGCTCGGGTGCTGAGGAGCGAGAACCGCGGTTTTGCGCACGCCAACAACCGCGGGTTCGAGATCGTCGACGCTCCGTTCGTGCTATTCCTCAACCCCGATACCGAGATCCGGGAGGGCACATTCGGTGACCTCCTGCGCCTGCTGCGAGAGCGGCCGTCGGTGGGATTGGTCGGATGTCGACAGGTGGCCGGGGACGGCACTCTGTATCCGACCATCCGTCGCTTCCCCTCGCCGACGCGCCATCTGCTCGCGGCCCTGGGCTCCGAGCACTTCCCCCTCCAGGCGCCGTGGATGGGGGAGCAAGAGCTCGACCCCGCCGCCTACGGCCGCGAGACGCGGTGCGACTGGGTAGCGGGCTCGTTCATGCTTGCCCGCCGCGAGGCCGTGGTGCAAGCCGGGCTGATGGACGAACGCTTCTTTCTCTACAGCGAGGAAACCGACCTCTGCGCCGGCATCAAGGCCGGAGGCTGGGACGTTCGCCATATCCCCGACATGACGATCCTCCACCATTTCGGCAAGGACGGCCACAGCGAGCGCCTGGCGGCCCAGCTCGCTTACGCGCGCCGCCAGTACATGTTCAAGCACGACGGGATCGTGCGGCGCAGACTGGGTACCGTCGCGCTCGCACTGTTCTATGCGCGACGAGCCGTCGATTCCGTTGGGCGCAACCAGGAGGCACAGGCCAGACGCGCTGCAGCGCGGGCGGCGCTCCGGACGCTGCTGGGGGCAGCACCACCTCCCTTTGGCGAGCTCTCGGGGCCGTTGCACGGCCCGCGCTTGGCTACCCGAACACTGGATGCCACACTGGCCGATCGGCCAGCTGATCGCTCTGCAAGACCACCCCGATGACCATGTGCAGGCGGCGACTCGGCGCCTAGCATCATCGGCATGCTTGAAGGAACGATGCCCGACGGCCGCCAGCGGCTGTCGGCGCGCGAGGTCCAGGTGATCGAGATGGCCACCCTCGGGCTCACGAACGCGCAGATGGCTGATCGACTGACGGTCACCAGCTACGCGATCAAGTTCCACCTGTCCTCGATCTACCGCAAGCTCGGCGTGGCAAACCGAACGGAGGCCGCAGTGGCGTACCTCCATCTTCAACACAACGAATGGGGCTGAGATGGACCTACGACTCTTTTGCGCGGTGCTGTGGCGCTTCAAACGGCTGATTATCGGGGGGTTTCTGCTCGCCGTCGTCCTCGCAGTGGTGGCATACGGAACTCCGGGGTTCTCCCACGGCAAGCCGGACATCACCCCGCGTGGCTCGGTGACCTGGCAGAGCCAGACCGAGCTCCTCATCACCGAGTCGAGCTTCCCCTACGGTCGGGCGGCACCGGAGCTCACCGGAGGATCCGCCAAGACCGGCGCGCCGGCGGAGCCGCTCGGCGACCAGGACTATATGTCTGGCCTCGCGCCGATCTACGCGGCACTCGCCAACGGAAACAACCTCCAAACGCTCATCCACAAGAATGCTCCGGTGGGGACGTTGAACGCCACGGAAGTGACGGATGCCGCGACGAACGGCGACTTGCCGTTCGTCGAGCTGACCGCCACGGCTCCGACGAGCCGGGCCGCGAGTAGGCTGTCGGGAGCGGCCGCGAGCGTGCTCGTGAACTACGTCACCAAGCAGCAGAACGCGGCAGGCATATCGGCCACCGACCGCGTACAGCTACAGCTCGTCGATAATGGCGCTGGCCCCAAGCTCATCGAAGGTCACAAGCTCAGCATCCCCCTGCTCGTGTTCGTAGCGGTCATGGGCGCCGCGATCGCCCTTGCGTTCATCCTCGAGAACGCTCGTCCGGGGACCGCCGTGGAGCTCGGGCGCGTCCCGGGACCCCCAGGCCAAGACTCCCTTGCCCCGAACCCCGCTGTCAGCCTGAATCCCGGTGCGGCCGTCGTGCGCCTGGATCACCTCCTCGCCGGCGTACGGGCACCTGACTCCGAATTCGACGAGCACCCCGACTCGCCGATCACCGAGGATCCCGTGGTGATCTCCGACGAGCACCCCGGGACCTTCGACGACGACCTGGACGGCGACGCCGACGGCGCGCTCGACATCGACGGTGAGGAGCACGCCACAAGCAACGGCGACGAGGCGCTGACGTGGCCGAAGCAAGATCGTCAGAGTGACGGGGTCACGGCAGCGAATTCGCTCTGGGAAGCCTCCCAGAAAGCGGTCCAGCAGGGGGTCCCGTTCAGGCCTGACTCGGGCGACTAGCCGTGCGGCTCGCCATCGCCCGGGCCCGCGAGCTCCCGCTCTCGGCCGCCCTGATCGCCGCGGCGATTGCGCTGCTGACCGCCGACGTTGTGGCGGGCAAGGGCGACAGCAAGGTACCCGCGATCGCGCTGATCGCGGTGCTGCTCGTGGTCGGCGCGGTCCGGATCGCGACCCGCTGGTCGTGGCTGGTGTCGGCCATGCTGCTGGTGGTCATCCTGATCCCCAGCGACGGCCGCTACACCCTTTCAGGAGGTCTGCCGTTCCAGCTGGAGCCGTACCGGATCGCCGTCGGGGCGCTGATCATCGGGTGGATCGCGGCCATGCTGGTCGATCCGCGGGTGCGTGCGCGCGCGACCAAGCTGGAAGGGCCGCTGATCCTGCTCGTTATCGCCACACTGGGCTCAGAGCTGGTGAATCCGGCAACCGTCGGCAGGTATTCGAGCTATGTCGTCAAGGCGATCTGGCTGTTTGCGTGCTTCGTCATCTTTCTCTACCTGCTGGTGAGCGTCGTGCGAACCCGGGCCGTCGTAGAGCGTCTCCTGACCGTGCTCGTGTGCGCTGGGTGCATCGAAGGGATCGGCGCGGTGGTGCAGCGCAAAACAGGTAACAACGTTTTCAACCACCTGCACTTCCTGCTCCCGGGGTTCAGATTCAACCCCGGTGCCGTAGGCCTCCTCATCCGCGGAGGACAAATTCGCGCCGTTGCATCAGCCGGCCACCCGATCGAGCTTGCCTCCTCCATGGCGATGCTGATGCCTCTTGCCGCTTATCTCGCGATCAGCCGCGGGCAAAAGCGCTGGTGGGTGGCCGTGGTCATCCTCCTGATGGGTGACTTCGCGGGCGGCTCGCGCACCGGGGTCATCGGCATCGCCGTGATCATCTTGATCTGCATTTGGCTGCGGCCACGGCAGACGCTCCGCTGTTGGCCGGCGCTGCTCCCGATCTTGCTGGTCGTGCATCTCTTCTCACCCGGCTCGCTCGGGAGCGTGATCCAAGGCTTCTTCCCGAACGGAGGTTTGCTCAAGCAGCAGACGCAGACGTTTGTCGGCGCGAATGGCAACGTCGAGGATGTCACCCGGCTATCGAGAATCGGACCGGCGCTCCATTCGTTCTCAGAGCATAACCCGCTCTTTGGAGCGGGCTACGGAACTCGGATTGTCGGCAATCTGGCCAATGACGAGCCGAACCCCGACGACAATGCTCAGGTCCTCGACGACCAGTGGCTCGGCACCTTCCTCGAGACGGGCCTGCTCGGCATCCTCGCATGGCTGTGGCTGTTTATCCGGGTGATCCGTCGGCTCGGCGCTCGCGCGAAGCTCGAACGGGACACGCCCCAGGGATGGCTGCCCGTGGCGCTCGCGGCCTCGATTGCCGCATTCGCCACCTCGATGGCCACGTATGACGCGTTCTCCTACACCCAGGCGACCTTCCTCGCGTTCACCACGATCGCCTTAGCCGCCGTCGTCTTGCGGCTGCGTCCGGTGAACGAGGTCGCCCAGCCGTGAGCGCCCCGCAGACGGTCGTGACCGGAGCACAGGGCTCCGATTCGACGCGAACGGGTCGCAAAATCGGTCCCATGGGCACGTCGAGGTGGGCGGGATCCCGCGTCAGCGGGTCGGAACGGATCACGATGCTGCTCGAGAACAACCCCTATCCCCAGGACCCGCGGGTGCACTACGAGGCGGAGTCGCTCGTTGCCGCCGGGCACACCGTGGAGGTCATCGCCCCGCGGCGGAAGGGGCAGCCGACGCGAGAGCGTTTGAACGGCGTGGACGTGCGGCGGTTTCGCGCGGTCAACTGGTCGCGCATGGGTACGGCGGCGATGATGCTCGAGTACGTCGTCGCCTGGTTCGCGCTGCACGCTGCGGCTGTGCGTGCGCTCGTGCGGGGCGGCACGGTGCTTCACCTTCACAACCCTCCGGACATGCTCTTCCTTGCCGGTGCCATGTTCAGGCTCGCTCGTCGACGGGTTGTCTTCGATCATCACGACCTTGGTCCTGAGCTTGCTGAGGTGAGGTTCGGTCCCGGGGTTCTTGTCGACGTGGCGCGAGTCAGCGAGCGGCTGACGTTCGCCGTGGCCAGCCACGTTCTCGCCGCCAACGAGTCACACGCCGAGATCGCGCGCGGCCGCGGTCACATGGGGTCAGACCAGGTGACCGTGGTCCGCAACGGTCCGCCCGCGAGCTGGACGCGGTTGCCCATCCATGTGCGTCAGGGCGTCCTCGCACCGGTGCGGCTTGCCTACCTTGGCACGGTCGCCGAGCAAGACGGCCTCGACGGCATCGTCGAGGTTCTCGCGTGCTTGCGCGACCGGACTCCGGCAGTCGACGCGATCCTGACCGTCATCGGGGACGGCGATGCCCGGCCGAAGTTCGAAGCGGCGCTCGAGCGCTGGGGGGTGGCTGCCAGCGTGAGGATGACCGGCTGGGTGGCTCCGGACCGCGTGCCCGTGCTCTTGCAGGACGCAGACGTGTGCGTTGATCCGGCCCCGGCCACGGCCCTCAACGAACGCTCGACGATGATCAAGCTGATGGAGTATCTGGCTCTCGGCAAGCCCGTCGTCGCATATGACCTGCTCGAGACGCGTCGCACGGTGCGCGACGCGGCGATGCTCGTGCCGCCGGGCGACGTGGAGGCCTTCGCGGAACGGATCGCCATGCTCGCCGAGGATCCCGCGCTCCGCTCGAAACTGGCGCGTCGCGCCCGCGATCGTTCCCGTGAGCTGACGTGGGAGACGTCCGAGTCAGCACTGCTCGCGGCCTATGCGGGCTTGAGCCGGGATGCAACGCCCCGCTAGCCCGCCCCAGACGCTGTTCGTGTCCTCTCGACCGGCGACGCTGCTCGAATACTTCAGGATCCCGTGTCAGGTCGACGCCGAGCTGGCTCACGACGGGATCGAGCAGGTCCAGCTCTCGGCGGGCGGATCTGCGCTCTTATGGCCGGCGGCCGCGAACGGCCGTGCGGTGGCCGCGATGATCCTCGGTGCCGACGGTGAGACTGAGGTTCCCATGTTCGCCCAGGTGCTACCAGACCGTGTCGCCGAGCTCCTCCTCGCGAAGCGCGGCGATGGCTGGCGTCGGGTACGTTCGATCACCGACGGCGACAACAACGAGCTTGGTTCGATTTGGCGCTGCGAGGACGGAAGCGTGTTCCTCCCGTTCGACCCCGACGAGGTGATCCTCAACTGCTGGAGCGAACATTACTCGGCGATCGCGGCCGGAGCCAGGGCCCGCAACTTAAGGCAGGGCCTGATGTCGATCTACTACCGCGTGCGGCCGCTGCTTCCCCGCCCGGTGCAGATCTGGCTGCGCCGGCGCTTCGCGCGTGTCCAGGCGCGGTCACGGTTCCCACGCTGGCCGGTTGAGACCTGTCTGCACGACTTCTTCGACCTGATGCTGGCGATCCTCGGCGGGATCGCAGGCGAGCCGGTCCCGTACATCGCGGCCTGGCCCGACAATCACCAATGGGCGCTGGTCCTCACTCACGACGTGGAGCTGGCGCGTGGATGGGCCGCGATCGATCCCGTGCTCGAGCTCGAGCGAGCGCACGGGATGCGGTCGTCATGGAACCTCGTGCCCAGACGTTATGCAGTCGAAGACGCGCGCGTGCGCGAACTGGTCGCTGACGGTTTTGAGATCGGGGTCCACGGCCTCCATCACGACGGGCGGGACCTCGAGTCCGTCGCGACCCTGCTGGAACGGCTGCCGGGCATGCACGAGGCCGCCGGGCGCTGGGGAGCGGTCGGCTTTCGCTCGCCGGCGATGCATCGAAACTGGGACTGGATACCGCTGCTCGGCTTTGACTACGACTCCTCCTGCCCGGACACCGATCCGTTCGAACCGCAGGCCGGTGGCTGTTGCACATGGCTGCCGTTCTTCAACGAGGGCATGATCGAGCTGCCGCTGACGCTGGTTCAGGACCACACGCTGTTCGTGATCCTGCGCCAGAACGACGAGACAGCGTGGGTCGAGAAGGCCGAGTTCCTGCGCGATCGCGGGGGGCTGGCGATGATCGACACCCATCCCGACTACCTCGTCGACGAGCGTTTGCTACGCGCCTACGGCCGCTTCCTCGGTCGCTTCGCCGAGGACGAGAGTGCCTGGAAAGCGCTCCCGCGCGATGTGAGCGCCTGGTGGCGCAGGCGGGCGGGGTCGCACCTCGAGTGGCACCGCGACGGCTGGCACATCGTCGGTCCTGCGGCCGACGAGGGCACTGTGGCTCTTTACGAGGGGGCGTGGTGAACGAGCGGAGCACCGCTGGAGCCTCGTTCGAGCGCCTGGCTGCGCGGGGGCTCCCTGCGCAGGTCCACGTGCCGTCTGGACGCGTGGCGATCAGCGCCGCCACGCGGACCGGCGTTCGCCACCCGGGAGCGATCGTCATGGGCGGCGATTACCAAGGGCTCGGCATCGTCCGAAGCCTCGGTCGCCGCGGGATCGACGTCGTGGTGATCGACGACGAGAGCTCGATCAGCAGGCACTCTCGCTATGTCGCAGGCTCGTTCAAGGTCCCGCACCTGCGTACCGACGATGACACAGTCGAGGCGTTGCTCGCGCTCGCGCGGCGTCGCGACGTCGACGGCTGGGTCGTCTATCCGACTCGCGAGGAGACGGTCGCTGCGTTGTCTCGCCGTCGCGAGCAGCTGCTCGAGCACTTCCGGATCCCGACGCCCCCGTGGTCGGTGACAAAATGGGCATGGGACAAGCGCAACACGTACCGTCACGCCGCCAAGCTCGGGATCCGGACGCCGCGGATGTGGTTGGTCTCGAGCGAGGACGAGTTGGCCGCCATCGACGGCGAGCCGCCCTTCGTGATCAAGCCGGCGATCAAGGAGCATTTCTTCTACGCCACCAAGTGCAAGGCGTGGCGCGCGGACACGCGCGAGGAGCTGGTGCTCCGCTTCCGCGAGGCGGCGGACCTTGTCGGCGCCGAGGAGGTCGTCGTCCAGGAGCTGATTCCGGGAGACGGTCGCACGCAGCTCGCCTATTGCGCCTTCTTCAAGGACGGTCGCGCGTCCGCGAGCATGGTCGTCAGGCGCCTGCGCCAGCATCCCGTCGAGTTTGGCCGGGCGAGCACGTTCGTTGAGACCATTGAGCACCCTGAGCTCGTGGAGATATCCGAGCGCTTCCTGCGCTCGATCGACTATTACGGCCTGGTCGAGGTCGAGTACAAGCACGACGAGCGCGACGGGCAGACCAAGCTCCTGGACGTCAACGCCCGGACGTGGGGCTATCACAGCCTTGGGCAACGCGCGGGGGTCGATTTCCCTTATCTGCTGTACGCCGACCAGTTGGGGCACCCGGCTCCGAACGGGGTCCGCGCGCGCCCCGGAGTGTTCTGGATCCGGCTCGCGACGGATCTGCCCACCGCGGTCGGCGAGCTCGCGCGACGCCGTCTCGGCTGGCGCGCCTACGTGCAATCGCTGCGGCTCGCCGACGTCGAGTCCGTGTTCAGCCATGACGATCCGCTTCCCGGCCTCGCGGAGCTGGCGCTGTTGCCCTATCTAGCAGTCAAGCGAGGCTTTTGAGATGGCGAGCCCGGATCTCGAGGTCGCAGTCATCGGCGCCGGGCCGCATGGTCTGTCCGCGGCGGTCCATCTGCGCCGCGCGGGAGTGGATGCGCATGTGCTCGGAGACCCGATGTCGTTCTGGCGGAGCATGCCGAAGGGTATGAGGCTGCGGTCGAACATGAGCGCAACGAATATGGTCGAACCGATCGGGCCGCTCTCCCTCGCAAGCTACATGGACGAGACGGGCGAGCATTTCGGCCATCCCGTTTCGTTGCGGCGCTTCGTCGACTACGGCTCATGGGTTCAGCGCAACGGCGTACCGGACGTCGACACGCGGGCGGTGACGCGGCTCACACGCAACCACGGAGGCTTCGCTCTCGACCTCGGCGACGGCGAGCGCCTGACGGCACAGCGGGTGGTCGTGGCGGCCGGCATCGCCGCATTCGAGCGCATGCCCGCGGGCTTTGCTCACCTACCGTCAGGTCTCGTCTCGCACACGGGCCACCACGCTGACCTGGCCGTCTTCGCGGGGCGGCGGGTCGCAGTCGTCGGCGCGGGCCAGAGCGCTTTCGAGAGTGCGGTGTTGATGAGCGAGCGCGGCGCCGAGGTCGAGTTGCTCGTTCGGGCCCCTGAGGTCGTCTGGCTGCGCAGCTGGTCGCCGATCCATTTCATTGGTCCCCTCGGCCGCATCGTCTACGCGCCCACCGATGTCGGTCCGCTGTGGTACAGCCGGCTGGTCGCCACGCCCGCGTTGTTTACGCGGCTGCCGCGCGAGACTCAGGACCAGATCGCGTACCGGTCGATCCGCCCGGCGTGCTCGTACTTTGTCAAGGTCAGATTTGACGGGGTCAAGCTCACCCTGGCCACCCAGGTGACAAGCGCCGAGGCGACCGGCGACGCGCTGCGGCTGAACCTATCCGATGGCACCACTCGGGAAGTGGATCATCTGATGTTCGGCACGGGGTACGAGGTCGACATCAAGCGCTACCCGTTCCTGAGCAGTGGCGTCCTGTCCGACGTGCGGACCGTCGACGGCTACCCGGTGCTGGGCCGCGGTCTCGAGACATCGGTGCCCGGCCTGCACATCTTGGGAGCCCCCGCCGCTCGAAGCTTCGGCCCGACAATGCGCTTCGTGTCCGGCAGCTGGTATGCGGGCTCGCAGGTTGCACGGGCGGCCGCCGGCCGCAGGGTGCGCGGCCGTCGCCTGCGTCGGCCCGGGCGAGCAGCGTTGGCGGTGATACGTGATCCCGTGGAAGGTGTTGAGCGCGTGCGCGAGAAGATCATCAACGAGCGTGAACGCCGGGCTGCGCCGACACCGATGAAGGCTGACGCTGACTGGGAGGAGTCGCTTCACGCCCTGCTCGGGGTCAAGTGGCCGTGTGACGTGGTGGACGCCTTCGCTCCTCTGTGGTCAGAGACAGTGGGATCACTCGAGGACAGCGGCCTCGAGGTGGGTCGCGGCTCATTTTCGGGATGGGATGACGGGGACGCCGGACTGGCGCGTGCAGCGTGGTGCCTGACGCACCATCTGCGGCCACTGACCGTTGTGGAGACGGGTGTGGCGCGCGGATTCACCACCCGCGTGATCCTCGAGGCGTTGCAGCTCAACGGCGCCGGTCAGCTGTACAGCGTCGACCTGCCTCCGCCATTGGAGCAGCGTCGGCTCGCCAACGAGGTGGGCGCCGCGGTAACCGATGTCCTCAGGCCTCGCTGGACGCTGATCGAGGGGTCGAGCCGCCGTCGCTTACCGGGACTGCTGGATGAGCTGGGCACGATCGACCTGTTCATCCACGACAGCCGCCACACCCATCGCAACGTGTCGTTCGAACTGCAGCTCGCGTGGAACGTCCTGCGTCCTGGCGGGTTTCTCCTGGCCGACGACGTTCACTTCAATAGCGGGTTCATCCACTCGGTGCAAGCGTTCGGACGGCCGCCCGCGATCGTCTGCGCATCGGATGACCAGCGTGGGATGTTCGGCGTGATCCAAAAGCCCGCTTTAACCACAAGCTCAGCCCGCCCGGAGACGGCGGATCTCCATGAGTAACGGTGTCACGGTGTCGCTGGTGGTTCGCCTCGCCCCGGTACAATCGCTGGGTGGGCAACGTGGAGTCTGAGAGGGTCACCGGGGCATCGATTCCGGATAACCGGTCGTCGCTCGCGCGACGTGCCGTCCGCTCGTTCGTGCCGGGAAAGTTCCGCCCCGCGGTCGTGAGTCTCGTCCGTCCGCTGTTGTACCGGGGTAACGCCGTCCACTGCGCATGCTGCGACGGAGATTTCTCGCGGTTCATCCCGCATCAGGGTCGTCCGTATGCGAAGTGTCCACGCTGCGGAGCACTCGAGCGCCATCGGCTCCTGGTCAGCTACTTGCGCGAGCGCACTGATCTCTTCGCCGGCCGGCTGAAGGTCCTCCACGTCGCGCCGGAGTGGTGCCTGCAGCTTGAACTGCGGCGGCTGTCGAACTTAGATTATGTGAGCGCCGACCTCGACTCGCCGCTCGCGACCGATCACGTTGATCTCCTCGATCTGCCATACAGCGCAGGTTCGTTCGACGTCGTGATCTGCAACCACGTCCTCGAGCACGTCGACAACGATCGGCGCGCGCTCGACGAGATCCGGCGGGTGCTCCGCGCTGACGGCCGCGCGATCATCATGTCTCCCATCGACCCTGCAAGCCCCTCGACGGTCGAGGGGCTTGACGTGCATACGCCGGAGGAGCGACGTCGCGTCTACTGGCAGCGCGACCACCTGCGTCGCTACGGTCGGGATTTCGCAGATCGCGTCGCGAGCCGAGGGTTCAGTGTCGACACGATCCGTTACATCGATCAGTTCGACGCCACCCAGGTGCAGCGTCAAGGCCTGCGTCGGGAGAGCGCTCTCTTCTCCGACGACGACATCTTCATCTGCCACTGCGCGACGGCGGCATGAGCGCGCTCACGCGCCACGTCTCGTCTCGCCCCGCTCAGGCGCACAGCGCGGGCCCCCGCTCAGGCGCAGAGCGCGGGCCACCGCTCAGGCGCACAGCGCGGGCACGCTGAACTCGCGCACCGCCCGTACGACCCGCGCGATCTCGTCCTCCGTCATCGCGGGATGCATCGGCAGCGAGCAGATGCGCCCAGCCAGGGCCTCCGCGACCGGAAGCGAGCCTTCCCCGAGGCCCGAGGAGGCGTACGCCGGCGTCCGGTGGATGGGGACGGGGTAGTGGATGGCGCTGGCCACGTCGCGCGAGGCGAGGTGTTCGCGCAGCCCATCGCGGTCGTCCGTCTCCACGACGAACTGATGGAAGACGTGGTCGCCGCCGGATTGGGCGCGTGCGGGCGGGGTCGCCGGACCGCCCTCCAGACGGTCTGCGAGCGCCGCCCCGACGCGCCGGCGGTCGGCGTTCCAGTCCTCGAGCCGACGCAGCTTGACGCGGAGGATGGCGGCCTGGAGCGCATCCAGCCGAGCCGTCGTGCCGATCACCTCGTGGTGGTAACGAGTCACCTCCCCGTGCGAGCGAAGCCGCCGGACGCGATCGGCGATCGCGACTTCGTCCGTGACGAGCGCGCCGCCGTCACCCCATGCGCCGAGGTTCTTCGCCGGATAGAAGGAGAAGCAGCCGGCGTCGCCGATCGACCCGGCGCGACGGCCGTTCAGTAGCGCACCGTGCGCCTGGCACGCGTCTTCGAGGACCGCCAGCCCACGCTCGCGTGCCAACTCGAGGATCGGGTCGAGGTCGACCGTCCGACCGTACAGATGCACCGGAATGACGCAGCGCGTGTACGGGCCGATCGCAGCCTCGATCGCCGCCGCGGTGATCAGCGCGGTCGCGTGCTCGACATCGACGAAACGTGGCGTCGCGCCGACGAGCGAGACAGCTTCGGCCGTAGCGATGAACGAGTTCGCTGGGACGATCACCTCGTCGCCGGGCCCGATCTCGAGCGCCCGCAG
>PMOY01000327.1 GCA_003165655.1 Solirubrobacterales bacterium
TGGACCTGGTCGCTCTCGGTCGAAGAGCACTTCTACGCCTGCTGGCCGCCGGCGCTGCGCTGGCTCCTGGACGGGAAGACGGATCGCCGCCCCGGCGCGCGCGGATGGCTGCGTCGCCACCCACTCGTGGTGGCGAGCGCGACCTCGGTGCTGATCGGCGTCGGCGCAACCGGACTGCGGGTCTATCTCGCCGGCTCGATCCATTGGGACGAATTCGCCTACTACGCGACCCCGACGCGCATGGACGCCCTTGCCGTCGGCTGCCTCGCCGCGCTGTTCGGCTACCGCTACCGCGGGGCGTTGCCGCGCGTGGCAGGGTGGGCCGCGCTTGTCGTGATCGGCTGGTGCTACACGAACCCCGCGTTCACGATCGGCGGCGACCCGCTCAACCTGTACGGACTACCCCTCTGCGAGGTCGCCGCGGCGGTCTTGATCCTCAGCGTCGTCGACCGGCCGCGTGGCCTGCTGGCGCGGACGCTGTCGTTGCGTCCGCTCGTGCATTTGGGCACGGTCTCCTACGGGCTCTACCTGTGGAACCTCCTGCCCGGCCAGACGTGGACGATGCTCGTCGGCCGCCACGCCGGCACCGGGGGCACGGTCGTGCTGTTCATGGTGATGTTCCTCGCGGTCGAGCTCTCCTACCGGTATGTCGAGCGCCCGGTCATGCGGTGGGCGAGGGCGCGGATCGCCGAGGGGACGTCGCAGCGCGCGCCTGCCCCGGAGCGCACGGAGCACGTGGTCCCGAGTCGGCGGCCGGCTAGCTCGAGGGACGGCGGCGGTTGTCGTCGCGGCGAGGTCGGCAATCCCCGGCGAGGGTTCGCAAGCGGATGAGATAACGTGGGCCGCATCGCCAGCAGAAAGCATTGGGGAGTGGTGTAACGGTCGCCCGCCGGCCTTTGGAGCCGTGAGGTCCCGGTTCAAATCCGGGCTCCCCAGCTCATCAGGAAGTCCCCAGGGTGCATCCCGCCGCGGCGGGATGCCAGCGGCGGTGCACGAGACCTCGTCACTTCTTCCACCGCCCCTCGTCACTTCCGGCCACCGCTCCGATCACCTACCATCACTCCGTGACCGCACCGGTCGTCGTCGTCATCCTCGCCGCGGGACAGGGCACGCGGATGCGTTCGGGGATCCCGAAGCTGTTGCACCCATTGTGTGGGCGGCCGATGATCGCATGGCCGGTCGCCGCGGCGCACGACGCCGGCGCGGGGACGATCGTGGTGGTCGACGCCCCGGACAGGCCGCTGGCAGCGGTCCTCGACGGCGAGGTCGTCATCGTGGTCCAGGCGCGCCCCCTTGGCACCGCTGACGCGGTCCGGTCCGCTGCTGCCCACATCGACGGCACGAGCACCGTGATCGTGATCAACGGCGATGTGCCGCTGATCACCGCGGAGACGCTCCGGGGCCTCGCCGAGGCGCACGAGCATTCAGGGGCGGCGGCGACGATGGCGACGGCCGAGCTCGAGGATCCGTCGGGCTATGGGCGCGTCGTGCGCGCGCCCGATGGGACGGTCGAGCGCGTCGTCGAGACGAAAGCGCCCGGCGACGCCACGGACGGGGAGCTGCACATCCGCGAGATCAACACGGGCATCTTCGCCTTCGAGGGTGGGCTTCTGCTCGAGGCGCTCGCGCAGGTCCGCGCCGACAACGCCCAGGGCGAGCTCTACCTGCCCGACGTGCTGCCGATCCTGCGCGGTGTCGGGCGCACCGTTGACGCATTCGAGGTCACCGACGAGGCGCTGACCCTGGGCGTCAACGATCGCGTTGGCCTCGCAGCGGCGAGGGCACTCGCGCAGCGGCGCATCAACGAGCGGCACATGCTCGCGGGCGTGACGATCGTCGACCCGAGCTCGGCGGCGATCGACGCCGACGTGGAGATCGGCGAGGACACCGTGATCGCGCCGTTTACGAGCGTTCTCGGAGCAACGTCGATCGGCGCGCGCTGCGAGGTGGGGCCCGCGTGCACCGTGATCGATTGCCGGATCGGCGACGAGGCGAGAGTCGTCCACTCCTACCTGACCGGGGCCGATGTCGGGGAGCGCGCGAGCGTCGGCCCGTTTGCCTATCTGCGGCCGGGAGCCGTCCTGCGAGAGGGCTCGAAGGTCGGTACGTTCGTCGAGGTCAAGAACTCCGAGATCGGCGCCGCAACCAAGGTACCCCACCTGTCGTACATCGGCGATACGGACATCGGCGAGCGCTCCAACATCGGCGCGGGCACGATCACCGCCAACTACGACGGCTACCGCAAGCACCGGACGAAGATCGGCTCAGGAGTCAAGGTCAGCGTGGACACGACCTTCATTGCGCCAGTCACCGTCGGGGACGATGCGTACACGGGCGCCGGGTCGGTGATCACCGAGGACGTCCCGGCAGGGGCCCTCGGCGTCGCGCGCCCACGCCAGCGGAACGTCGAGGGCTACGCGCAGCGCCGGGTCGAGCGGGCCGCGGCCGACGAGTCGGCTGAGAAGTGACCGTCACGCCTACCGGTTCGTCACCGGCCGGGCGTAGACTCCGGCCCCCCGTGAGCGTGCTCCAGACGAGTCCGTTGTCCACCAGCGAGATGCAGCTCGCCTACAACAAGCGCCTGATGCTCTGCTCGGGGCGTGCGAACCCGGAGCTCGCCGCCCGGATCGCGGCGAAGCTGGGCGTCGAGCTCAGCGGGGTGGACCCGAAGACGTTCTCCAACGGCGAGGTCTACTGCCGCTTCAGGGAGTCGGTCCGCGGCGCTGACGTGTTCATCGTCCAGCCGACGTGCGGCAACGCCAGGACCGGCCTCAGCGCCAACGACGCGCTGATGGAGCTGCTCGCGATCATCGACGCCGCGGTGGGAGGCTCGGCGCACCGCGTGATTGCCGTCACGCCCTGGTACGGCTACTCGCGCCAGGACAAGAAGTCCGCCCCGCGCGAGCCGATCACCGCGCGGCTGGTGGCGCGGATGCTCGAGACCTCGGGGATCGACCGGATCCTGGCGATGGATCTGCACTCGGGTCAGATCCAGGGGTTCTTCCAGAAGCCATGCGACCACATGACGGCGCTCTTCATGCTCACCCAGTACTTCGCCGACCTCGGGCTCGAGGACCTCGTCGTGGTCGCGCCGGATGCCGGCCGGGTGAAGCTGAACAAGAGGTTTGCCTCCAGGATCGGCGCCGACCTGGCGATCCTCAATAAAGAGCGCCCAGCGCAGCAGGTCGCCGAGATCGGTTACGTGATCGGCGACGTCGCGGGCAAGACGGCGGTGCTCGTCGACGACATCATCGACACTGCCGGCACCCTCAAAGCCGCAGCGCTCGCCGTGAGGGACGCCGGTGCTCGCCGTATCTACGCCGCCGCCACCCACGGCGTGTTCTCGGGCGACGCGTGGAAGAACCTTGCATCCGCGGACTTCGAGCAGGTCGTCGTGACCGACACGATCCCGCTTCCGCCGGGCGCGCCGGACAACGTCCGGGTGCTTCCATGCGCCGATCTGCTGACCAGCTCGATCCGTCAGATCTTCACCGATGGCTCGGTCAGCGACGTGTTCGGCGGCGAGAACCAGCTGTTCTGATCGGCGCGGCGATGACGCCAAGCGAGCGCGATGATCCTCAGCTCGGAGGGAGGGTTCAAAGCGAGCGTGCTGCGGAATTGATGGACGTGCTCGGCCTGAGCGAGGGCGAGCTCTGCCGCGTGCTCGACGTCGACGCGCTGACCCTGCTCTCGGGCAAGCTCGAGCATCGGAGCGAGCTGCCGATCCTGCTCGATCTGCTGACCGAGGCGAGGGAACGCGCCGGAGTGAAGGTGCTGCGACGCTGGGTTCGCGCCACGGGCCCGGCCGGCCGGCCCATCGATGCGCTCCTGCGCCGCGACTTCGGCGCATTCGAGGATGCGAGCACCGAGCTCGCCAAGCGGGGATTCGTGCTGAGGGGCGGGGGCTAGCGGCAAGCGCAGCTCACCGGTAAGCGGAGGCGACCTCCGTCTAGTGCTACGCTCCCCAACCGGAGGACAACTCCGATTGGACCCGAACATACCGCAGCCCTCGGGGGCTGTATCAGCGCGAGCAGAGGAGCTCTAGACAATGCCAAGGGCGACAAAAGTCTGGTTCATCACCGGGACCTCCAAGGGATTCGGACACATCTGGGCGCGAGCCGCGCTGGAGCGCGGAGACAGAGTCGCCGCGACCGCCCGCAACACCGACACCCTGACCGATCTCGTCGATGAATACGGCGAAAACGCCCTGCCGATCGCACTGGACGTCACGGACGTCGCCGCGGTGGAGGATGCGGTCAAGCGCACGCACGACCACTTCGATCGGATCGATGTCGTCGTCAACAACGCCGGGTACGGGCTCTTCGGCGCGATCGAGGAGGTCACGGAGGCACAGGCGCGGGCGCAGATCGAGACCAACCTGTTCGGCGCCCTGTGGGTGACCAAGGCGGCGCTGCCCTACCTACGTGAGCAGGGCTCGGGACACATCATCCAGGTCTCGTCGATCGGTGGTGTGAACGCATTTCCGACGATTGGCATGTACCACGCCTCGAAGTGGGGTCTCGAGGGATTCAGTCAGTCCCTCGCGGCCGAGGTCCGCGACTTCGGCATCCACGTCACGATCGTGGAGCCGACCGGCTACGCGACGGACTGGCGCGGGCCCTCTGCCGTTCAGGCCACGCATCTACCGGCCTACGACGGCGTCCGCGCGCGGCTGACCGAGTCTGTCGCCGCTCGTCGCGCCAAGCCGGGCGATCCGGAGGCGACCGGTGCGGCGATTCTCGAGCTCGTGGATGCGCGCGAGCCACCGTTGCGGATCTTCTTTGGCTCCGGCACGCTCGACATGATCCGTGCCGAGTACGCGCGACGGATCGAGACGTGGGAGGAGTGGGACGAGCTTGCCCGGAGGGCACACGGAAACAGCGTGGCGGCGACGCCACAGGGAAGCAACGAGCAGGCGCGCGGTGCCGCGGCAGGATCCAGCTGAAGACGGCAGTCCGTGTCCGGCGAGCGGCGATCTCGCGGGCGCATGATCCCGATTCGCGGCTCGGCCCTGATCTGTCCCGGCGTTTACTCGCCTGAGCTCGTGTCGGCGGCGCCGTTCGTCATGGCGGGCTTCTTGTCGCCCGCCCAGATCCCCGTCGTGAAGTAAAACCATCTCAGGCCGGCACGCTCGACCGCGGCGCGAGTGGCGGCCGTCGTGGCTGCCTGGAGGGCCGTGGCGCCGAGCACCTTGGTCAGGGTCGCGTTCTGGGTCGTCGCCTTGGGTGGCTCCCCGTCGTCGATCGTCCCCCAGACGTCCTTGGAGACTTTGCGCGCGAGCCTGGCGCCGATGATCGCGGCGATGATGCCGAACGGCTTGTAGAGGATCTTCATCGCACGTGCAGGGTACCCGGGCGGGCCCGCAAGCGTGGGACTCGAGCTCAGCGGCGATCGCCGATGCGCCAGCTGGCCAGACCCGACGGCGACTATTGCTCCCGTTGTCGGTGGCTTTCCGACCGCCAACCTGGGTAAATAGGTGACTGCAAGTAGCCGATGTTAAGGAGCAGACGCCTATGCTCGACGACGATCCACGTTCAGACGACGCCGCGGCGGAGGAATTGCTTCGGCGCGCGCTGCTCGACCAGTCCACTTCGGTCGCGGTCTCCGTACACGTCGGCGGCCTGCCACTGAGCGACTCGATGACCGTGATCTTCCACGGCCGGCGAGACCTCGGCACGCTGCAGACCTACGTCGCCTGTGGTAGCCGTGGCGCCGGAACCACGGTCGCGGCGAGCGAACTGCTCCGCGTGCCGTGCGATCTCGACCTGGCCGACGCCGAGGACCGTGACGAGGCAGAGCGCCTTTACATCGAGCAGGCGACCGCGTTCAAGGACGCGCTCGTCGGCGCCGACACCGTGCTCGAAGTGTGGCGCGAACCGCTGTGCGAGCTGGTGTCGAGCTGCATCAGCGTCGTGCACTCGATCGATCTTTCGGTGCGACTGCCCGCGCCGCGGCTGCTGCCGACCGCGCTCGTGGCCCCCGATCGCCAGCTCGTCGTGGCGCCGGTATGCAGCGCCCGGACGCTCGCCCAGGGCCGGCCGCCGATGGGCATCGCGTGCGCCCAGCAGGACGTCATGCGGGTCTATCCCCTGGCCGATGATCCCGTTCGCTGCGTCGAGGACTTTCTCGAGCTGGCGGCCGAGCACGCGCACGCGTACGCGGAGCGCCTCGAGCATCAGGAGGCCTCGGTTGAGCGGTTCTTGGAGCTGAGCGGGGAGGACTTCGCCGAAGCCGGGTA
>PMOY01000066.1 GCA_003165655.1 Solirubrobacterales bacterium
ACCGCGAGTTGAAGATGATTCCCTGCGGATCTACCTCGTCATAGCGAACGCGCCGTATGTGGACGAAGCCGCGCTCGCTCATCGTGCTGCGCCCGGCTCGCTCATTGCGCCACCGGGCGCTCAGAGAGCGACCGGTAGAGCTCGGGCCGCAGGTTAACCAGACCGGGCGGTTCCGGATTGGCGCGGCTCTCGCGGAGGCGATCGAGGTCGAGATCGGCGATCGCGAGCTTGTCGAACCCGTCCGCGGCGGTGGCGAGGCGCCCATCGTGAATCCCGAAGGTTGCGTTAACTGGGCAGGTGATGATCGCGCGCCCGGTGCCGTGCATGGCCGCGTCACCGGGCACACCGCAGGTTCCTACCGACACGCTGGTGACGACGAACAACTGGTTCTCGATTGCGCGGCTGTGGCTGGCGTAGAGCATGCGGTTGGCCCCGCGGCGGTTCCAGGTCAGCGATGGGCACAAGATCACGTCGACGTCGCGACCGACGAGGTGCCGGGTCAGCTCGGGGAACTGGAGATCCATGCAAACTAGGGTCGCCACGGTGGCCGGCCCGACGTTGGTGATGATCAGCTCGTCGCCGAGGTCGGTGCCAATCTGCACCTCCGGCGGCGTGAGGTGCAGTTTGTCCTGCTTCTCGATCCGGCCGTCGGGATGGGCCAAGTACGCTGTGTTGCGGAAGCGCCCGCCGCCGACGGCGCGATAGTGACTGCCGCCCATTATCGCGATGCCGTGCTCACGCGCCAGCCGTCCGATCAGGTCGGCGAACGCATCGGCTAGCGGCGGGAACATCTCGCGGTAGACCCGTTTCATGTCGGCTGCTACCAGCGTCCCCGCCTCCGGGTGGGAAGACAGCAGGCCGGTGCCGACAAGCTCCGGGAACACGACTAGTTCAGCTCCGCCGGAGGCCGCGCGCGCAACGATCGTGCTGAGGTGGTCGGCGAACTGCTCGAAGCTTCGTTCCGGCCGCAGCTCGAACTGCACCGCCGCAACGCGCAGGTTTTCGCTCACCGTCTCACGCCCCCGTAGCCCCGGCCTGGCGATCTTGGGCACGTTCGACCATCACGATCCACTGTCCGCCCTGGCAGACTTCATCACGCTGGTTCTTGATCGCGACATCGAAGGTCACGATCCCGCGGTCGGGCTTGCTGGAGGACGGCCGCACTTCGGCCACGGTCTCCTGCACCCAAATAGTGTCACCGATGAACACGGGCGCGCGCATCGACCAGGTCATACCCAGGAAGGCGATCGCCGTTCCCTCCTTGATGCCCAGTCGCGACTCGAGCCCGGTCGCGATCGCGAACGTGCCGGGGCCGTGGAGGATCCGCGTACCGAACTGGGTGCCCTTCGCGAACTCCTCGTCGGTATGAATAGGGTTGAAGTCACCGGAGAGCCCCGCAAACAGGACGAGGTCGGCGTCGGTGATCGTACGTCGCGGGCTGTCCCATGTATCGCCGACGTGAAACTCATCGAGGTACAAACCATGCTGCCGTGCACCTGTCTGCGTTGTCATATGTCTCCTCCGGATCCGGCGTCCGCTGGCTCGCGGCTCAGACGCGACGCAACTGCTGCCAGTGTGGTGAAGTGAACGTTCTCGTATTCGCGCATGGTGGTGACCAAGCTCTCCAGCATCTCGATCCGCGGCCCACGCCCGATGATCTGCGGGTGCAAAGTGAGTGTGAACAGCCCACCGAGAGCCTTGCGGCGGGCGTAGTCGAACTCCGCCAGCCAGGCGGATCGGACATCATCCACGCTCCCTCCGGGGACGAAATCGGGCGGGCGGATGAAGAAGCTCGGAAAATCATCCAGCTCCCAAGAAACGGGCATCTCCCACAGGGCGCTGGTCTCTCCAGGCTCCCAGGTATACCGGCCGACGACGTCACCCTTGCGCGCTCGGTATGGGTGGAAATCCGTGCCGAACTGACTGCTGTCATAAATGAACTCGAGCTCTTCGAGCAGCCCGATCGTGTGCGGGCTCAGGTCCCATCCGGGTGCGCGGAATCCGACCGGTCGAGTTCCCGCGATGTTGGTCAGGGTCTCCAGGGCACGTTGATGGATCTCGGCCTCGACCTCGCGTTCTCGTCGAACGAGCCATTCGTGGCGGTCGCCGTGCGAGGCGATCTCGTGTCCGTCGGCGGCGATTGTGGCGACTGAGTCGGGGAACTGCCGGGCCGTGACCGCCGGCACGAAGAACGTGGCCGTGACGCGCTGCCGCTTGAGGAGTTCGAGGATCCTCGGAACCCCAACGTTGGGGCCAAATTCACCGCGCGATACTTCGGACGGCGACTCCGATCGAAAGGTCGCGGTCCACAGCGATACCGCGTCGAAGTCGAACGTCAAACACACCGACAGCTGCGGTGTCTTCGAGGCGGGACGAGGACTCGTCTCAGTCATCGCCTCCGACGTTGACAGCTAGCCGGCCCGCGGGCATTTGGTCTTCGTACGGAAGCACCGTCGCGGATTTGCGAATACTCCACTTGGACAAGGATGCGTTCATGGGCGTTCGTCGTCGTCCAGGGCACCGAGACCGCTGACGAGCGCAACCTGCAGGGCGATCAGCGTCGTCGGCGAGCGGATCGGCTTACCAATGAGCTCCTCCGCACGGCCGAGGCGGTACCGAACCGAGTTGGGGTGCAGATGCAGGGCCAACGCGGTCTGCCCGACGTCGAGATCATGGTCGAGATAGGCCACGAGCGTCTCGTAGACGCGAGGGTTCTCCCGCAGAGGCCCGAGCCACGCGGTCACCTTTGGGCGGAGCCGCTCGAGCGGTAGCTCGTGGAGCAGGACCGTCCCGAGGTCGAGGTCGTCGAAGCGTCCGATTGCTCGGTCTCCTGCAACGGATGCCTGCAGCGATAGCTCCGCCTCCGCGAACGACCGACTGACGTCGAGCGGGTCGGTCACGATGCGCCCAACTCCCGCGCGAAGGGCGGCGTGTGGGCCCATCAGGTTCGCGCGGATCGCGTCGCCGGAAACCGGTGCGGGGACCAGCACCCGCAGCTGCGTTCCATGGACGGTGGCCATGAGCGCCGGCGCCCACCAATCCCGTCCCGCCAAGGCTCGTTCGCGCATATTTCCTGGGTCGACGCGAGCGGTCGGATCCTCGACGACGACCGCGACCACTCCAGCAGCGACCTCGAGGCCCCAAGCGGCGGCCTGGGCTGCTGGGGTTCGGGCGTCCCCCGGCGTCTGCGCGAGGATCAGCGCTTCCAAGGCCGCGCTGCGAACCGCGTTGTCTACGTCTCGCTGGACCCTGCCGAGGCGGCGCATGGCGGCGATTAGGGGGACCGTTGCGTTGCCTGCCGCCAAGGCGAGAGGATGCATGTGCGCGCCTTCGCGGACCGCCAGAACTAGCCACGACGACTCGCCGCCGCCCGGATCACGCACCGCGAGCGCGTGACCTTCGAGGTCGGATGCGGTGAACGAGCGCGTCAGTGCATGGCGACCGGAGACGGCGCTGAGGATCTCACGCGCCGGTAAATCCGCGGTGGTCACCTCCCATGCGCCCGTCGGGAGCAGCAGACCAACCTTCACGTTCACCAGCTGGGCGAGACGCTCGACCGCGCTTTGGATCGGCTCATCCTCTCCGATCGCGTCCATCAGGAACCTCTGGATCGCAGTCATGCGGCTGAAGGCGCGGACCTCCTCGCTCATCAGATTGCGCAGGACAAAGGCGATGATCTCCCGGAACGGCGTGGGAGGCGGAACGACGAACACCGGGAAGCCCACGCGGCGCGCCTCCTCGGCGAGCTCCTCCGGGACCGACGCGTTCAGCTCGCCGAGGCCGAGCCCGAGGGCCGCGACCCGGCCGCCCCGCAGCTCTGAGATCAGCCGGCGCTGTGCGTCGCCAAGCGTCGGTATTGCCGTCGCCGCGCACAGCAGGATCCAGTCGTGGTCGAGCCAGCGGGTGGGCTGTGCCACCTCAGTGCTGTGAGCGCCGCGGACTGTACAGGAGAGGTGTTCGTCGCTACCGGCGACGAGCTCTAGACCGAAGGGCTCAACCTCCAGCAGGTCCCGGACGGTGAGCTCGCCGGTTTCTAGACCGGGAGGGGTGAGATCAGTCGATCGATGCTCGCCGCTCACGCGACTGAGACGGCATCGCTGCCGATCATGGGCACGACGTCGCGACGCACAAGTTTTCCGTTGGCGTTGCGCGGCAGTTCGGTGACCCGCAGATAGCGAGTCGGCACCTTGTACGCCGCCAGGTCGGCCCGGCAGAACGCTGCCAGGGCCTCGGGATCGAAGTCGACGCCCGGAGCGAGTACGACCGCTGCCGCCACCTCCTCACCGTAGACGGGGTCGGCGATGCCGACCACCGCGACGTCACGGACTCCGTCGTGACGGACGATGACGGATTCGACCTCGGCTGGCGAGATATTGCTGCCTCCGCGGATGATGGTGTCGGCGATCCTTCCGGTGACGTACACGTATCCCGATTCGTCCATGCGCACCAGATCGCGGCTGCGGAACCAGCCGTCGGCGGTGAACGCCTCGTCGGTCAGCCCCGATTCGTTCCAATAGCCGAGCATGAGCGCCGGCGCTCGCCAGATGCCTTCCCCGATCTTGCCGGTTGCCACGTCGTTCCCGTCGGGGTCGATGATCCTTATCTCTGCTCCCGGCACGACCCTTCCCGCACTGCCGAGGCGCGGCTCGGGGTCTTGCCGTGGGTCGTAGGTGACCACCGGCCAGCATTCTGATGCGCAGTACGTGTCGTGCACCGGGCAACCGGTGAGCTCGCGCCACTGCGCGAAGGCGGGCTCATTGCGAGGCTCGCCGCCGGATATGCACAGCCGCAACTTTGTGGCGCCGAGCGACTTGCCCTCGTCCCTTAGGTAGTCGAGCATCTTTACGAACATCGTCGTGACGCCGTGGAATACCGTGATCCGCTCGGCCGACATGGCTGCGGCCACCCGGACGGGTTTGTATCGGGGCAGCACCACTACGGTGCCTCCGGCGAGAAGGGTCGCGATGGAGCCTGTTGTCAGCCCGAACGCCCAAGACATCGGCAGGCAGACGAGCGTACGGTCAGAGGATGAGAGGTGCCATACATCGATGTACGCGATCACTCCGGCGGCGATTCCCGCATGGGAGTGCGCGACCGGCTTTGGCCGTCCGGTCGAACCGGACGTGTAGTAGATGAGGGCCAAAGCTTTGGGATCGACGTCCGCGGGCTTTTCTACGCCGCCCGCATCGCTACGGGCTACGGACTCGAGCGACCGGACCTCGACGTCGTACTTGTTGAGCATCGCCGTACGGCCCTCCTCGACAAGGATGACCCGGGGCTGGGCGTTGCCGACGACGTACTGGAGCTCCGAGGGACCGAAGGCCGGGTGGATCGGCGCGAGAACCGCGCCAGCGATCCAGGTTCCGAGCGCGGCGACGAGGTAGTCGGCGCTGTTGTCGGAGATCAGGCCGACTCGGTCGCCTGGCACGACCCCATCGGCACGCAGCGCTGCCGCAGCCGCAGACGCACTCCGCGCCAGCTCCCCGTAGGCCAGGCGCCGACGGTCATCGGCGACCGCGAGCGAGTCCGACTGAGCCGTGGCCAACGCAAGCACGCGGGCGGCGACCTCGGACGGCCCTGCGCTCATGCGGCGCGCCACCGCGCACGGGCAGCTTCCAGGGAATGGTCGGCTCCGGCCTCGCGGGTGGTCGCCGGCGAGCGGATCTGCTGACCGCCCCATTCCTCGGGCAGCACATCGCGCACTTGCTCGGCGAAGATCCACCGCTGTCCCTGGGGGTCGCTCACCGTGTACTGGCGAAGGCCGTACGGCATGTCCTTGGGCTCGTGCACGATCCGTGCACCGACGTCGGTAGCACGCGCGTAATGGCTTTCGACGTCGTCGACGGTCACGTAGACGATCGCATTGAGAAACTCGGTAGCTGGCCCCGCGCTGTATCCCTCCGAGAAAACCGTGAGCATCACGCGTTCCTCGCCGTATGCCAGCTCGGCGTAGATAACGGTGCCTTCGGGCTTGGAGTAGCGGACGGTCTCCTGGAAGCCGAACGCCATCGAGAGCCACTGCACCGCTGCGGCGACATCCTCATAGAGGAGATATGGGGTGACGGTGCGCATCGGTGTTGAGTCTACGGAGTCAAACTGGGGTGGCGGTAGGGCCAGCGAAGGCAATATCTGACCGGCGTTGCCGAGTTTGCCGGTCGATGCGGCTACGTGCGATGTCGATCGTTCGAACCGGCGCCTGCCGGCTTGGTGATCCTCCAGAACCACCGACGCGCACCAAGCGGAGAGGCCGTCTTGGAATTTGCGCAAGCCGGCGCGGTGGCGTTGAGGATTTGCACACGGCGGTGACCGGTCTCCGGAGTGGAGACTGTTGCCGTGACGAATCGACCATGTATTTCCTGGCCAACGCATCGACGACAATGGCGCCTTGGCTCTCAATGGCGAGGCTGATCCAGACGACGATGGAGAGGACGTGCGAGCCCGAACGGCGACCTGACCGGGACGCCAACACCTGCCCGTTCCGCAAGCCGGGGGAGGTGCGGATTATTCATAAGATGACGCCCGAGCGGTCCGGGTCTTTGAGGACGGCTGACCCCGTCTCGCTCCGGGCTCGCCACGGCGTACGTCGAAGGGCGTGCGTGGACGCGCTTGACCCCCTGCCTGAGTACGCAGGTATCTGATGAGGAGGTTTTGATGATCGCCAACGTTCTGGACCGTGCGGACGTCGCCGTCGTCGGCGCCGGAACCGTCGGTGTGTCGGCGGCGTTCTTTCTGGCCGACATGGGACTCGACGTCGTGGTCGTCGAGCGCGAGCACATCGCATGGGGCGCCTCTGGCCGCAACGCCGGCTTTCTGTGGATGCATACCCGTAACCCAGGCCTGCCCGTCGATCTCGCGCGTGCGGGCATCGAGATCATCGAGACGCTGAGCCCGGACCTCGGTCCGATCGAGTTCCGCCGGCGCGGTGGGATGGTGTTCTTTGAAACCGACGCCCAGCGCCGCGTGATGGAGGAGTTCGCGGCCAGCCGCGCGAACGACGGCGTCGAGATCTCGGTGCTCGACCAGCAGCAGGCGCGCGAGCTCTCGCCGCTGCTGCCGCGCAACGCGATCGGCGCGACCTTCTGCCCCGAGGACGGCCAGATCAACTCGCCCAAGTTCGTCGGGGCGCTGGCCCACCTCGCAGTGCGCAAGGGAGTGAGGATTCATGAGCACACCGCCGTGCTGTCGCTGTTGCGTGATGGCGACGGACTGCACGGCGTGCATACGTGGAGCGGCCTAGTGCTCGCCGATCGCGTGATCTGGGCCACCGGGGCCTGGTCGGGCGAGCTCGAGCGCGAGGGCGTGGCCGCGCCGGTGCGGCCGAGCCGTATCGGAGTGCTCGTCACCGCGCCGGTCCAGGAGAAGCTCAACGTCCTCATGTTCGGTCCGGGCGGCGCCAAGCAATACGCGATCGTCCGTGATCAACCGTCGTTCCGTGAGGAGGACTTCACCGGACCGTGGGAGGACGGCGAAAATGGATTCGAGTACAACGAGCTCGTCGCCCAACGCGAGGACGGTCGTATTCAGATCGGCAATCCCGAAGACGACCATGGCGGGTTCGACCAGCGCACGCCGATGTACGGCATGAAGATGATGGTCGACTCGTTCCTGGACCGGTGGCCGCACCTGGCCCACATCGCCATCGATGGTCAGTGGTCCGGGCTGATCCCGGTAACCCCCGACGCGCTGCCGATCGTCGACGCCTTCTCGGAGATCCCCGGTTTGTTTCTCTCCGCGGGACACATCTACGGCAACGTCGCCGGCCCGAGCTCCGGGCGGCTGATCGCGCAGCTGGCCAACGGCGAAACGCCGTTCATGGATATCGAAGGGCTGAGCCTCACCCGCCCCGGGCTCGCGTACGGGTTCGACCGGGCGCCGGTGCCGGTCGACGAAGGCGAAGGAGCCTTCGTCCGGTGGTAGCCCAGGCACGCACACGGAGACACCGGCGTCCTGATCGCCGGCGGCACCGCCGGCATCGGACTGGCCAGGACGCAGCCAGCCGAACCGCCGCCGGCGATGATGAAGTCGTAAGCACGATTGGGCATTCGACACCTTGCTTGGCGACGCCCGGCGCCGCGCGCGTCAGCGAGTGAGCCAGCCGCCGTCGATGGGCACCGTCGCACCGCTGACGTACGACGCGGCCTCCGAGGCGAGGAAGAGCACGACTGATGCCACCTCTTGGGGCTTGGCACGGCGGCCGAGGGGTACAATCTCCCGTAGTTTCTCGTCGCTGGTCGTTGAGGCGCTGCCGGTCGGGTACGAATCGCCGAGCAATGCCTCGGAGTTGACGCTCACGCCCGTCTCGATCGCTCCCGGGCCGACCGCGTTGACGGTAATTCCGCTCGGGCCAAGGTCGGACGCGAGCCGCTCGGTGAGGCCGACGATGCCGTGCTTGGACGCGGTGTAGGCGACCCCGTTGACCGCACCCCGAAACGAAGAGATCGACGCCATATTGATGATGCGGCCGCTGCCTTGTCCGATCATGATCTCCGAGGCGAGCTTGCAGCCGAAGAAGCAGCCGTCGAGGTTGATCGAGATGACCCGGCGCCAGAGATCCAGCCCCGTCTTCTCGATCGAGGCCTTGCCGTCGGCCACGCCCGCGTTGTTGACCATCACATTGAGGCGACCAGTCTCGCGCACCGCACGCTCGACCAGAGCCTTGAGCTGGTCGTAGTCAGAGACGTCGACGACCTCGCCGTGAGCGGTCGCGCCGAGCGCTTCGCTCGCGCTGTGCACGCGCTCGGCGTCGATGTCGCAGAAGTAGACGGTGTCGCCGGCGCCGACGAATGCAGTGGCGATCGCGAGCCCGATGCCCGAACCCGCGCCGGTCACCAAGACGGTGCGGCCTTGCTGGTTCAAATCTGCTTGCAGGGTTGTCATCACCAATGCACCGCCTGAGTTGTCGAAGGCCAGGAGAGCGACGGGCGATCACACTTCGCCTCGTTCAGCGCCACGGACGTCGTTGAGCCCGTGGCCAGTTCGGAGAGTTCCAGGCCCGTGCTCGGGCCGGCGACGTTGCCGAAGATCTGTCCGCCCGAGAGATACAGCCCGGGGATCTCATCGATCGCATCGATGACCGGTAGGGCGGGTACCGTCTCCCAGCCGTCGGCCAGCCGGGAGCTCGGGTCCGCCAGCACCGACTCCATCGCTTCGACAACCTCCTCGGACTCGGGGTCCACCCCTGGACGGAAGCGCGCCCTGACCTCGCCGGCGCCGGAGACGAGGAGCTTCTCGAAGTTCCACTCGACATCGCCGGCCCTACCGTCGCTGTCCGGAGTATCAGCGAGCTTGCGGTACAGCCGATGCCGGTTGGGACCGTTGACCTCGGCCTTCTCGGTGATCGGAAATGTCGTCCCATAGGTCGCCGAGCAGAATGTCCGGATCCGGTCCTCGGTCTCGGGCTCCTGATTGGCGAACTGGTTAAAAGGAACGCCGAGGACCGAGAAGCGCTCGCCGTCGTAGCGGCGCCGCAGCCGCTCGAGACCCGCGTATTGCGGCATCAGCCCGCAGCGCGAGCCGACGTTGACGACTAGCACCGCGCGACCGGTCAGGGCGCCGAGGTCGAGCTCGGCGCCGTCGAGGCCGCGGAGGGGAACGTTGAAGAACTCGCTCATGCCGTGAGTCCCACAGATTAGGCGCTCGTCGATTGGCTGGTGCGAGAGGTTTCCTTGCCAGAGGCCTAGCGTGACCGTCGGCGCGGCTCAGCGAGAGGCTCGGCGATCGGTGGCGTTCGTGGCCAGCGAGCTTCCTCGCGAGCGCGGCTTCAAGCTCGCGAGCTGTCACCGGGTCGGTGGCGGCAAACTGAGCTGCTCGTACACGGTGAGCGTCAGGGCCCTCTGCGCGGGCCGGTGCCTGCGCTGTTGTAACGGCAGTTGCGACGAGGACGAGGGCACCTGTACGGGAGACGAATGCAGCGAGGGCACGACGTGTTGCCCGTCCGGCTGCGAGAACCTCCAGACCAACGACAAGCACTGCGGTGCCTGCGACCACGCCTGCGCTAAGACCGAGCATTGCGCGAGTGGCATGTGCATCACCGACTGCCGGTTGAAGGGATGCCCGTCGGCAAAGTACACCTGCTGCGCTACCGCCCCCAACGTCTACAGGTGTGTCGACATCACAAGCTGGTGGGCGTCGGCGACGAGCGCGACGTCGATGGAGCCGTCGCGATCCCCGTTGAAGTAAGGCTTCGGTTGAGGCCCCACGTCCCCGAGATCACACCGGTAGACGCGATCGGGCGCCGCGGAGGCTCGCTTCGTGCGTCCATTCGCTGAGCCTCGCGTGCTGTCCCGCGGCAGCCGCGGTCAGGGTAGGACAGTCGTGGTGGGGGGTAGCTGCGGGTTGCTCGGGTCCGGTCCCGACCGCGTGTCCTCGGAAATCGAAAGCGCACGGAACGCATGTGCGAGCCGCGGGCCCACTCCAACGCGCTTGCGCAGTAGGCTCTCGCGGCCGAGCGATATGGCATTCGACCTGGTCATCGACGTCGAGAACAGTCCCGGGGCGCTGGCGCGCGTCGCGGCCGCAATTAGTGACGCCGGCGTGAATATCGCGGCGGCCACGTGCATCGGGTCAGGCGAGCGAGCCGAACTCCACATCCTCGTTCCACACGCGGAGGCCGCCAGGCATTCGCTGGCGATCTCGCATCTCGCAGTCACCCGCGAACGCGAGGTTGTCGTGGTCGATGTTGAGGACCGTCCTGGCGTACTGGCCGACCTGACCCGCAGGACCGCTCAGGCTGGCATCGACCTCGATCTCGTCTATGTGGCCACCCGAAACCGCGTGGTCTTCGGGGCGGCTGACCTCGATGCCCTGCGCGCTGCGCTGGGCACGATGAGCTGACGGGACGCTCCGCCGCAGTGAGACGATCGAGCCTCGTCCGGCGCTCGCAGCTTCCGGGGCCGCCCGCGAGCTGACGACCATCGCCAAGCGTGTCAAGGCCCGCTATCGCTGCTGGATGGTTCCGCCGCGCCAATCGAAGTGCATGAGGTCTCTGCCGTCCTCAGGCCGCCTGTACATGCCGCCCCACGTGAGGCCGGCCTTGGTGAGCGCGAGGACGAGGTCCTTATCCAAGGACAGCATGCCCTTGGTTGGGTCGCCGTGCTTCCATGTGTCTGTCGGCTTCAGGCGTGCGAGGTCGTCCTCGATCGTCTTCTTCCAGGTCGCGGCGTCGCCCTGGGCGCGCGCGGCGGGGTGGGCCGCGAGCTGAGCCTCGATCTTGGCCTCGGCGCCCTCGCCCCGCAGCGCGAAGTAGTCTCGCAGCGCGTCCGAGCCCGCCTCGAGGGCGTCGAACTGCGCCGCGACGTTCTTCTCGGGCGCTTTCAGAGGGTCGTACTCGGAGCCCTTCATCAGCAGGGTGGCCCGCATGACGACGGGTTCAGTGTCTCCGCGGACGAACGGGTTGGAGCTCGCGTCGATGTCGATGGCGAGGCCGAAGCAGTGATAGCTCGGTAGCTTGCCGCCCGTCGCGGGCGACGGCGGCCGCAGCCCGCCGACGGAGTGGATGGTGAACGTCTTGCCCTGGGCCTCGAGATCCCTCTCGGCTGCCTTCAGCTTCGCCAGCAACTCTTGGTGGACCCCCGGGCAGACCGAGCCCTCCGCCTCGATCGGATGCCCGAGGAAGGTGGCGTCCGGGACGATGTCGCCGAACCAGGCCGCGAGCGCCTGGTGCGGGTCGGCGGAGTGCTGTGGGAACGCCTTCACCAGGGCCTTCTCCATGTCTACCTTGGCCTTGACGTGCTTGCTGATCTTCTTAGCAGCGGCCCCGTACGCCTTCTCGGCCGAGGCCTTCTGCTCAATCAGCGGCACCTTGGCCTCGGTCGCTTGCGCCGTGGTGATGTCGTGGCGCTTGCGCTGCTTGTCGATATCGGTGATCTTCGTCTTCGCCGCCGTGAGATTGGCCTCGGCGGAATCCCGGGCGGCGATCAGCTCGCGCTCGGCGTCCGTGAGCGCGGCCTGGTCGGTCGCCGCCTGGCGCAGCTGGTCCGCGCTCAGCGCGGGTGGCTTGGGCTTCGGCTTGGCCCGCTGCTTGCTCCTGGCCTGCACGGCCTGGGGCCCGTGATGGTCCTTGGCGGTCGGGGCCGGCGAGGGCGCATTCGTGGGCTCCGCGTGTACGGGCGTGGGGGTCGTTGTCGCGGCGGGCTTCGGAGCTGGCGGCGGCGAGGTCGGTGCCTTCACGGCCGCCGCCGGGCCGCGATCCGCGATCGATTCGAGCATGCTCTCGAAGTGGCTGTGCGCCGACAGCGCGGCCATGTGGCCCGCCTCGTCGAACGTCACCTGGTAGTTGCGCCAGAGCATGTTGAGGATCTCGGCCTTGCCTGCGGTCGCCGCGGCCAGCTCGCCCTTGTGCTTGTCAAACCAGGCGAGCACCGTCTTGCGCAGCTTCGTCAGGTTGGCCGTGTAGCCGCCCGAGCCGGCGAACGCGGCGAAGCGGAACCCGTCGTCGCGCAGGTAGCTGAGCTGGTCCGCGCTTCCTGCCGGGCGCTCCTTCAGCTTGGCCAGGTCGGCGTCCAGATGGTGCTCGATGATCTTCTCCCAGCGCCCGACGTCGGCCGAATGGAAGCTCTCGAAGGCGAACACACCGCCTAGTCGATGGGTCTTGAGGTCCATCGAGTTGCTGAGCAGGCTCGAGAGCGTGAAGCCGCCGCCGCTGTGCGCCGAGAAGTAGACCCTGACCGCCTCGTTCGAGAGGCCCATCTGGCGGAGGGCCTCGTCGATGTACTTGTCCCAGTCATCGATACCGAAGTCGACGGACCCGGGGACCGTGACGCCGAGCGGCATCAGGACCGCGACCCGGCTGCTGGGGTGCTTGGTCGCGAACGCCTCGAGCTGCTGGGGGATCTGGAAGTCGCCCACGTCCTCGGGGCGGTCCCCGGTCTCGCGCATGCCCGAGGTGCCGGTCAGCCCGTTGATGTCCATCCCGTGCAGGTGGATAACCAGCGACAGCGGGCCGTCGGTCTTCATCCCGTGCGGGATCGCAGCGATCGCCCGCCCGCGGTGGCCCTTCTTGCCCGCACCGACGCCCGAGATGTGGCCCCGGTCCGCCCCGCCCCAGCTCTCGCCCATCCTGCCCGGCAGGCCGTCGAGCAGGACGCGGTCCACGTTTCCGACCTTCCCGTCCTGAATCTTCGAGCTCGCCGCATTCGCGGTCGTGAGCCCGGCGGGCAGCGCGCTCGCTCCCGGGGTCACGCCCTCGGGCACTTCGTGGAAGGAAGGATCGTCGAACCGCTGTTTCGGCTTAGGCGCAGTATTCGGCGTCCGGCGCATGAGCTTGCTGACGGCCTGATTCCCAGCCATCTGCTGGAGAGCCAGGACGGAGACGCCGGCGCCGCGCCGGCCTCCGGCGATCTGGACCGGCCGCGGCTGCGTCCGGTCCTCGGTCCGCTCCCAAGCACCCATCTCGCGCGAGGATAACCGGCCCGAGAAGCGCAGCGCAAACTCGACATTTGAACCGACCTGAGGCGAAGCCGACGGTGTCGGGTGCATGGGCGCTCGGCATGGACATATCCGAGTACGAGGAGTTGAGCGAGTTGGCGCGCGAGGGTCTCGAGGTGCTCGCGGCCGCCTCCGCGGAGCGACGTGCGATCCTGCTCGAGATGTCGGCCTTCGTCGACTTCCTGCTCGAGCAGATCCCTCGGTTTGAGCAGGAGTGGAAGGCGCGTCGCGCCGCCCTGGTCGCCTCGGGCGAGCTTCCCGAGCCACCCCGCAGCGAAGGACGGCGATGAGCGCCTCGCCGGCCGGTCTCCGGCGAGCCTGGTCGCCGGCGGCGGGCGCCGCGCCTACGTCAACCTTCGTGACGACCGGCGTGCTTGTATTCAGCGTCGCCGGCGCCGCCCAGATCACCGCCATCTCCGTGGCCAAGGACCGGCCCGCCCACTAACCAGCGCACGCGGTCGAGGAATCCCTGGGACGGATTGACGCAGCTGGCGCCGCCTGCTACCTTGTGCTGCATGGCAGCGAAGATCCGGGAAATGGCGATCTCGCAACTTCGGCGAGGCGTGCTTGAATTCTGTGTGCTGGCGCTGCTGCGCGACGGCGAGCGCTACAGCTACGACCTCGTTCGTGCGCTTGGTGACGCCGATGGCCTGGTGACGACGGAGGGAACGCTCTATCCGCTGCTCGGCCGGTTGCGTCGCGAGGGTGTGGTGGATACGACCTGGCGCGAATCGCCGTCGGGGCCCCCGCGCCGTTACTACCGCCTTACCCCAGACGGCCAAGCAGCGCTCGGTGGCTTCGTGATCGAGTGGACGCGATTCCGCGACTCGGTCGATGCCCTACTTGGGAACGGAGTACTCAGATGACGACCGATACCCTCCATCCGCTCGCTGCCGAGTACCTGCAGCGCCTGCGCCGCGCCGGACGTGGTCTTCCGCCCGGGCGGCTGCGGGAACTGATCGCCGAGATCGAGGGGCATCTCTCCGAGGCGATCGATCCAAGCGCGTCCGATGCGCAGGCACTCACGGCTCTGGACAAGCTCGGCGAGCCCGAGGGGATCATCGCGGCCGAAACGCCGGATCTAGACGAGCTCCCGGCCCGTCGCGGAACCAAAGAATGGGCCGCGGTCATCCTGCTCCTGCTCGGCGGTTTCATCCTCGGTTTCGGCTGGATCGCCGGTCTGATTCTGCTGTGGAACTCGCGTGCCTGGACCATCCGCGATAAGTGGATCGGAACGCTCGTTATCCCCGGCGGGCTCGCGACCAGCGTGCTCATCGGACGGATCTTGCTCGGCACGCCCACCAAGAGACTCTGCCACGGCATCCTCGGCGGCCTAGAGCACTGCACCACCAGCGCCGGACAGAGCATCGTCGCGCCCGTTCTCGGAGTCGCTCTCCTCGCGCTGCTCGTGCTCGCGCCGATCGCGACCTCGGTCTATCTCACCCGCCGCGCAGCCTAAGCATCACACAGCAAATCAAACGACGCGCCGCGGGAGAACCGCACGCACGGATTGAAAGGGGAACGGGCAACAGGCCTCACGGCATCGCGCCCCTGACTACCAATGCAACCACATCGCTTTACGCACCTTGCCAAGCTGACCGTCCTCGCGACCCTGACCGCCGTTCTCTTAGCAGCGTGCGGCGGCTCGGGCAAGCCGTCCGGCTCGGGCTCGAGCGGATCCTTAACGGCCTCGAACACCCAGAAGTACCCGGGGTGCATGCGCGACCACGGCGTCACCAGCTTTCCCGACCCGCAGGTGAAAGGAAACAGCGTCCAGATCCAGCTCACCCCGTCGATCATCGGGTCCCCGGCGTTCAAGTCGGCCC
>PMOY01000352.1 GCA_003165655.1 Solirubrobacterales bacterium
TGCCGACGTTGTCGAGCAGGGCGATCCCGCCGCTTTCGCGCTCGAGGAAGAGCGTGCATGCCGCCGCGAGGTCGCCGTTCTCCCCGGCTGCGAAGCACCGATTCCGGGTGCCTTCGCGGAGTGCGTCCATGCCCTGTACGAGCCGCTCGGCGAAGCCGGGACCAGCGCCGAGTGGCGGCTCGTCCTCGTTCAACCGCAACTCGAGCGCGCGCAGAGTCGCCAGGTCGACCTCGCGTGCGACGCCGGTCCGGGCAGGACGATCCGCCTGCGCGTGCAGCGCCATGAACACCGTGCGCTGGACCGACCAGCCTTTCCGCGCCAGCTTCGGGGCGACGCGCTCGGCCGCGGCGGCGTCGTCGAGCACAACGTGACGATGCCGAAGGTGGCCGAGCCAGCGGTCGGCCAGCGCGACGACGACCTCGGCGTCGAGCCCGCGGGCCACCGGCGCATCGAGCACGACCGAGTTCAGGTGGTGGACGGGGCGTAGTCCGTCGTGCAGGATCACGACGCCGTGGGCGAGGGCGATGGTCCGCTCAGCGCCACGGACTCGCAACGACCGGTCGAAGGTAAGTGCGGTCGCGAGCGTGTCCACGCGCCGGAGGTTAAGACCTGCCGCAAGCGCGGCCGCTAGCGGTGGGGAAGCGGCACGACGAGGACCGGGCGGTCTGAGAGGTGGAGGAGCTTATGTGGCGTCGATCCGAGCAGGGCGCCCTTGATCGGGCTCTCGCCGCGGGTGCCGACGACGATCACGCGAGCGTCGCGCTCGTCGGCTAGCGCGACGAGACCCGCCGCGGGCGCTTTCTGTACGATCACCGCCTCGATTTCGGCGCCGGCGTCGGCGGCCAGGCTCGTTGCCTCGGTCAGGCGCTTGGTCGCCAGCTCCTTGAGCGCCGCGTGGTAGTCGTGGAGCTCGCCCGCGACCGGATTGAGCTCGTAGCCAAAGGCAATCACGATCTTCTCGTCGTACGCCTTGCCAACCTCGACGGCGACGCGCACCGCCTCCTTGGCATAGTCCGAGCCGTCGTACCCGACGACGATCCCGGCGCTCATGATGTCCGCCCGGCCGGAGCGTTGGCGAGAACGGACGGGTCGACGACCTCGAGCTTTCGGTGGAAGTACTCGGGCATCGTGATCCGCTGGACGACCATCAGCACCAGCCCGAGAATGATCATGAACAGCGCGATCACGATTGGCGCGCCGATCCCCAGGAACGGTGAGGAATATCCGGAATGGGGCTTCGAGTAATCGATCACCGCCTTGACCAGCACCCAAGTCAGCACGAGGCCGCCGAACATCGGCAGGACGCCGATGTAGAGGAAGTTCTTGACGCTCTTGAACAGCTCGCGCCGGTAGAAGATCACGCACGCGAAGCCGGTGAACCCGTAGTAGAAGGCGATCGTCAGCGCCAGCGACGTGAAGGCGTCGCCGATCAGATCCTGCGTACCGTCGACCACATGACTGGTGGCCGATAGGAACACGTACACGATCGTCGACACGACTCCCATCCAGATCGTCGAGAATCCGGGGCTGAGGTAGCGCGGGTGGATGTTGCCGAACTGCTTCGGGATCGCCTTCATCCGGGCCATCGACAGCGTGGTCCGCGCGGTCGGGAGGATCGTCGTCTGCGTCGACGCCGACGCCGAGGACAGCACCGCGATGATCAGCAGCTTGTCCAGTGGCGACCCGAGCACGCCGTGGCCCAGCGGGGAGAGGACGTCGTTCGGGTTGTTGACGAGGAAGCTGAGGCCGCCGAAGGACTGCGCCGCGGTCGCGACGACCAGGTAGATGCCGACGAGCACGAACGTCGAGATGATCGCGGCTCGGCCCGGCGCGGTGCTCGAGTCCTCGGTCTCCTCGTTGACGGTCACGCCGGAGTCCCAGCCCCAGTAGATGAACACCGCCAGCAGAATGCCTCCGTTCAAGGCGCTGATGCTGGAGATGGCGAACGGGTTGAACCACGACAGCGCCGGCTCCACCGAGTGCGCGGGGTGGTCGGCGTAGACCTTGATCAGCGCCACGACCGAGAAGATCACGAGCGTCGCGAATTCCAGCGCGAGCAGTAGCTGCTGGACGCGCGCCGACAGCTCGATGCCGATGTAACAGATCGTGGTCATGATGATGATCCACACGATTCCGATGGTGGTCACCGCGAGGTTGCTGGGGTGGTTGATGCTGACCAACGAGCATGTGTAGTTGCCCGCCACGGAGGCGAGGCTCGGCATCACGAGCACGTCGGCGACGACGATCGCCCACCCGCCCTGCCACCCCAGCCATGGCCCCATCGCTCGCGTCATCCACGTGAACGTCGTGCCACAGTCGGGGTCGGCGCGGTTCATGTAGTAGTACGCGGCCGCGATCGCCGCCATCGGGAAGAAGCAGACGAGGATCACCGCCGGCGATTGGAACCCGAGCCCGCCGACCGCGGCGATGAAGCCCAGCGTCGCCGCCATGCTGTAGCCGGGCGCCGTCGAGGCCACGCCGATCACGATGTTCGAGAGGAACGAGATCGCGTTCGTCTTCAGGCCCTTGTCTTCGACCTGAATGCCGAGCTTCGGCTCTGCCAATGATGCGCTCTCCACGGCGGACCCTCTCTTTCCGGTTGTAGCGGTCGGCTGGTGAGGGCGGCGCAGTAACCGCTCCGTCGCCAGCCGACTGCTCAGCGCGGCATTCTCCACCGCTAGCGTCCCGACTGCAAGTGGCCGCGTGGCTAGACCTCACGGTCACACGTTGTCCTCGGGGTAAGCCGTTACGGTGTCCCCTGTGCCACGACCTTCAGACGCCACGGTCTCGGTCGCCGTCCTCGGCGCCGGCGGCACGATCGCCCCCGCGATCGTCCGCGACCTGGCCGAATCGGACGAGGTGGCGAGCATGCTCCTGCTCGATCTCGACGGTTCGCGCGCGGCCGCGGTCGCCGCGGCCTACGGTGGCGCCACGGCCGACGCCCACGCCGCTGACGCTCGCGACGCCTCCGCACTCGCCGCCCAGCTGGAAGGCGTCGACATCCTCATCAACGCGGCGAGCTACCGCATCAACCTCGACGCGATGCAGGCCTGCCTCACCGCCGGCTGCCATTACTTGGACCTCGGCGGCCTGTACTGGATGACCGGCCGTCAGCTCGCGCTCGACGAGGACTTCCAGCGGGCGGGGCTGCTTGCGCTGCTGGGAATCGGCTCGAGCCCGGGTAAGACGAACGTCATGGCCGCGCGCGCCGTGCGCGAGCTCGGATCGGTCGAATCCATCGACATCGCGGCTGCGGGCCGCGATCCGCGTCCCGCCGGCGGCTTCAGCCCGCCCTACGCGGTGAGGACGCTGATCGACGAGCTCACCCTCGCACCGGTGGTCCTGCGTGACGGGCGGCCGGTCGAGATCGAGCCGCTCGCCACCGGCGGCACGCTCGACTATGGCCCTCCGATCGGCGAGGTGGAGACGATCTACACGCTGCACTCCGAGCTGGCGACGTTCGGCGAGAGCTTCGGGTGCCGGGAGGCGAGCTTCCGGCTCTCGCTCGCGCCCGCGCTGCTGAGTCGTCTGCGTGAGCTGGTCTCGGCGACTCCCGAGGAGCTCGACCGGGTGGCGCGCGAGGCGGTGCCGCCGTCGGCCGAGACGGTCTCCGTCCACCTGGTGATCGCACGCGAGGCGCAGCGCACGGTACTCGTGAGCGCCGTGAGCCGTCCGCACTTCGGCTTCGGCGGTTCTGTCGTCTCGACGGCGGCGCCCGCGGCTGCCGCGGTGCGGCTGCTCGCGCGGGGTCAGCTGAAGGCGACCGGCGCCCGGCCGCCGGAGCACTGCATCGAGCCGGAACTGCTGTTCGCCGAGCTCGAGAGCCGCGGCTGCAGCTTTACCTACTCGGGCTGACGCTACGATCCGCGGCGATGGACCTGACCCTGTCGCCGAGCGAGCTCGCATTTCGCGACGAGCTGCGCGCCTGGCTGCTGGCGAATCATCCCGGCCGTGAGCCGGTTGGCGACGAGGCGGCGTTCGCGTTCCGCCGCGATTGGCAGCGGCAGCTCCACGCGGCCGGTTGGGCCGGCGTGTCGTGGCCGACCAAGTACGGCGGCCGTGGCGCGACGCTGATCGAGCAGGCGATCTACAACGAAGAGGTCGTGCGCGCGAAGGCGCCCCAGGCGGCGAACGTGCTCGGCCTCGCGATGGGCGGGCCGACCGTGATCGCTCACGGTACCGAGGAGCAGCGCCGTCGTTATCTGCAGCCGATCCTCTCGGCTGAGGAGATCTGGTGCCAGGGCTTCTCCGAGCCCGATTCCGGCTCTGACCTGGCGTCGGTGAAGACGCGCGCCACCCGCCATGGCGACGAGTGGGTGGTCACGGGCCAGAAGGTGTGGACGACGTTCGCCCATCACGCCAAATGGTGCATGCTCGTCGCCCGCACGGACTCCGACGCCCCAAAGCACAAGGGCCTCAGCTACTTCCTCATGGACATGGATCAAGAGGCCGTGCAGGTGAGGCCGCTTGTCCAGATCACCGGCGAGGCGGAGTTCAACGAGCTGTTCATCGAAGAGGCGCGGATTCCGCACGAGAACATCATCGGGGGGGAGGGCAACGGCTGGGCGGTGGCGATCACGACGCTCATGCACGAGCGCGCCACCCTTGCCTTCGGTCTCCAGGTCTCGGCCCAGATCGCGCTGAACGAGCTGATCGAGAAGGCTCGCTCCACGCGCGCCAATGGCCAGCCTGCGAGCGAGGATCCGGTCATCCGCCAGCGCCTCGCGCAGCTGCTGATCGAGGCCGAGGTCCTGCGGCTGAACGCCTACCGGGGCCTGACGGCGATCATGCGCGACGGCGTTCCCGGGCCCGAGGGATCGCTCGGGAAGTGGCACTGGTCCGAGGTCAGCCAGTCGCTGACCGAGCTCGCGATGGAGATCGCGGGGCCGCGGGCGATGCTCGCCGAGGACGAATGGACGTACCGCTTCCTCCGCGCCCGCGCGAACTCGATCGAGGGCGGCACCACCGAGATCCTCAAGAACATCGTCGCCGAGCGTGTCCTCGGCCTGCCTCGGATGCGCTGACGCGCTCCCCGACCCGACGCACGGACGAGCATGAACTTCGACTTCAATGACGACCAGCGCGCAATCAAGCGCACCGCGCACGATTTCCTCACTGCGCGCTATCCCGCCGCCACGGTGCGGGCGCTCGCCGGGGACGATCGCGGCTTTACCGACGAGCAGTGGAACGAGCTGGCGGAGCTCGGGTGGACCGGCCTGGTGGTCCCCGAGGCCGAAGGCGGCCTCGGGCTCGGCGCCGTCGAGCTCGTGGTGATCCAGGAGGAGCTCGGATACGCGCTCGCGCCGACGCCGTTCTTCTCGAGCGTCGCCGCCACGCTGCTGCTCGTCGCCGCGGGCACCGAGGCGCAGCGCGAACGCTGGCTCGGTCCCCTCGCCTCTGGGGAGGCACGCGGGACGATCGCCCTGTGGGACGAGCACGGCGCCTGGTCTCCCGACCAGTCCGAGGTGGAGGCTTCGGGCGACACACTCACCGCGACGAAGATCGCGGTTGCCGATGCGGCCGCCGCCGACGTGCTGATCGTCGCCGCCGCCGACGGCCGCCACTATCTCGTGGAAGCCGCGGATCCAGGCGTGCGCATCGAGCCCGAGCGATCGCTCGATCCCACACGTAAGCTGTTCAAGGTCGCGCTCGACGGAGTGGCCGCCGATTCACTCGCGCTCGAGCCCGCGCGGATCGCCCATGCCTACCAGACGATCGTTACCGCGCTGGCAGCCGAGATCGTCGGTGTGGCCCAGCACGCGATGGAGATGGCGGTCTCCTACGCCGGCGACCGCAAGCAGTTCGACAGGCCGATCGGCGCCTACCAGGCGGTGTCCCACCGCTGCTCGCAGATGCTGCTCGAGGTCGAGGGCGCGCGGTCGCTCGCCTACTGGGCCGGTTGGGCGCTCGACCACGAGCCCGACGCGGCGGCCCGCGCGGCGTCGATGGCCAAGGCATACGCCAGCGACGCCGGCTTTCGCGTCACCGCGTCGGCAATGCAGGTGCACGGTGGGATCGGCTTCACCTGGGAGCACGACTTACATTTCTTCCTCAAGCGCGCGGAGGCGAACGCCCACGCGTTCGGCGACGCGAGGTGGCACCGGGATCGCGTGGCCGAGCTGTCCGGGGTGTGAGGGGCGTGAAGCGTCGGGGGTGAGGTTCGACTCACCCGATGCCCGCCGCGTGATCACCCGAAGTTCCTCCCTTGGGGGTGACGCGGATCAGCGGTCGGCACGCGAAAATTGGCACCGGAGCCACAGCGGGGGCGTAGCTGATCGCCCACCACGTGGACGATCGAGGGGCGACAGGGGGTTGCGGCGTCGTGTGCATGCACTGCCGGCACCTCCTCGCTCCGTGGAGATGGGCGATCGCTCGAGCCGTGCGCTGCCTCGCTCTGACGGGCGCCGTATTGACGGTCGCCGCCGGCGCCTGCGCCGTGGCATCTGCAAGCCCGAGGATGGTCTCACCGCCGAAGCCCCATCCCCTTGCCCGCCTCCCGCCCCAAGGCATCTTCGACGGATGCGACATCGATCTCATCCTCGCAGCATGCGAAGCCCGCCTGCACACCGTCGCCGCCGCGGGCTTGAAGCTCATCGTCGAGCCGATCCCCTCATACAGCAATGCGCTGTGGGGCTATCTCGGCGTGCTCCACCACGAGGGCTTGCAGGCGATGTGGGAGGTGACGGACCCGGGCTGGTGGGGGTACAACAGCTCGGGGCCGTTCGGCTACAGCGACGCCGGCGCAAGCATGCTCACCGACGGTATCTACGCGTCTTGGGCCCACGGCTGCGGCTGTCAGACCAACGCTCAGCTGCTCGCCTTCATCGTCGCGACGCTGACCGCCTCGTCGGCGACATACGGGTGGTATTCCCCCCACGACTCCGAGCTCTCGGGCAAGCTCCCCTATACGAGGGAGCAAGCGCTCTCCGGCATCAGAGCGTTCACCGCTGAGTTGCGCGCGCTCGCACCCGACAGCCGGACGCTGATGTCCGCCTGGGGACTCCTCGCCACGACCCAGCTCGAGCAGGCGTACGGGCTGGCGGACCTCACCGCCCAGGAGGCATACCCGGTTGGCGACTTCGGGGCGCAGTCGGTCAACATGGACAGGGCGGCGGTGGAAGTGGGGCAGGCGGCGCAGGCCACTCAGCAGATCGCGGACCGCCATCACGGCCCGTCCGCGCTGATCCTGCAATCGTTCAGCTGGGGTGAATGCACGGCGGACGCCCAAGCCCGCCGCGCGGACCCGAGCTCGCCCTATCCGGACGCGGCGGAGCTCTTGACGATGCGCAACGCCGCCCTGTCGCACTCGCATCCGGCGCTCATCCTGTGGTACGACCTGGAGGAAACGATCGGATGGGCGACCGGCGAGCAGCCTGCCGATTGCCGCGCGCCCAGGAACCCGGCAGTCCGGCTAGCCGGGCTGACCGCTGCCGTCAAGGCGCCATACCCGGGGTTCGCTCGAGCGGGCTGAGCCGCTAGGTTTCCGGTATGGAACACCGCGTGCTCGGCACCACGGGAGTCAAGGTCAGCCCGCTCTGCCTGGGCGCGATGATGTTCGGCGCCTGGGGCAATACCGACCAAGAAGACTCAGTGCGGATCATCCACCGCGCGCTCGACGCGGGGATCAACTTCATCGACACCGCTGACGTCTACTCGCGTGGGGGATCGGAGGAGGTCGTCGGCAAGGCGCTCGCAGGCGGACGCCGCGACAACGTCGTGCTCGCAACGAAGGTCCACGGCAGGATGGGGGACGACCCCAATGAGTTCGGCAACTCGCGCCGCTGGATCGTGCGCGAGGTCGAGAACAGCCTGCGGCGCCTGGGCACCGACTGGATCGACCTCTACCAGATCCATCGCCCCGAGGCCGACACCGACATCGACGAGACCCTCGGCGCGCTGAGCGATCTCGTCCGCACCGGGAAGGTCAGGTACATCGGCTCATCGACCTTCCCCGCCAGCCAGATCGTCGAGGCGCAGTGGGTCGCCGAGCGTCGCGGCCGCGAGCGCTTCATCTGCGAGCAGCCGCCCTACTCGGTGCTCGTGCGCGCGATCGAGAACGACGTGCTGCCCACCTGCCGGCGCTACGGCATGGGCGTGATCCCGTGGAGCCCGCTGGCGGGCGGCTGGCTCTCCGGGCGCTACCGCGTTGGTCAGGACCTGCCGGCTTCACGCCGGGCGGAGATGATCCCGAGCCGCTACGACATGTCGCTTCCGGGTAACCAGCGCAAGCTCGAGGCCGCCGACGCGCTCGCCGATCTGGCGCAGGAGGCTGGGATCACCCTGATCGAGCTGGCACTCGCGTTCGTCATCCGCCACCCGGCGGTGACCGCCGCAATCATCGGCCCGCGCACGATCGACCACCTCGAGTCCCAGCTGACGTCCGCCGACATCGTCCTCTCGGACGAGGTTCTCGACTCGATCGACGAGATCGTCCCGCCGGGAGTGAACGTGAACCCAGCCGACGGCGGCTGGCCGAACCCCGCGCTCGAGCCCGCGGCGCGCCGCCGGTAGCGGCCGATCGCGTCGGGTGTCTAACGGCCGACCCCCGTCGCCGCGCCGTAGGGCGACTCGGTCAGCCATTTCGTGAGCTCGTCGGCCGTGCAGGGGGGGCTGAAGAAGTATCCCTGGGCACTGTCGCACCCGTAGGCAACGAGCATGTCCAGCGGAGTCTGGTCTTCGACGCCCTCGGCGACGACGGTCAGGCCAAGGTTGTGCGCGAGGTCGATCGTCGAGCGCACGATCACCGCTTGGTCGGTCTCCTCCTCGAGTCGCATCACGAAGGACCTGTCGATCTTGATCTCATCCACCGGTAGACGCTGGAGATACGCCAATGACGAGTAGCCGGTGCCGAAGTCGTCGATCGAGAGCCGCTCTCCCATCCCGTGCAACCGATCGAGGATCTCGGGCGCGGCAGCTTCGATCACCGCACTCTCGGTCAGCTCGAGGACGAGCTGTTCCGGCGGGGTCCCCCAGGTCTCGGTCAGCTCCGCCACCGTAGCCGGCAGACTGCTGTTCGGGCCCAGGCTGCGGGCGGAGATGTTGACCGCCATGGTGAGATCGACGCCCTCGTAGCGCCACACCCGCTGCTGACGCAGAGCCTCGTCGAGCACCCATCGCGTGACCGGCGTGATCAGCTCGGTGCGCTCCACCTCGGCCATGAAGCTGCCGGGCCCCATCAGGCCATGGATCGGGTGATGCCAGCGAAGCAGTGCTTCGACGCCGGAGATCTCGCGCGTCACAAGATTGATCTTGGGCTGGTAATGCAGGACCAGCTGCTCGCGGGCGATGCATTGGCGCAGGTCGACGAGCAGCGCGAGCTGATGTGCCGTCTGCTTCTCCGCCGCGGCGTCGCAGACGGCGTGACCGCTGCCGGAGCGCTTGGCAACGTACATGGCCATGTCGGCGCGACGGAGCAGCTCGGCCGTGGTCGTGCCGTGCTCGGGGAACAGGGCAATGCCGATGCTCGCCGATACCTGGACGACTTCCTGTTCGAGCTGGAACCCGATCGCACACGTCCGCTCGATCTTGAAGGCGACCTCCGATGCGGTGGCGAGGTCGGTTGGCCCCCCGGGGAGGATCGCGAATTCGTCTCCCCCGAGCCGGGCGATCGTGTCGGCCTCCCGCAGCGCGCCGACGAGGCGCTCGGCGACCTGCTCGAGCAGAGCATCGCCCTGCTCGTGGCCGAGCGTGTCGTTGACGCGTTTGAACCCGTCGAGATCCATCACCAGCACGGCCCGCGGCTCGCCGTTGCGTCTGGCCGCAAAGAGCGCCCGGAGCAAGTGCTCCCCAAACAGCGTGCGGTTCGCCAAGCCCGTGAGCGCGTCGTGCAGCGCCTGGTGCTCGAGGCTCTCGATGTGGGCCTTGCGTTCGGAGATATCACGCACGAAGAGGAGCGTGAGGATCTGATCGCCAAGTCTCATCTCGCCGCTCTCCACCTCCATCGGGAACGTCGAACCGTCCTGGCGCTGGCCGAGTGTCTCAACCGCCTGGTGCTGCCCGGCGTCGTTGCCCAACAGTCCCCCTGGTCCCGTGCTCAATCCGCGAAACTCATCTCGGCAGGCGGGCGCGATCACGAACTCGAGCGGCCGGCCGATCAAACGTTCCCCGCTGTGGCCGAAGAGGGCTCCTGCCGATCGGTTGAACGACTCGATCAGCCCCCCTGAGCCGGCGGTGAGGATCCCGTCCGCAACGTTGTCGAGCACGGCTTGCGTGCTCGCCTCGCTGTCACGGAGCGCTCCGTTGAGCGTCGTGATCGACGCGAGCGAGCGCTGGAGCTCCCGAGCCTGCACGAACAGGTCGACGAACACGGAAACCTTGGCCCGGAGCACGTCGGGCTGAACGGGCGTGAAGATGAAGTCGACCGCGCCACTGGCATACGCGGTCAGGGTCTCCGTGTCGTCAGGCCCGAACGAGGTGACGAAGATGATCGGCGTGCGCTTCGTCTGACTCCGCTGCCGGATCAAGTTGGCCGTCTCATATCCGTCCATGGTCGGCATCCGCACGTCCATCAGGATCAGCGCGAACGTCTGATGCAAAACGGCGCGTAACGCCCCGCGGCCCGAGTCGACCTCGACGACTTCGAGACCCAGCGGGGCGAGCATCGCTCGGATCGCGACCCGCTGACTCTCACGATCGTTGACGACGAGCACCGCCGGCGTTGGCCGCTCCACTCCTGACGCCTCGACGAGGCGCTCATCACCCATCAGCAGCGACTCCAGACACAGGTCTGGTGTGCTGCGGCGCCCCGATGCACTCGGCGAGCTCGAGCAGGAAGTCCGGCGCATTCTCGACGGGCTTGGCGATATATCCGGACGCGCCCGCCTCGATGCAGCGCTCACGCTCTCCGGTACCTGTCTTGGCCGTCAGCGCGACGATCGGGAGCTGCCCTTTCGAGGGCAGCTTGCGCATCGCCCGCATCGTCGCGTAGCCGTCCATCACCGGCATCATGATGTCCACAAGCACGAGGTCGATGTCCGGTGTTCGCCTGAGCACCGCCAGCGCCTCCTCGCCGCTCTCGGCCGAGACGACCTCGAGCTCAGCGCGGTCCAGGAGCACGGTGATGGCGAAGATGTTCCGGAAATCGTCATCGACCACGAGCACTTTCATACCGCCCAACGCAGCGGGCGCTGGACGCGGTGGCAGCGGTGACGGTTGTGGCGCAGCCCCGCCGTGAGGCGACGCAGGGGAGCGCGCTGGGGCCGGAGACGTCGCGGCGAGGGCCGTGGTGGCGGCGCCGTTGCGTGTCGTCGGGAGGTACACGGTGAACGTGCTGCCCTCGCCGAGGCTGGTGCTCAGCGTGATCTCGCCGCCGAGCAGGTCGACGAGCTCGCGGCTGATCGACAGGCCCAGTCCTGTGCCGGCGTACCGTCGCGCGGTCGTCCCGTCCGCTTGGGCGAAGGCCTCGAAGATTCGCTCCTGCAGGTCCTCCGCGATGCCGATGCCGGTATCGCTGATGCTGAACGCGGTCACGTCCGCCGCCCCGCGGAGCCCGTCGTTGGTCGCGCTCCAGCCGTTGTGGGCTCGGCTGATCCTCACGGTTACGTCACCGTGCTCGGTGAACTTGAATGCGTTGGCGAGCAGGTTCTTCAGCACCTGGCGCAGGCGCCCGGGGTCGGTGGCGATGCTCGGCGGAGCGTCGGCCGCGAGCTCTACGGAGAACGAGATGCCCTTCTGATCCGCGACGGGACGGAACTCGCGCTCGAGGGCCTCCTCGAGCTCGGGCAACGGCATGTCGTCGATCTCGATCGTGACCGTGCCCGACTCGACCTTCGCGAGGTCGAGGACATCGTTGAGCAGGCGCAGCAGATCCGAGCCCGAGGATTGGATGATCGTGGCGTACTCGATCTGCGCGTCGGTCAGGTTCTTCTCGGGGTTGGCCTTGAGCTCGCCCGCGAGGATCAACAGGCTGTTCAGCGGCGTGCGCAGCTCGTGCGACATGTTGGAAAAGAACTCGGACTTGAACGCCGAGGAGACGGCCAGCTGCTCGGCCTTCTCCTCCATCAGGCGCTTGGCGCGCTCGACCTCTTGGTTCTTGGCCTCGACCTCGATGTTCTGCTCCGCGAGCCGGCTCGCCTGCCTGGCCAGATCCGCATTGGAGCTGCGCAGATCCTCCTGACGCGACTGCAGCTCCTGCGCCTGGGACTGGGACTGCTTGAGCAGGTTCTCGGTAAGAGTGTTCGCCTCGATGGTGTTGAGGACGAGCCCGATGCTCTCGGTGAGTTCGTCCAGGAACGCCTGGTGGGTGGCGCTGAAGCGATTGAAGGAAGCGAGCTCCACGACGGCTCGGACCGAGCCCTCGAAGAGGATCGGCAGCACGATGATGTTCAGCGGTGTCGACTCCCCCAGCCCTGAGTTGATCCTCACGTAGTCGCCGGGGACGTCGGTCAGCAGGATGCGCTGCTTCTCCTTGGCGCACTGGCCCACGAGGCCCTCCCCGATACGAAACTGGTTGGCAAGATGCTTGCGCTCGCTGAACCCGTACCCGGCGCGGTACTGGAGCACCGGCTCGCCGCCGTCTTCGAGATCGACGAGCGTGTAGAAGACCCCATGCTGCGCCGAGAGCAGTGGCGCCAGCTCCGAAAGGATCATCGCCGACACGGTGTCGAGGTCGCGCTGGCCCTGGAGCATGCGCGCGAAGCGCTCGAGGTTGGTCTTCAACCAGTCCTGCTCGGTGTTCTGGCGTGTGGTCTCGCGCAGATTGCGGATCATCTCGTTGAGCTTGTCCTTGAGGACGGCCACCTCGCCGCTCGCTTGCACCCCCACCTGTCGCGTCAGGTCTCCCTCGGTCACCGCCGTCGCCACGTCAGCGATGGCCCTGACCTGGTTTGTCAGGTTGGCCGCGAGCTGGTTGACATTATCGGTCAGGTCCTTCCAGACTCCGGCGACCTCTGCGGACTGAGCCTGGCCGCCGAGCTTGCCCTCGACACCGACTTCGCGTGCGACGCGTGTCACCTCCGAGGCGAACCGGTTGAGCTGGTCGACCATCGCGTTGACCGTGTTCTTCAGCTCGAGGAACTCGCCCTTGACGTCGGCGGAGATCTTCTTGCTGAGGTCACCGTTAGCGACCGCCGTCGTTACCTCGGCAATGTTGCGCACCTGTCCGGTGAGGTTGCCCGCCATCAGGTTGACAGTGTCTGTCAGGTCCTTCCAGACGCCGGCGACCTCGATCGTGACCGCCGCGGCCTGACCAAGCTTGCCCTCGGTTCCCACCTCGCGGGCCACGCGGGTCACCTCAGAGACGAGGCGGTTGAGCTGGTCGACCATCGCATTGATGGTGTTCTTGAGCTCGAGCATCTCTCCCTGGACGTCGGCCGTGATCTTCTTGCTCAGATCGCCGTCCGCTACCGCGCCGATCACGCGCTGCATCTCGCTCGTGGGACGCACGAGGTCTTCGATCAGGGTGTTGACCGCGTCGATGCTCGTGAACCAGACCTGGTCCCCTCCTCGCAAAGCCAGGCGCTGGGAGAGCCTGCCCTCCTTACCGACGACGCGGCTGACTCTCGCCAGTTCGATCTCCAACGCCTCGTTCGCCGCGATGACGTCATTGAGCCGGTCGGCGATCTTGCCCGCCAGCCCGGTCCAATCGAGCGGCATGCGAACGCCGAAGTTGCCGCTCTTGACGTCGGTGAGCACGCTCAGGAGCACAACCTGATCGAGCTCGTCGACGATGTCCGGCCCAAGAACTGCCATCAAGCGCCCTCCGTCAGTAATCCATCGTGCATGTCGAGCTCACGGTCCGGACCTCGAAAAAGGAGACTCCAGCGCGTCGCGCCCTCGGCACGGCGTTGTTGAAAGCGTCGAGGGTCGCGGATGATCACAATTGCCAGCTCACCCGCCGCATCGGCAGAAGCGAGTACACCCTTGAGCCGGCGGCGGCCGGCCAAGCCCGGAGTGGCGCCGGCGGGTCCGGTGGCGGGCGGCGCTCAGGCCGCGGGGGAGACCCGGACGGCCTCGAGCAGCGGACGCCGGCGGTTCTGAGCAGCTCGCAGTGGTTCGGGGAGGTTCGCGACGCGTACCGGATCAGCGCCCGGGCCGGGGGCGGTGAGGATCTCCGTCGGCGCGACGTCGACTTCGCAATGGGGGCAAAGCACACCGACGGTCACCGGGGTGCCGCAGGCCGCATGGAGGAACTCCCGTGGCGCTCCCCCGGGCGAGGCGTACCGGTTGCCCCACTCCACGAGCGCCTGAATCGCCGGCCACAGGGCGCGCCCCTTCTCGGTCAGGGTGTACTCGAAGCGGTCGGGCCGGCGTTGGTAGCGGACGCGCGCGAACACGCCCTGCTCCACGAGCTCAGCGATCCTCCCGGCGAGCACGGTACGTGAGATCTCGAGACGGCCCTGGAAATCCTCGAAGCGGCGGATGCCGAGGAATGCGTCCCGGACGATGAGCAGTGTCCATCGCTCCCCGATCACCTCCAGAGCCCTGACCATCGAACAGTGCTGCGCGTCGTAGGTCCTCGGAAGCATCGCGGAGAGATCCTAGCACGTCCGTCCTATCACAGGACTGAGCTGATAGTCTGCACGCCATGAGTGCTGCTGGACCCGCTGCGGGCCCTACCCCCGACCCACGGTCCGCCGCGGGCCCCACCCCCGACCCACGGTCCGCTGCGGGCCCCACCCCCGCGAATCCGGGCCTCGCGCCCATGACTCCCGCCACCGAGTCCCGCAGCTACGAGGGACGCTGGCGCGTCTTCGCGGTGATCGTGGTCGGCGCGTTCATGGCCCAGCTCGACCTGTTCATCGTCAACATCGC
>PMOY01000282.1:0-3788 GCA_003165655.1 Solirubrobacterales bacterium
TACTCCACCTGACCAAGCACAAGCGAGACGCGCCGCATCAGCCGGAACAGGCCCATCAGAAGACAGACCTTCTTCACGACGCCGTCGAAGGTGTGCAATCGTCATCTGCACACCCGCGGCGGCGTGGCCAATCATCGAGGGAGACGCATCAGCAGGCCATCGGAAGCCAAGCGCCCTCCACAGGACCAGACGCGAGCCAAATCGTTCCTCAAGACATCTCGTCCCAGCACTACCGCTTCGATCCCAGACCAGTCACGAGCCAGACGCCAGCAGCGTCGGTGCTCCTACTAGTGCATCTGCTAGCAGTTGAAAGACGGCTGCCCCAGGCCAGCGCGGGCTCGCGCTTTGCCACGAACACGCTCGTCGGCGCAAGCCGGGCCAGACGATCCCCGGTAGCGTGATTCGAGGCGTCCGCTCAGCGTTCCCCAGCTGAGACTCTCGCGCGCTTGCGACCGAACGCTTCTCCAGGGGCCGCTCAGAGCGTTCGCAGGGTTCGCTATCCGAGGGTCTGGATGAGGTGGGCGAGTTCTTCAGGCGGGTAGCCGTGTCGGCGGGCGAAGAGGACGAGCTCTTGTGCCCGGGCGATGACGGCACCGCGTTCGGGGCTGCCGGTGATTGTGATCCCGCGTCCGCGGCGGAACTCGAGCAGGCCCTCGTCCCGCAGCGCCCGTAGCGCGCGAAGTACGGTGTTCGTGTTCACGCCGATGACCGCAGCGAGGTCACGGGCGGGCGGGAGCCGTTCGCCGGGTTTGGCTTCACCGTCGGCGATCGCGCGTCGGATCTCGGCGGCTACTTGCTCGTGCAGGTCCGTGGTGGCGTGCTGGTCGATCTTGACCGAGAACATGATGCTAGTTATATTAGCGCCGTCATGTTGTCGACGTGCAGTCCTCGATGAGTGTCGCGACCCCGACACCGCCGCGGCACGACGAGACTGAGGCCCTGATCGAGGAAGCCCGGGAGATCGCGCGTCACCGACGCCGGCGGCGCTTCGCTCTCGTTGCGCTGGCGGTTGCGGTCCTGGGCGCTATCGCGATCTGGGTGGGCGTGGCGCAAAGCGGCACCGGACCGCGTTCGGGCGCGCGCTCACCTGCGATCGGCGTCGCCACACCTGCGAGGGCGCAGCTCGGCGAGTACTGGTACACACGGAGCGTCAGGGTCGACCGAGAGCCGCTGCCGATCGTGCCACGAGTCATGCGCGCTGGACAGAAGCCGGGCCCCGTACCCACGGTCTACTTCGATGTCCGCACGAGCACAGAGACGTGGATCGGCCAGGACGGAACGGTCCGCCAGCGCCAGCTGCAGCTCTCGCGCCGATTCGCCTCGCCGGCCGGCCGCCGACGCTGGAAAGCCTCCCACCAGACGCTTCCGGGCGGCATCGACGGATCAGACACGATCATCGCAGGCGACAACCTGTTCCCCGCTTCACCGAACACGCCCTCCGGCGAACCCGGCGATCCGGGCGACGGGCTGTTCAGCTTCACGCAGTTGCTCGCGTTACCCCTCGCACCCGCTGCGCTACGCGCCCGCCTGGAGCGGGCCGAGGTCGCCCTCGAGCACCGTGACGCCAACGCGTACGTCCGCCCAGGCCCCAAGCACCAGCAGCTCGTGGCCAGACTCGCGAGCCGCTGGGCGCACCAGCAAGACCAGCTCGACACGATCACCGCGCTGATCGAATCGCCGATCCCCGACCAGCTCCGACTCGCACTCGTCCACGCCGCGGCCGGTCTGCCCGAGGTGAAGACGGCACCCAATCCGCCAGCCGGACGCATCGCACTGACCGAGACGGTCAACGGCTTCCCAGGCCAAATCACCGTGGATGCCAACACCGGTCAGCTCACCTCCACCAGCGGCAACGCTTTCATCGGCAACACCACCGTCGTCGCGCAGGGACCGACAGCCTCGGCCCGCTCGCTCCCCCAGGGCGTCAAACCCATCCCCGCAGAAGCCCAGGTACCGGCACCATCCGGCATCACCATCTCACCCGCCAGCGGCACCGTCAACACCGGCTTCGAGGTCTACGCCCCGCGGCCGAAGGACACCGCCGCCGTCAAGCCCGCACCGTTCCCCCAAGCGATCATCTTCGGACCCACAGGACCGGACTGCACGTTCTGGGCGTCGCACGCTCCAATTGCGTTCATACCCCCCGGCCAGCCCTTCACGGCCAAAGGTCAGCCCGTCTACCGGTACCGCCTCCTCCCCTCAGCGATCCATCGCACCACCTGGTGCCCGGGGCGCTACCAGCTCCAAGTCACCCCGCTAACGTCGACCACCGGAGCCTCGCAACACCTCGCGGGCCCCAGCGCAGCCTACGTCACCGTCACGCGCTAGCGAGCCAAGAGACCCTCCTCCGCCGTCTCCTCGTGAACGTGAAACAGAGCGAGAGACCGAGCCCAAAGTTCCACGCGTTCGCCCAGCGTTCCAGATTGAGGCGACCCGTGTCCGCCCCCTCTGTCGCATCAGGCGCGTTCGGACTGTTCGCTCTGGGATTTGAAACTCAGTCGCTGGGGGCGTTGACGATCAGACGCAGCCCAACGTCGTAGCTGTCGAGCAAGCGCAGTCAGAGCTGGCGATCGTTCAGGATCCGGCTAAGAGCCGAGGGCCGCCCGTATCGGCTTTCAACGTGCGTTGAAGGTGATGCCTCAGAGCAGCTTGTCGAGGGTGATCGGCAGGTCGCGTACGCGGCGGCCGGTCGCGTTGTAGATGGCGTTGGCGATGGCTGCGGCCACGCCGGTGATCCCGATCTCGCCGATGCCGCGCGCGCCAGCCGGGGCGTACGGATCGGGGATATCGGTCCACATCACCTCGATGCGGGGCACGTCCATGTGGACAGGCACGTGGTATTCGGCGAGGCTCGGGTTCATGATCCGCGCGGTCCGCTCGTCGAACGCGGTGTCCTCCATGAGCGCGAGGCCGATCCCCATGATGATTCCGCCGCGGAACTGGCTCGCGGCGGTTGTGGGATTGATGATGCGGCCGCAGTCATAGGAGCCGAGGACACGGTCGACGCGAGTCTCCCCGGTGACCGTGTTGACGCGAACCTCGCAGAAGACCGCGCCGAAGGAGTGCATCGAGTACGTCTGCGTCTCGTCGGGGTCGGCGGCGTAGGCGACGACGGTCAGTTCGTCACGGCCCGCGCGTTCCAGGATCCTTGAGTAGCTGTCCCAGCGAGTCGGGTCGGCGAGCTCGCATAGCCCCTCGTCGCGTCCCCCGACCTCGTCGGCGGTCAGCCCGACCAGGGGCGAGTCGTCGCCGGCAAGTGCGAGTAGCTGCTCAACGAGCGCGCGCTGGGCGGCGATCACCGCGCCGATGATGGACGCCGTTTGCGAGGAGCCTCCGGCGAGCATGCTGCCGGGGAACGAGGAGTCGCCGTGGGCGACGGTCACTCGCTCAAGCGGGAGACCGAGCCGCTCGGCGGTGACGATCGTCTGGGTCGTCGAGGTTCCCATCCCCATGTCGTTGGCCGGCACCTCAACCGTCGCGTGGCCGGTCTTGTCGAGCCTGATCCGCGCGGCGCCCCCGGGGAAGCGCAGGTAGGGATAGGTCGCACTCGCGCAACCCGTGCCGATCAGCCATTCGCCCTCCCGGCGCCTGCCCGACGCCGCTCGGCGCTCCCAGCCGAAGCGCTCGGCCCCGGCGCGCCACGCGTTGACAAGGTGACGGGCGGAGAACGGCAGGCCCGAGCTCGGGTCCGTCTCGGGCTCGTTGCGGATCCGCAGCTCGATCGGGTCCAGATCGAGCTCGATGGCGAGCTCGTCGATCGCCGACTCCAGCGCGAAGGTGCCGACCGA
>PMOY01000282.1:3852-4030 GCA_003165655.1 Solirubrobacterales bacterium
CGGCCGTCGTCATCAGCGCCGATCGCGACTCGCTGCTCGGTGTTCGTGCGACCGCCGACCAGCCGGTAGACGCCTTCGCGCGAGAGCGTGACCCGGACGGGACGCCCCGCGAGCTTGGCCGCGGCAGCCCCGAGCAGATGGTGGGACCACAGGGTCTTGCCGCCGAACCCGCCGCCGA
>PMOY01000363.1 GCA_003165655.1 Solirubrobacterales bacterium
CGGCGGCGCGCAGGCGAGCGACCCCGTGAAGGGACCGTAGAGCGCGTAGGTCGTCGCACCGTCGCTCGTGGCCCCGAACAGCACGTGGGGAGCGGCGGCGATGGCGGCCGTCTGCGCGCCGGGTGCGAGGAGCTCAAAGGCGTCGTCGGCGGGCGAGATCGGCGCACCGTCGGAGCGCCCATAGAAGAGACCGTGGCTCGTGAGCACGGTGAAGTCGAGGAACCCGGGCGCGGTCGGCGGCGCCGTTTCGGCGTCGTATGCGGTCTGCGTGGCCGGTCCCCGGGGCGTCGTCGGCAGGGTGTCTTCGTAAATGGTGGAATCGAAGGTGGTGCCGTAGCGGGTGTCGGCCACGTCGTGCCATGCGACGGCGAGCTCGCCGGCGCGAAGCGAGAGCGAGACCGGGCCCGGTCCCCCGGTCGCGATAGCCGGGCCGCCCGGCAGCGAGATCGCGCGGATGCGATGGTGGCGCGGTACCGTCAGCGGCTGCTCGAACAGAGCAGGGACTCCCGAACGTCCGAGGCGGACGTAGGCGATCTCGTTCTTCCAAATGGTTGGAAGGTAGAACGATCCCGAGCCGACGATACCGAGGATCCGCGCTTCCCTGCCGGTGGCGAAGTCGTAGCGGTAGAGAACGCACTCGCCCGGAGGCGCGAACGACGTGAAGGAGGCGCCGAGCGTCCACGTCGACCGGTCCTGCACGCAGCGCGAAAACACGGCGACGGTGTGCCCGCTCGCGTCGGGGCCGAGGTCGACATCGAACGGCACCATACGCGGAGCCACCGGCAGGACGTGGTCGGTCCCGCCATAGCGCGCCATCAACTGGAACGCACCCAGCGTCGTGTTCCAATGGCTCCACGCGAGCACGCCACCGTAGGCCGCAAGTTTCGAGGCGTAGGGCTCGACGGCGATCGCCGTCGAAGCGGATGCGCTCGCCACCGGCAGCGCCGCGGCGGCCGCGCAGAGGTAACCCAGCACTGCCAGGATGCGCCGGCGAGGCATCGTCCGGTGATTCTCGCACCGTTGGGCCCGCCCGCGGACGATTACGCCTGCGTCCGCGGACCGATGACCGCCCCGCCCGCGGACCGATTGCGGCCGGTCTTTTCTACAGATTTCAGGAGTATTAGATTCGTCCGTCTTTTTAATGAGTCGGGCCGCTCACGCCGATATAGGCACATAGTCAAGATCAGTTAGTGGCAGTCGTCATTTGTACCGAGCTGGTTCGGCTTTTTGCGCATGATTCCTCACTTACTTCTACCCGCGCATTGCCCGTCGTTCCTTGTCGATACCGTCGATGTTGAAGGGCACCCCATTGAGGTCGGCTCGGCACCGGGCAGCAGCACGTACACGGCTTCCGAGGCACGACATCTGCTGGAGGCTTACCCGTGCCCAGAATGAGGTATCTGATCACGGGCGGAGCCGGTTTCCTCGGCTCCCACGTCGCCGATGCCTTGGTCGCCGGTGACCACGAGGTCACGATCCTCGACGACTTCAGCACCGGGAAGCACGACAACGTCGAGCACTTGATCGCCAGCGGGGCGGTCGACCTGGTCGAGGGCTCAGTCACCGACGCCACGCTGGTCGACGACCTGATGGCTGACTGCGACTGCTGTCTTCATCTCGCTTCGGCGGTGGGGGTAAAGCTGGTCGTCGCACGTCCGCTCGAGACGCTCCGACGCATCGTCCAAGGCACGGATGTGGTGATCTCCGCCGCGTCGCGGAACGACAAGAGAGTGGTGTTCGCATCGACCTCCGAGGTGTACGGCAAGAGCTCCTCCGAGGAAGCGCTCCACGAGGATTCCGATCGCGTGCTCGGCTCGGCGTTCAAGAGTCGCTGGTCCTATGCGATCGCCAAGTCCTACGGCGAAGCGATCGCCCACGGGTACCACCGCGAGCATGGCGCCGACACGAGGGTTGTGCGTCTGTTCAACACGATCGGTCCGCGCCAGCGCGACACGTACGGGATGGTCGTGCCGCGCTTCGTCCGGCGCGCGATCGTCGGCGACGACCTGAGCGTCTACGGGGACGGGAGCCAATCACGCTGCTTCTTGCACGTGCGCGACGCGGTCGCGGCGATCCTGGCGGTGTCGACGCATGAGGGTGCCACCGGGCGCGCCTTCAACGTCGGCAATCCTCAACCGATCACGATCCTCGGCCTGGCGGAACGGGTGATCGAACGGGTGGGGTCGAGCTCGGGGATCACGTTCGTCCCCTACGAGGAGGCGTACGAAGACGGGTTCGAAGAGCTCGGCAAACGCCGACCGGACACGACTGCCTTACACAGCCTGGTCGGATGGCGGCCGATGTGCACGCTCGACGATGCGCTCGACGACGTGATCGACTTCCAGCGAGCGGAGCTGGCGATGGAGGCAGGTCAGCTCGAGAGCCGCGACCCCTCGTCATCCTGGCCAACACCGATTCTAGTCCAGCCGGCGGCACCGGCTCGGGCCGCGTGACGATGCACGTTCTCGTCACCGGCGGCGCCGGTTTCATCGGGTCGCACCTCGCCGAGCATCTCCTCGAGCAGGGTCACCACGTCTCCGTGCTTGACAACTTCGCTACGGGTCGGCGCTCCAACATCGCTGCGCTCGGTGGCGAGGTCGAGCTGATCGAGGGCGACATCCAGAGCTATGAACGAGTCAACAAGGCGGTTGCCGGCTGTGAGGTCGTCTTTCACCTCGCGGCGCTGCCCTCGGTCCCGCGCTCGGTGCAGGACCCCCTCACGAGCAATGCCACCAACGTGATCGGGACGCTGAACGTCCTGCTCGCGGCGCGTGATCACGGCGTGCGGCGTGTCGTCTACGCGTCTTCCTCCTCGGTGTACGGGTCGAGCTCCGGAATCACGCCCAAGCAAGAGAACAAGCCGACGATTCCGATCTCGCCCTATGCGACAGCCAAGCTCGCCGGGGAGGGATACGCCCGGAGCTTTCACGGGGTCTACGGCCTCGAGACCGTGGCACTTCGCTACTTCAACGTGTTCGGCCCCCGCCAGGACCCCACGTCCCAGTACGCGGCGGTTGTCCCGAACTTCATCGGCGCCCTGATCGCCGGCCAACCACCCGTCATCTTCGGCGACGGAGAGCAGTCGCGCGACTTCACCTATGTGGCCAACATCGTCGATGCGAACGTGCTGGCCATGGACGCCCCAGGTGTCGCCGGCAGGGTCTACAACGTCGCCTGCGGGGAGCGCGTGACGCTGAACCGCCTCGTCGGCGAGCTGCGCGAGTTGTTGAGCTCAGATGTCGAGCCGGCGTACGCGGCGCCGCGACCAGGCGATATCAAGCATTCGCTCGCCGATCTCTCGCGCGCTCGCACCGAGCTCGGGTACGAGCCCTCGGTGCTGCTGCGAGACGGCCTCGAGCGCACGATCGAGTATTTCCACGCGGAGCTGCCCCACGTCGGGCGCTTGATCGGAGCGTCATGAGCCCTGAGCTCTCAGCGGCCGTGGGATTTTCGGCCGCTGGAGCCACATCGCTCGGCGGGACGCCGCTGGCGATCGCGATCGCTGGCCGAACCGACTTCTACGATCGGCCCCGTGGCTACCGCAAGCACGCGGGGGCAACGCCCCTGCTGGGCGGCGCGGCGGTGCTTGTCGGCTTTCTCGCCGCGGCGATCGCGGTGGGCGCGACGAGCGGGCGTCTGCTGGTCCCGATCGGCTGTGCCCTGAGTCTGTGGCTGATCGGGACGATCGACGACCGGGTCACGATCGCGCCCATCTGGAGGCTGCTCGCGGAGACAATCGCGGCGGTCGCCGTGGTCGTGGTCGGGCTCGGATGGAAGACAAGCGGCGGCGGCGCAATCGACCTCGTTCTGAGCGTCATCTGGGTCGTCGGACTCGTGAACGCATTCAATTTGATGGACAACCTCGACGGGGCCTGCTCCGCCGTTGGGTGCGTCTCGGCCGTCGGGATCGGGATCCTCGCGGCGATTCACGGTCAGGCGGTGCTGGCCGGGCTTGCGTTCGGCCTTGCCGGCGGATGCGCGGGGTTCCTGCCGTGGAACCTGGCGGGCCCCGCGAAGGTCTTCCTCGGCGACGGCGGAAGCATGCCGATCGGCTTTCTCGTCGCCGCGCTGGCGATGACGACTGGGCGCCACCTACAGGTCGGGGACGCGGGCTTGCTCGCCGGGGCGCTACTCGTTGGGGTGCCGATTCTCGACACCGCGCTCGTGAGTCTCTCGCGAAAACGACGCGGTGTCATGCTCGTGACGGGTGGACGTGATCACCTCACGCACCGCCTGCTGCTGGCTCTCCACACGCCGCGAGCGGTCGTGGGAGCGCTGGCGCTCGCGCAGGCAATCCTGTGCGTGAGCGCGATCGTGGGGGATCACTGGGGAATCGCCGCGGTCGCCCTGTTCGCGCTCGTCGCGGTCACGCTCGGAGCGGTGACGATCGTCCTCCTCGACACGACGCGCTGGCGACCGGCCGGGATCGCGGTCGGCGAGCGGTCGCCGTATGGACAGGTGGCAAAGCGATCGGTAGCGTCGAGTCGCGGTGAGCGACCGCGGCATCCAGCGCAATGGCGACTCGGTCAGAGTCGTTCGCATCATCGCTCGGCTGAACATCGGCGGCCCCGCGATTCAGGCGATCACGCTGGCCAAGGAGCTCGATTCGCTTGGGTACCGGACAACCCTCATTCGAGGCAGGGACGGGCCCGACGAGGGCAACCTGGATCACCTGGCGGATGACCTCGGCGTAGCGCCAGTGCTCGTGCCATGGCTGCGACGCGACCCCGGTTGGCACGACCTCCCGGCGTTGGTGGCGCTGATCCGGATTCTCCGCAGCGACCGGCCGCAGATCGTGCACACGCACGCAGCGAAAGGCGGGACGCTTGGCCGGATGGCAGCACTGCTCGCCTGCCGAGGCGACGGACGTCGCGCCGTCCTCGTCCACACCTACCACGGGCATTCCCTGAGCGGATATTTCTCTGGTAGCGCGAACGCCGTCTATCTCCGCGTGGAGCGGTGGCTCGGACGCTACACCCGGGTGCTGATCGCCGTGAGCGACGAAGTGCGCGACGAGCTCGTCGACCTCGGAGTGGCCCCCGTGGAGAAGTTCGTCGTCGTCCCTCTCGGATTGGACCTCGCGCGCTTCACAGTCGCGAGCGACGAGCGAGAGCGCCGGCGGCGCGCGCTCCGCGCCGAGCTCGGAATCCCGTTGGACGCGCGCGTCGTCACGCTGATCGCCCGGCTCGCGCCGATCAAGCGCGTCGATCGCTTCCTGCGGGTCGCACACCGGCTGGGGGATGACCCGAACGTGCGCTTCCTGATCGTCGGCGACGGCGAGCTACGCGATCGGCTGAGCGCCTCAGCAGACGCCCACGCCCTCGGCGCGCGCCTGCTCTGGGCGGGCTTTCGCCGTGACATTCCCGCGGTGTGCTTTGCCAGCGATGTGGTGGTGCTGACCTCGGATAACGAGGGGACACCGGTGAGTCTGATCGAGGCGCAGGCGGCGGGCACGCCCGTGGTGAGCACCAGGGTCGGCGGGGTGGCGAGCGTGGTGCGGGACGGTCTGACAGGGTTCGTCGTCGATCCCAGCGACGAACGGGGTCTGGCCGATGCCGTCTCGCACGTGCTCGCGGACCCTGGTGTGGCCGAGCGGGCCGCGGCCGGCGGCGCCGAGTCAGCGCAAGCGTTCTCGCTCGATGCTCTGGTCCGGGGCATCGACGAGCTCTATCGGGGGCTGCTCGGCCGACGCCGCAGCGGCGCTGAGCGCCCCAACTAAGCGGTACAGCGCGCGATACCGCGGCAGCCCGATGTCGCGCAGAGAGAGATGCTGACGTGCCAACGCGACGCAGCGATCGCTCGTGTCCTCGTCGGCGAGCAGCTTGGCAAGTTCCGCGGCGGCCGATCGATAGGCGGAATTGGAGAATCCTTCGAGTACGACTCCGGCCCGCGAGCCGTGCAGAAGCTCCTTGACGTCGCCGACATCAGTCGCGAGGATCGGCAATCCGGCGGCGAGACACTCTCCGATCTTCGTCGGCGAGCTCGCCACCTTCGAAGGCGCCGGCTCGATCAACGCGATCGCGACGTCGGCTGCTGCGAGAAATGCGCCGAGTCGCGCATGCTCGACCCTGGTGATCGTGTATTCGCCCGGCTCAATTGCCCGGCGAGCGAACTGACGCTCGATCGCGGAGCTGTCCGCTTGCGTGATCACGAGGAAATGCAATCCCGGGATCGCGTCCCGGGCGACCCCGAAGAAGTCAGCCATCTCGGCGTCCATGTACCAGCCGCCGAACTTGCCAACGTAGACCATCACCGGCCAGTCGCCCAAGCCGAGCGCCGCTCGGGCCACGTCTCGCTGGGTCCGATCCGCCTCGATCCGCTCGACATCCGCGCAGCACGGGATCACGAACACGTCAGCCCGGCGCTCCTCGCCAAACAGCACCCGCCGCACACGCTGCGTGAGCACGACCGTGCCGGCGGCGCGGCGCATCGCGGCCCGCTCGACGCGCTTGGTGACGCGAAAGGCCAGACCTCCGCTGGGCCACCGACCGGCGTCGACATACTCCTCGGCCATCAGCCCACGAAGGTCGAAGACCAGCTGATGGGCCGCGAACGGCGCCGCCAGCAGCGCCATCGCAGCGGGAACGTGATTGCGGGCGTGGACGGCATCGAGTTCGTGCCGGCGCACCAACCAGGCGGACACTACGGCGCCGCACAGGGTGTCGAAAGCTGTGGCCGCAAGCGAAGGTCGCTTGTGGTAGCGAAGCCCGTGCCAGTGCAGACCGCGAGACCGCATCGCCTGGCGAAGCTCGCGCCGACGGCCGCGGGTCAGTGGCTGCGTCTCGAAGGTCAGCAGGTGGATCGTATGGCCGCTCTCGGCGAGCCCCTCGAGATAGGCGACGACTTGCGACTCGACGAGTTGATCCTCGAGCGAGAGGTAGCAGACGTAGAGCGATCGCAGCAGCGACACCGGGGGAGTTGTGGAGGACGACAAGATCGACAGCTGGGGGGTCATGCCCAGGTCCGGCGAAAACCCCGAAAGAGGTGCAGCCCGAGAAGGGGTCGATAGACCCTCCGCAGTAGCCGCTCCGGCAGATGTGCGGTCTCGAGCAGGTCGGCCACACGGTGGAGCGCATCGAGTGTCGGACCGTTCGCCAGGGCCCATTTGAGGAGCTTCTTGATCACGAGCCGCGGAGGATCTCCACGCGAAATCGGCCGGTTCTCTCTCACGTAGGCGACTTCGCCAAATTCGTCCGGGTACTTTCGCGCGAGCAGCGGCATCGTCTGGGCACTGCGCTCCTCACGCCTGCAATAGGAACGTAGGTTGAGACGATCGTCGTTGTGCTGGCACCGGATGCGGGTGTCGAGCAGGAGCAGATACCCGGCCGCGCGCGCCCGTAGCGAGAAATCCTGGTCCTCGGCGCCTGCGACTGGGAACTGTTCATCGAAGCCCCCTAGGTCCCAGAACAGCTCACGTCGCAACGCAAGATCCCATGATCCCAGCAACGCCTGCTCGACGCAGCCGTCGCTTAAAGGCGTCCCGATCGCCTCGTTCTGAAACTGTCTCTCTAGCCCGATACGAAAGCGCCCGAATGGCGTTGCGCGTAGAGCGTGCAGAACGTCTGGCGCGAACTCCCACGCACCATTGACAAGGGCATCACCGTGGCGATCCCGACTCATCCTGTGCCGCAGCAGGTGATCCGGCTCGACGAGGATATCGTCGTCGACGAACAGGAGCAAATCGCCCTTGGCCAGCCGCGCGCCGCGGTTTCGAGCGCTCGCGGCACCGCGATGATGCTGGGTGTGAAGCGCTATCTCGACGTGCCGACCCTGAAGCTCGCAAACAATCTCGGCCGTGGTCTCATCGGCTCCATCGTCGACGACGATCACCTCGTAACGGTTGCGCTCGTAGTCGAGGGCCAGCAGCGCCGCGAGGGTATCGCGCAGCGCGCCCGGCCGGCGGAAGGTGGGCACTACGATGGAGAAGGACGGGTAAGTCACTTCGATTGCCTAGATAGAGTTCGTGCTGCGGCGGCCCCGAGCCAGCTCTGAGATGGTCGGGGTGAGAGTACTGTCTCGAGCTCGGCGCGGAGGGCAAGATCGGCAGTGAACACGGCATCAACGTGCGCTGCGCCGGGGTTAGCCGTGACGAATGCGCCCATACTGGGCACTGACCGCAAGATGCGGCCTCGGCTGCCAGACAGGATATATACGTGATATCCGAAGGGCACGAGTAGATTCCAGACCGCCGTACGAATCTCGGTATCAGCGGAGACTTCGATTACGAGGTCAGGATTCGTGGTCTCTAGGAGACCCCGGGCGCCGCGCAGAACAAGTAGTTCACCTCCTTCGACATCAATTTTGACGCAGGTCGGAGACACGTTCCGCTCGCTGCAATATGAATCAAGCGTGATCATGTCGACGCGGATCGCATGCGCTGGCTCGAACCGCTCAACAGAGGTCTGGTCCAGGCTACTGAACCACGTGCTGGGCGAGACGTAGAAATCGATGTCGGTTGCTGCTTGATCTCCGACCACACACTGCTCCGCACGAATGTCGTCGAATTGGTTCAGGTCGGAAATTCGCTTGACCTGCGCGATGCAGCTGGTCTGGGGCTCAAATGCGACACAGCACCAACCCGCTAGGGCGAATAAGCACGAATGCATCCCGTCGTTGGCGCCTACGTCAAGCAGCAGATTTCGCATCCCCGGCACTGATCTGCGCTTGTAGTCCACGTACTCTTCGTAGAAGCGTCGCATCGGGAGATTGGGAGGCCACCGCCACAAGAGAGCGTTGCTCCACGAGCGTTGCTCCTCAGGCACTACCGGCACCAACAGCACACCCGAGCGGAGCCTCGCCCTCCAGATGAACGGGACGGATATCGATGACGTAGCGAAGAAGCGCGTGACGACCGTGGCAAAGAGCGGCCAGACTCGCTCGTAGGCAATGTTCAAGACCGGTCGCAAATGTGGATTCGCCAATACCCTCGTGCCGACTCGCTCACCGAGGGGCGCACGCCGACGTACCCACGCACGGAGAAGGCGCCTGCACCACCGCCGCAAGTCAGCCATTTAGCACCTGGATTGGCGAGTGGTCAACCGGTCGCTGGATTCGCGCAAGATGCCGTCTTGGAGCGCCATACGTCACATTGTGGACATGTGCGGCATCTCAGGAGCAGTGTCCTCGACGCCCGGCCTCGCCTTCGCTGCCATTAACGCCCAGCTTGACTGCCAGCGCCATCGAGGTCCCGACGCCAAGGGCCACTTCGGAGGTGGGGCCGGCGTGATCGCGCAGAACCGTCTCTCGATCATCGATCTCGTTCAGGGCGATCCTCCGCTCACCAACGAGGATGGCATGATCGGCGCAGTCCTCAACGGCGAGATCTATAACTTCCTTGAGCTGCGGAAAGGGCTGCTGGACTCTGGCCATAGCCTCAAGAGTCACGGCGACACCGAGGTTATCGCCCACCTGGCCGAGGACCACAGCGCAGCCGCGCTGGCCCGGAGGTTAGACGGGATGTTCGCCTTTGCGGTCTGGGACCGCGGGCGCGAGCTGCTGCTGTTAGGGCGCGATCGTGTCGGCAAGAAGCCGCTCTACTATTGGTCGGGCGGCGGTACGTTGGTGTTCGCGAGCGAGATCAAGGGCGTGCTCGCGCACTCCGCTGTGCCCTGCCAGCTTGACGAGCGGGCGCTCTCGGCCTACCTGACGTTCGGTTACGTCCCTACGCCGCACACGTTCTTCGCCGGAATCAAGAGCGTGCCGCCCGCGCACACGGTGACGCTCACTGCGGGCGGCGAGCCGCGACTCGAGCGGTACTGGCAGCAGGAGGTCCCCGGAGTCGCAGGTGGGGCGGTGGCGGCGCTCGACCTGGGACTCGAGGAAGCCGCACGAGAAGTTCGAGTTCACCTCGAGCGCGCGATTCGCCGGCGCCTGATCTCGGATGTGCCGCTCGGCGCGTTTCTGAGCGGCGGCATCGACTCGAGCGCGATCGTCGCGCTCATGGCGGGAGTGATGGGTGAGCCCGTAAAGACGTTCACGGTCGGATTCGAGGACCGCAACGGATTCGACGAGCGTCCGTTCGCGCGTGCAGTGGCCGAGCGCTTCGGCACCGAGCACCACGAGGAGGTCGTCCACCCCGAGGCCGTGGAGCTGGTCGAGCGGCTCGTATGGCACCACGACCAGCCATTCGGCGACTCGAGCGCGATACCGACCTATCTGCTTAATCAGGTAGCTCGCCGGCACGTTAAGGTGGCGCTGTCGGGCGATGGCGGGGACGAGCTGTTCGGTGGCTATGAGCGCTTCGCCGCTGGTCTCGGGGTAGACCGTCTGCTGGGCTTACCAGCGTCGGTTCGCGGCATCGGCGAGCGCCTCGTGGCGGCACTCCCGTCGGGGGCGTTACGTGGGCGCGTGGGGCGCGTCCAGCGCTTCACCGCCGCCGTCGAGGACGGAATGCCGTGGGCGTACCTCGGCTGGATCAGCTACGTGCCCGAGCCTTGGCGCCGACGCCTCCTCGGCGCCCCTGACGATTGGGCACGCGTGGACTACGCGCGACTTTGGCGCGCCAGTGCAGGCGCCCGGACGCTCGACCGGCTGCTGGCACTCAACATTGATACCTATCTGGTCGACGACTTGCTGGTGAAGGCTGATCGCATGAGCATGGCGCACGGACTCGAGGTTCGCTCGCCGTTCCTCGACACCGAGCTGCTCGAGTTCGCGACCCGCCTCGCGCCGGCACTCAAGATTCGCGGCCTTTCGCTCAAGCGGGTACTCAAGCGCGCGCTCGACGACGTTCTCCCCGAGGATATTCTCTCGCGGCCCAAGCGCGGCTTCGGCGTGCCGCTCGACCGCTGGTTCCGCCAGGACCTCGCCTCCTACGCGGCCGCCATGCTGGGACCGTCGGCGCATGTCCGCCGCCACGTGAACGGGATTGAGCTCGACAGGATGCTCGCCGAGCACAGCGCGCGGGCCAGCAATCACGGGCACGCGCTGTGGACACTCTTGACGCTCGAGCTCTTTCTGCGTCGTCACGGCTGGTGAATCACGTAATGCCTCCCCTTGTGAGCGTCGTGATCAGTACCTATAACCGGGCCGGCGCGCTTGGCCCCACGCTCTCTGCTCTAGCAACGCAAGACATCGGGGACCGATACGAGGTATTGGTCATCGACGATGGCTCAACCGACGATACAGCTTCCACCCTGGCTGCTTTGGAGATGCCCTATGACCTGCGAAGGTTTCGCTTAGATGCTAACCGTGGGGTGTCAGCGGGGCGCAACGTCGGACTGAGGGCCGCGCAAGGTCGCTATGTGATCCTGCTCAGTGACGATCTCGTCGTCGGCAAGAACTTCATCGCCACCCACGTGCAAATGCTCGAGCGATTCGAGGACGCATGGATAGTGGGCGGGTTTACGCAGCTCGAAGACCTTACGGGGACGCCGTTTGGGCGCTACTTGAGGGGCCTTGAGCGACGCTTCGAACAGGCGCGAACTGCCCGCCAGATCCAAGACAACATCTGGGAGATGCATGTGCCGACGGCGCGAAATCTATCCTTGCGGCGTGCCGACCTCGACCGCACCGGCCTGTTCGACGAGCAGTTCCGCATCACCTGCGAAGACCAGGACCTGGCGGAGCGAGCCCTGGCGGTGGGAATTCGCTTCCTCTACGTCGGCGAAATTGACTGTGTCCACAACGACCATGCCGCGGACCTACGTCGTTACTGCAACTTTCAAGAGCAAGGAGCAACCGACGGTGTCCGTCTGTGCCGAAAGTATCCCGACCTGCACGGTGGAGCGCCGATCGTGGCGCTGAATGGCCCGGTCAGCCGGAGCGATCGACCGGCGATCATGATCAAGAAGCTCGTGAAGCTTGCCCTAGCCCGCCGGACCGCGATCGCTGTGATCGCACGCGCCGTTCGGATCGCGGAATGGGCTGGGGTCGGAGACAGGCTGCTGTTTCGTGCCTACCGAGGCCTGATCGGAATCCACATCTTTCGCGGTTGGCGTGCCGGTCTTCGTCGCCATGAGGCGCACCCGCGATGAACGGCGCTCTTGACTCATAGACGAGTGCATGGGCGATCACGGTGCATACGAGTGGCGGACGTTCACCGAATGCAACATGTGCGGGGCGAGCATCGCTCGGGCGCGTGCGCTCGGTCGTCGCTTCGGCGAGCGTCAGGGATGGCGCCCGGGGCGGAATACCCGAGGCATCTCGACGACCGTTCAACGCTGCGCAGAGTGCGGGCTCGTGTTCGCCAATCCGATGCCACTGCCGGTGGACATCGAGCATCATTACGGGATTCCCGCCGAGGACTACTGGCAGGACGCCGACCTCTCGCCCTCCGCAGAATATTTCGCCGCTCAGATCCTCGAGTTTCGGCGGCTGTATCGACGCCCGGGCCCGTTCTCGGCGCTCGACATCGGCGCCGGCGTGGGCAAGGCGATGGCGAGCCTCGAGGCCGCGGGATTTGACACGTTTGGATTCGAGCCGTCCTCGAGCTTCCGCGACCGCGCGATCTCGCACACCGGGATCGCTGCGGACCGCCTGGCGGCGAGCGGCATCGAGGACGCCGACTATCCCGACGGGCGATTTNNGGCCGTGCTCGAGCACCTGCCGGATCCCGCCGCGGCGATCGTGAGTGCCCTGGCATGGACGACACCGGGAGGCCTCCTCCACGTCGAGGTGCCGTCCTCCGAATGGCTGATGGCGCGCCTGGTGGACCGCGTCTACCGGCTCCAGAGGCGCGACCTGACCTGCCATCTGAGCCCGCTACATATACCGTTTCACCTGTTCGAGTTCACGCCGCGCTCGTTTGAGCGCCACGCTACCCGCGCCGGCTACGAGATCGCGTGCTGTCGGCGGTACGTCGGGCAGACGTACGCGCCGCGGTGGGCGGAAGCCGTGCTCGTGCCGCTGATGGAGGCGACACGGTCGGGGTTACAGCTGGAGGTCTGGCTACGCAAGCCGGGTCAGGGCTGACCGGGGCGTTTGGACTCCGCACGACGAGCCGGCACGCGCTGGCGGAGCAGCCCTGCGTGGGCGTTGAGCATCGCCCTCGCCAGCGCGCGCTGCGTTTTCGACCGGCGCGGATGCACGCCTTCGGCAGCGAAGGCGGTGGCGTTAGCGAGCCACAAGAGCGTCGTGTAGACCCGCCCACGGCGGGCGACGCAGCTGGCGTAGATGCCCCGCCAAATGCGACGCGTTCTCTCGGACGCCTCCCAGGTGAGCGCGGTGCTTTGCTCGCCCTCATGAAGCCACGGCGCCTGTCCTACAAGCCCGATGCGGAACCCCGCTCGCCGGATCCGCCAGCACCATTCGCTGTCCTCTGCGTACATCGGTAGAGCCTCTGACAAGACTCCCGCTGCCTCCACAGCTTCTCGGCGCGCGATCAGTGCCGCACCCACAACCCAGTCGACATCCAGATGCTCTCTACCGTGCCAATAGGAGCCAAGAAAGAAATCGCCCTGATGCTCGAGGGTCGCTAATCGATGCAGCCTGAGCATCTCCACAAGCGTCCGCGAGAGCGAAGGAAAGCGACGGGCGGGGCAGTGACGCCTGCCGATGCGATCGATGAGGTCCGGACTGGCAGCCCCGATCTCGGGGTGATGGTCCATCCACGCCGTTAGTCGTCGAAGTCCGCCCGGCGGGACGACAACATCTGGATTGAGAAGTAGCCAGTACCGCCCACGAACGTGCGGCCAAGCCAGGTTGCAGCCCCCGGCGTAGTAGCGATTCATCCGAGACTGGATGATCTCCGCCTCGGGACAGGCGCGGCGAGCGACATCCACGCTTGCGTCCGGTGATGCGTTGTCGACGACAATCAGCTCGGCGAATCCATCGCGCACGTCGCCACGAACGGAGGCAGCCGACTCGCCCACGCACCGCTCAGAGTTGTAGAGCACCATCGTGATCGAGACCATCGGAGACCCAGAGTCGGTCATTCCATGGGCGTGGACGGAGGCTTGATCGCCACGCCTTGTCCGGTCGGGAGAGAGACGATGGAGAACTCCAGGTCGGCTGCGACGCGGTTGGCGGAGTGGTGGGAGTCCTCGAACCCCGCGTACGCGTAATCATCCAAGACCACCACGCCGCCGGGATTGAGCCTGGGCCAGAAATGTCGCAGCGCAGCCTCTTCCGGACTCGGACGGTTCATGTCAATGTGAACGAACGCGACGGGCCCGGACTCGATCTGGACGAGGCTGTCCGGAACAGACCCGAGGACCAATCGGACTCCGGGCCACTCTCGGAAGTTCTCCTGAACGGCCCTGGGGCCGTCTGCGTAATACGGCGAGCCATTCGGCTCAAACGTGTCGAACAGGTAAAACGGCCGATCACCCCAAGCGAGGTGCTCGCAAATCGCCGAAGCCATGAATCCGCGACCAGTGCCGCACTCGATAAAGCCCCCAGGAATCGACTGTGCCGTCAGGGCAGCCCAAAGGATGACGTGGACCCGCCAGTAGATCTCGTAGTCCCATCCTGCGGCCTGAACGGCGCGCGCGTACGCGCGTTGAAAGTCAGGGGTGTCGAGGAAGGTGTGGTTGTGGGTTGTGCGAAGGCCGTCATGCTTGTAGACCGACCCAGAGCTACGCGGCATCAGCTCAAGCGCTTCGGTGCTCCAGGGATTGCGGTTGAACCCGGCTACGGCCGTTTCGATTGCTCGGTGCGCGAGGTGGCGAAGAGTCGGCATCGGCGTTACCGGATCACGTCCGGCTCGTACGGTGTGGGCGACGGAGCGGCGTTCAGGGCTGCGCGGATGTGGGCCGCAATGCCAACATCGAGATGGGAGCGCCATTGCTTGCTCCAAGCAGCGAACGACCGTCGACCCTCGCGCGCGATCCGACGCCTCGCGGAGTCGTCGTCGAGAAGCTCACGAACGACGGGCCTGAGATCCGCCAGATCGTGGCGGCAGAAAACGACGTTCTCCCGATCCCGAAGCGGGAACATCATCTCGACGTGACTCAGGTCTTGACATACGAGCGCCGCGCCCGTGCGCAGCGCCCACGCGTGGCGCGGTCCGAGCTCACCGTAGCCGGTCGGCGCCACCACGACGCGATGTCGACACATATCTTGGATGTAACGAACCCGTCCAACCCGTTCCCGCAGGAACGGGGTCGCTTCGTCCAGGAGCGCTCGGGACGAGTCATTCCGGCTGCACGCGCCGGCGCGTTCCTGAGTGCCGGCCACGGTGGGTGGGATTCTGTCGATCCCGCGGCTGCCGGAGAATCCCTCGAGGTGGTGAATCGCCTCGAGCCGCTGGACATGTGTGAGCGTTGCGACGCAATGCACGTCCAGCGGACGCATACCGATCGGCGCCGCCGCGAGGGCGGCCGAGAGCACCTCCTCACCGACGTTACGGGCCCGCTGCTGTGACCGCGACATGTCGGAACCGATCGTCCTCGCGGCTCCGGCCTCGTATCTGCGTGCGACACGCAGCAAGCCGGGAAGATCCATCATCAGGCACGGTACCGAGAGCCTGATCTTCTCGAGATCCTCGTCGCGGTATCGCGACGGCTTAGGGCGCGCTTTCTGGGACCAGATGGCATCCGGCCACCACGGGCCAACGTCATAGTTGTAGAGATCGCGGTCGCGAAACACCCCTTGAAACTTGATGACGGTAGTGAGCTGCGCCAGGGATCGTGCTCTGAACGCCAGCTCGAAGCAGTCCGTGCCATCAACTCCGACGACGGCATCCGCGCTTTGCTGCAGAACGCGCGTCACTTCGTCGACCCTGCTCGGATGACGCGTCGTCAGCCAGTTGTGCCAGTAGCTCGTCAGGAGCACGGCATCCGCGTGATCGTCGACGGGGAGCCCGAAGGGATTTGGTGCATCCGCGATACCGAGGGCAAGGGGACTCAGGGTGACAAACTCCAAGCCCTCGCACGCCAACGTGAGCGCCGCTGCCCAGTCGCTGCGGAGGTTCGTGAGCAGAGCGCACCGGATGGGTCGCCGATCCATTGAGTGGTAAACCCGCGCCCGCTGGCTCGTCAGTCTTCCCGCCGTTCGCCGGCCTTTTCTACAAGCACGAGGCCGGGATATGCGTGGACCGCAGCGATGGGCTGGGGCCCTACATTGACATCGTCGATGAGCTCCTTCGCCAGCGCCGCTGCCGTATTGGCTGCACCTGGCGGTCCGCCGCCATAGGCAGGCAGATACGAGGTCTCTAGATCCTCGATTGCGTAATAGCCACCAGGTGTCACCTTCGGAAACAGCACGTCAAAGGTTGTGATGACGTGCGACCCGACATGACTGCCATCGTCGACAACGAGATCGAATGGGGGACATCCATCGACGGCGCGACTCAGTGCGCTTGGATCCGATTGATCGGCCGTCAACGTCGTGATACGCGATTCGGACTCGAACCATTTCTCATAGAGGTCGATTCCGTAGATCGCGGCATGCGGAAAGTAATGGCGCCACATCCGGAGCGAGTTACCACCAGTTTGGGGATCACGCTCGTTACCGATCCCGATCTCCAGGACACACTTGACCGACCGCCTCCGGCCGCGAAGGTGACTCGCATAATATTGCGTATAGCTGTGATGCCCGGGGGCCTTGTCCGTGCCCCACAGGCGCGCGAGCGCGTCGAGGTTGGATGCGACAGCCAGACCAAGTCCGCTCTTGATGCTGTTGACTGCCGAACGCGGGAGAGGCTTTGCGAAGGGCGCAAGGCGTCGGGACACAGATGCAATCTTACGAGGCGGCCGCGGCCCATCACCGGCAGACGAGGACCCACATCGACGGCCACCGGATGTTCGGCTCCCAGCGCTCGACGTCTCCCGTTCCGTGACCGAGCCGATCCCACCACCGTCCGGGGATGCACAGCCGCGGGATGCGAGCGATCACCGCGGCGGCGACGTGCTCGACCACCCACTTGCGCTCGCGCCGCTGATGCCAGACCTCGACCTCGGGAAAGCCACCTTCGCGCATCAGCTCAACGAGCTCAGGGAGAAGGTACTCCCGCACGTGGTAGGGATTTGGCGGAGGAACGAGATTCGGCGACGTCGCCGCCCGGTTCGGACTCGAGATCAGGAGGCGTCCGCCGCGTTTGACGACTCGCCGCAGCTCCGCCACGAACTCGCGGTCGTCCTCGATGTGCTCGAGTGTCTCGAAGCTGACCGCGGCGTCGAAGTGACCATCGTCGAAGGGGATGGGCGGGAGGGTTGCTACCCGGAAGCTCCCGTCCGGCACGCGGATCTGCGCCATCGCCACGGCGCCCGCGTCGCGGTCGACCCCGACGACCTCGCAACGCTCGGCGACGAGCTTGCTGCCGTGTCCCGTACCGCAGGCCACGTCGAGGATTCGACCGGTGATCCGCTCCGTCGCCCAGAGGTAGCGAGCCCGGTGCTCCTCCTCATTGTGGTTGCGCACCGTGTCACCGACGTCGATGCGCTCGGGCCAGCGCTCCTCCACCAGCCGCAGTGTACCGGCGTCGGAGCGACCGCTCGGGGTGGTCCCAGGCGGGGCATCGGGCTGGCGTGCTCGACCTCGGCGCGCCGGCCGATCACGATCGGCGCGGCTGCGGATCGGGCCTCAAGCGCTTCTCGTGCCGTATCGTGACGCGCGCAGATGGGAATCGCCGACCACGGAGCGGTGCGGGCCACCGACATCCACGCCGTCGAGCTGACCTCCGCGGGCGTCTCGCCAGGTGAGGTCGTGGCGGTAGCGCGGCGGGGCGTGCCGGTGGCGTTGGGCGCCGACGCGCGCGCGGCCATGGAGCGCAGCGCGGCGGTGGTCGCGAGGCTCGCCTCCTCGCAGGAGCCTGCGTACGGAGTGTCGACGGGTTTCGGGTCCCTCGCCACAGTCCGGATTCCCGCCGCCCGCCGTGACGAGCTTCAGCGGGCGCTCGTGCGCTCGCACGCGGCCGGGATGGGGCCCGCGGTCGAGCCCGAGGTGGTGCGGGCGATGATGCTCCTGCGAGCGAGGACGCTCGCGATGGGATGCTCAGGCGTACGACCGCTGGTGGCGGAGACGATCCTCGCGCTGCTCAACGCCGGCCTGATCCCCGTGGTGCCCGAGTACGGGTCGCTCGGGGCGAGCGGTGACCTCGCCCCGCTCGCGCACTGCGCGCTCGCGATGATCGGCGAGGGCGAGGTCGACTGCCAGGACGGCGTCCGACGTCCGACCGCCCAAGCGCTCGCGACCGCGGCGATCGAGCCGGTCGCACTCGCCGCCAAAGAGGGGCTCGCGCTGGTCAACGGTACCGACGGGATGCTCGGCATGCTCGTGCTCGCGTGCGAAGATCTCGCGCAGCTCCTGCGGGTCGCAGACGTGACGGCGGCGATGTCCGTCGAAGCGCTGCTCGGCACGGACCGCGTGTTCGCCGCCGATCTCGTCGCTCTGCGCCCCCAGCCCGGCCAGGCCGCGAGCGCCGCAAACCTCCGGGCGATGCTCGCGGAGTCAGAGATCGTCGCCAGCCATCGCCAAGGTGACCCCCGCGTCCAGGACGCGTACTCGCTGCGCTGCGCGCCCCAGGTCACCGGTGCCGCGCGCGACACCCTCGAGCACGCACGGCACGTCGCCGCGGCCGAGCTGCGTTCCGCGATCGACAACCCGATGGTGCTCCCCGACGGGCGCGTCGAGTCGTGCGGGAACTTCCACGGCGCCCCGGTCGGGTTCGTCTGCGACTTCCTCGCGATTGCCGCTGCGGAGGTGGGCGCGATCGCCGAGCGGCGCACCGACCGCCTCCTCGACGAGGCACGTTCTCACGGCCTGCCGCCATTCCTCGCGGGCGACGCGGGCGTCGACTCGGGGATGATGCTCGCGCATTACGCACAGGCGGCGATGGTCGCCGAGAACCGCCGTCTCGCCGCTCCCGCCAGCGTCGATTCGCTGCCGACGAGCGCGATGCAGGAGGATCACGTCTCGATGGGATGGGGCGCCGCACGCAAGCTGCGCCTCGCTGTCGCGAACCTCGGCCGGATCCTCGCGGTCGAGCTCACCTGCGCGGCACGCGCGCTCGATCTCCGCGCTCCCCTGCGTCCCGGGCCCGGCGGGGCCGCGGCCCTCGCCGCCGTCCGGGCACGGATCGACGGGCCCGGGGCGGACCGCCACGTATCCCCGGAGCTCGCGCTCGCAGAGGCGCTCGTCGGCTCCGGGGAGCTGCTCGACGCGGTGCAGTCGCGGATCGGCGGCCTGCGGTGACCGTGCGCGCGCCCCGGGGAACCGAGCTCTCCTGTCGCGGCTGGCCGCAGGAGGCGCCGATGCGGATGCTGATGAACAACCTTGATCCCGAGGTCGCCGAGAACCCCGACGAGCTCGTCGTCTACGGCGGCACAGGCAAGGCGGCTCGCTCGTGGGAGGCATTCCGCGCGATCGTGCGCACGCTGCGCACCCTCGCCGGAGACGAGACGCTGCTCGTGCAGTCGGGTAAGCCGGTGGGGGTGTTCACGACCAACGAATGGGCGCCCCGGGTGCTGATCGCCAACTCGAACCTCGTCCCCGAGTGGGCGACCTGGGATGAGTTCCGCCGATTGGAGGCGCTCGGGCTGACGATGTACGGGCAGATGACGGCCGGGTCGTGGATCTACATCGGCAGCCAGGGGATCGTGCAGGGCACCTATGAATGCTTCGCCGAGATCGCGCGCCGGCGCCACGGCGGGTCACTGGCGGGCACGATCACCGTGACCGCGGGCCTCGGCGGGATGGGCGGCGCGCAACCGCTCGCGGTGACGATGAACGGCGGCGTCGCGCTCTGCGTCGAGGTCGACCGCCACCGGATCGAGCGCCGCCTGGAGACGCGTTACCTCGACGAGGTCGCCGATTCACTCGACGATGCCATCGCTCGGTGCACGGCGGCGAAGGCCGAGCGGCGCGCGCTGAGCGTCGGGCTCGAGGCCAACGCGGCCGACGTTCTCCCGGAGCTGCTCGTACGCGGGTTCGAGGCCGAGATCGTCACCGACCAGACGAGTGCCCACGACCCGCTGGTCGGATATGTGCCCAACCGGATGACGCTCCAGGAGGCGAACGAGCTGCGGGGCGCCGACCCCGCCGAGTACGTGCGCCGCTCGCGCGCGACGATCGCCGCGCACTGTGCGGCGATGGTCGGCTTCCTCGACGCCGGGAGCGAAGTGTTCGACTACGGCAACAGCCTCCGTGCCGAGGCGCGGCTCGGAGGCTTCGAGCGGGCGTTCGCCTACCCGGGGTTCGTGCCGGCGTACATCCGCCCGCTGTTCTGCGAGGGGCGAGGTCCGTTCCGGTGGGTGGCGCTCTCGGGCGACGCGGCCGACATCGCCGCGACCGACCGCGCCGTGCTCGAGGAGTTTCCCGACGACGAGCCGCTGACGCGCTGGATGCGCCACGCCTCCGAGCGCATCGCCTTCCAGGGACTGCCGGCACGGATCTGCTGGCTTGGCTACGGGGAGCGCGCGCGACTGGGGCTGCGCTTCAACGAGATGGTCCGCGCGGGCGTGCTGCGCGCGCCGATCGTGATCGGCCGTGATCATCTCGACTCGGGCTCGGTCGCCTCGCCCTACCGTGAGACCGAGGGGATGGCCGACGAGTCCGATGCGATCGCGGACTGGCCGCTGCTCAACGCGCTCGTGAACACCGCGGCGGGGGCGACCTGGGTGTCGATCCACCACGGCGGCGGGGTCGGCATCGGGCGCTCGATCCACGCCGGCATGGTCTGCGTCGCCGACGGGACCGAGCTCGCGGCGGCGAAGCTCGAACGCGTCCTCACCGCCGACCCGGGCATGGGCGTCATCCGCCACGCCGATGCGGGCTATCCGCGCGCCGAGGAGGTCGCCGCCGACCGTGGCGTGCGAATCCCGATGCGCGAGGGTCCGTGAGCGTCCGTGAGATCGCGACGCTCGGCGATCCCGTGCTGCGCGAGCGGGCGGTCGAGGTCGGCGCGCAGGAGCTCGGGTCGGATGAGATCCAGCAGCTGATCGACAACCTGATCGAGACGATGCGGTCGGCCGGCGGTGCCGGTCTCGCCGCCACCCAGGTCTCCGTCCCGAGACGTGTTGCGGTAATCGAGGTCGACGACAATCCCCGGTACCCCTACAAGCCGCCGATCTCGCTGACCGTGATCGTCAACCCGACGATCGAGCCGCTGTCGGAAGAGCGGCTTCTCATCAACGAGGGCTGCCTGTCGGTCCCCAACCTGCGGGCAGATCTCGAGCGCTTCCTCGACGTTCGCGTGCGCTACCTCGACCGCAATGGGGAGCCGCGCGAGCTCGTCGCGCGGGGCTTGACCGCGGGCACGTTCCAGCACGAGGTCGACCACCTGGACGGCGTGCTCTTCCTCGACCGCGTGAGCGACCCGAGAACGTTCTCGACCTGGGAGCAGTTCGAGCGCCACCACAAGGCCGCGTTCCTCGCGCGGATCGCTCCCTACATCCGGGGCGCGCCGGAGTGAGCACGTACTGGGCTGAGCTCGCGTGGCTCGGCGGGCCCGGACTCGAGGCCGGGGTCGCGATCGACGTCGCCGGCGAGCGGATCGAGGCGGTGAGGATCGGCGTCGCCAGCCCGCCGGCGGCGTCCGAGCGGCTCGACGGGTTGGTCTTGCCGGGCCTCGCAAACGCCCATTCCCACGCCTTCCAGCGCGCGCTGCGTGGCCGGACCCATCGCGGGCGTGGGTCGTTCTGGACCTGGCGTGAGCAGATGTACGCGCTCGCGGGCGCGCTCGATCCCGATGCGATGCTTCAGGTCGCACGCGCGACGTTCGGGGAGATGGCCCTCGCCGGAGTGACGCTCGTCGGCGAGTTTCACTATCTGCACCATGGTCCGGGCGGGACGCCGTACGCGGATCCGAACGCGATGGCCGCGGCGATCCTCGAGGCCGCGGCGCAGGCCGGTGTGAGGATCACCGTGCTCGACGCCTGCTATCTCCACGGCGGGATCGGAGTCCCGCCGGACGATGTGCAGAAGCGGTTCTGCGACGCGGACGTCGATGCCTGGGCTGCGCGCGTCGACGGCCTCGCAGTCGGCGGACACGCCGGCAGCAGCGATGCAGCCGGCAGCCATGCGCGGTTCGGTGCCGCGATCCACAGTGTCCGCGCGGTTGACCCCGATGCCGCCTCGGTGGTGGCACGGTGGGCGCGTGATCGCTCGGCGCCGCTTCACGCCCACGTCTCCGAGCAGCCGGCGGAGAACGAGGCTTCGCTTCGGGCCTATGGCGCGACGCCGACCGCGGTGCTCGAGGGCGCAGGCGCGCTGTCCGAGCGCTTCACCGCCGTGCACGCGACGCACGTCTCCGGGGAGGACATTGCGCTGCTCGGCGGCGCCCGCGCGTGCTGCTGCCTGTGCCCGACGACGGAGCGTGACCTCGCCGACGGGATCGGACCGGCTCGGCGATTGCGAGATGCCGGCGCGCGGCTCGCGCTCGGGAGCGACTCGAACGCGATGATCGAGCCGCTCGAGGAGGCACGCGCGGTCGAGCTCGACGAACGCCTGGCAAGCGGGGTGCGCGGGCAGCATGGGGCGGATGAGCTGCTGTGCGCCGCGGTCGCCGGCGGGTACGCGAGCCTCGGCTGGCCCGACGGCGGCGAGATCCGTCCGGGGGCGCTGGCAGACCTCGTGGCGATCAGACGAGACGGCGTCCGTCTGGCGGGTGTCGCCGACGAGGGACTGCTCGACGCAGTCGTGTTCGCCGGTGCCGCGGCCGACGTTCGCGACGTGATCGTCGGCGGGCGCTTCGTCGTGCGGGCGGGCGCTCACGTGACCCTGGACGTTCCGCGCGAGCTCGCCTCCGCCGTCGCCGAGGTCGTCCCGTGAGGACCCTGGTCCTCGACAACATCGGCCTGCTCGTGACGAACGATCCGGACCGCGGCGAGGGCCCGTTGGGCATCGTCCGCGACGCCGCGCTCGTCCTCGGCGAGCACCGGGTGATCGCGGTCGAGGCCGCCGGCGCGATCGCCGATGAGCGCCTCGACGCCGGGGGGCGCTGCGTGATCCCCGGCTTCGTCGACAGTCATACGCACCTCGTGTTCGCGGGCGACCGCTCCGAGGAGTTCGTCGCGCGGATGGCAGGCGCGCCGTACGCGGCGGGCGGGATCCGCGCAACGGTCACGAGCACCCGAGCGGCGAGCGCGGAGCAGCTGCGCGAGCTCGCGCGGGCACGCCGCCGTGAGGCGGTGCGCGCGGGAATCACCCATCAGGAGATCAAGTCGGGTTACGCGCTCGATGTCACCGGCGAGCAGCGCTTGTGCGAGCTCGCCAGCGAGCTCACCGACGATGTCACCTTCCTCGGGGCTCACGTCGTGCCCTCGGAGTACACGGATCGACCAGACGAGTACGTCGACCTCGTGTGCGGCGAGATGCTCGCCGCGTGCGCGCCGCACGCCCGCTGGATCGATGTCTTCTGCGAGGTCGGCGCTTTCGACGCCGACCAGTCGCGGGAGATCCTCACCGCCGGTCGCGACGCGGGCCTCGGTCTCCGCGTCCACGGCAATCAGCTCGGGATCGGCCCGGGCGTGCAGGTCGCCGTCGACATGGGCGCGGCCTCGGTCGACCACTGCACCTACCTGTCCGATCTCGATGTCGAGGCGCTCGCCGCCTCGGGCACCGTCGCGACCCTGCTGCCGGCGACCGACTTCTCGACTCGCCAGGCGTATCCGGATGCGCGGCGGCTGCTCGATGCGGGCGCCACCGTCGCGCTGGCGACGAACTGCAACCCGGGCTCGAGCTACACCACCTCGATCAGCTTCTGCATCGCGCTCGCCGTGCGTGAGATGCACATGAGCGCAGCGGAGGCGTTGCAGGCGGCGACGCTTGGCGGCGCAAGCGCGCTCCGTCGCTCAGACCTCGGGTATCTACGACCGGGGGCACGGGCCGACGTGGTGATCCTCGCCGCGCCGACGTATGCGCACCTCGTCTACCGGCCGGGTGTGCCGCTCGTCGCCGCGACGATCGCCGCCGGCCGGGTGGAGTGGGTCGACCCGGAGCTGCTTGCTCAGCGTTCGAGTCGCGCCGTCCGCTGAGTCTGGCCCGGCGGACGCGGTCGATCGTCGGTGCTCTGGCGATACCACACGCGAAGCGCACCGATCGGGGTGAAGCCGCCTGCCACCGCGGCGTCGGGATCCCATGCGAGCGGCACACGAGATCGCACCAGCGTGCATTGTTCTCAGCGGCGAGGAGCACGCGATCGTCCATTCGCCGATCCTGGCAGACAGCGGTGAGGCCCGGCGGGCGCCTGCGTCCAAGGAGACGCTACTTGAGCCCGCCCGCTGGCGCCCGGGTGCAAGACACGCGACTTGAGC
>PMOY01000268.1 GCA_003165655.1 Solirubrobacterales bacterium
CCGACGCTGCTGGCGTCTGGCTCGTGACTGGTCTGGGATCGAAGCGGTAGTGCTGGGACGAGATGTCTTGAGGAACGATTTGGCTCGCGTCTGGTCCTGTGGAGGGCGCTTGGCTTCCGATGGCCTGCTGATGCGTCTCCCTCGATGATTGGCCACGCCGCCGCGGGTGTGCAGATGACGATTGCACACCTTCGACGGCGTCGTGAAGAAGGTCTGTCTTCTGATGGGCCTGTTCCGGCTGATGCGGCGCGTCTCGCTTGTGCTTGGTCAGGTGGAGTAGGTGATGGTGACGTTCGAGTTGCTTTTGCTGGCGGGGGTGGTGTGGACGGTGCCGCGGGCGTGGGCGAACTTGCCGATGCCGTCGTTGAGCTTGACGGTCGAGAACGGGTTGCCGGAGGCAAGGCTGACGGTGAACTGGTTGGCCAGCAGCATCGAGCCGCCGATCGCGACCTGGGCGAAGCAGACCGCGTCGGGGGCGGTGGTGACGACGCAGGCCAGATGGATGGACGCGGTTGGCGCCTTGGCGTGGTGCTTGGAGTCTCCTGCGTACCCGATCGCGGTGATGTTGATGGCGGATCCGGCTGGGGGAGGCGTGCTGACGTTTCCGATCGGATGCCCGGACGGGTCGGTGAAGGTGTTGCTCAGGCTCTTGTCATAGAAGTGCAACGTGGTCGCGGCGCTCGCTGAAGTCGCGAGGATCGCAACGGCACAGAGCGCTCCGATGACGACGACGCCGATGCGAACACCTGCGCGCCGGTTAAACCCGTGAACGTTTGCCTGCAACATGCTGGCCTCCTTGGTTGGTTGGCGCAAGGCTCTCAGCAGCGGGGCCGGTTGTCGTCGTCGGCGAGTACGACTTCTCGTGGACTTTTGGATGAGCTGGGTCCTACCTGAGTCGGACACGAGTCGTTCCCTGAGAGGATGCGCAGTCGAGCTTGGGGCGCTAGCGTGAGCGCGTGGATACTGATCCCACAGGGAGCGCGCGACTCCGGGTGGTCGATTCCCAGGTGCTCGACTGGGTTCTCGCGTCGCTGTTCACGATCGGCGCGTTCGCGGACGCTGCATCTCAGCCCCATCCCGGGTTGGACGCGCTGGCGGTCATGTCGCTGGTCGTGTTCACGACTAGCGTTGGATGGCGGCGTCGTGACCCGGTTCTCGCGACGTTGGTCGCGATCACTGGGCTGATGGCGTTTCATCTCGCGAGCGGGTATAACGGGGACGGCTCCGCGGAGGTGGCGGTAATCGCGCTGAACTTCTACACGCTCGGCCGTCGTTCGCAAGGCCGCCAGAGCATGTTCGTGTTCGCCCCGGTGTTGGTCTACTGGCTGGTGGCGGGCGTAGTCCTCGCCTACAGCCAGGCTGGCGGTTCCGTCGGCGAAGTGCTGGGGACCGGGATTCTGTTTGGCGGTTTGCCGTTCGCCATCGGGCGCACGCTGACGACTCGCAGCACGTTGACACGTGAGTTGGAGGTAAATGCGGAGCGGCTGGGCGAGGAGCAGGAGGCGCGCGCTCACCGCGCTGCGGGTGAGGAACGCACTCGCATGGCGCGTGAGCTACACGATGTGATCGCCCACTGCCTGAGCGTGATGGTGATTCAGTGCAGCGGCGCGCGCAGCGTTGCGCTCGGGGACCGCGAAGCGGCCCTGACAGCACTTGGGGTGGTCGAGAGCTCCGGGCGCGACGCGCTCGTCGAATTGCGTCGGATCGTGGGCGTGCTGCGCCGCGGCAGCGACGAGCTCGCCGGAGCTTCGGCTCCCGGCCTCTCTCAGCTGGATGCGCTGATCGACCGCGCCCACGCGTCGGGCCTGCCGGTCGTGCTGCACTTCGAGGGTCGGCGCCCGCTGCCCCCAGGGCTGGATCTCGTTGCCTACCGGGTCGTGCAGGAAGCTCTGACCAACGTGATCAAGCACGCCGGTCCCGTGCCCACCGTGGTGAACGTCAAGTTCACTGCCCGCGACCTCGAGCTGGAGGTCTCAGACAGCGGACGCGGACCGGCGCTCGAGCGCGAGGACCGCGATGGGCCGGGGCATGGACTGCTCGGGATGGGTGAGCGCGTCGTACTCTACGGCGGTGAGCTCAGCGTCGGGCCACGTGCGGGAGGCGGGTTTGAGGTCCGCGCGCGGATCCCGTTGGACGGGAAGGCGTCCTCACCCCAAGGGCTGGAGCCGGCGCCGGCTCGGCCTCGTGTGATGGTCGCGGCAGGCNNACCACGTCCGCTGGCCTTGGCTTGATCCGTTGCTCGCGGGCGTCGTGCTGGTGGTAATGGAGATCGCGGTGCTCACCGGCAGCCATCACCGCGGCCCGCTTGTCCTGAACCTGATCGTCGTCGCAGGAATGGCCCTGGCGGCTATCTGGCGTCGCCGATCGCCGCTGCTCTTCCTGGTCATCGTCGGGGCGCTCTCCGCACTGATGAACTATGCCCTGACGTCGCTGAACAGCTTGCCGCTGACCGCAGCCTATGTTCTGCTGGTTCCGACATACACGGTCGGGGCCTGGGAGAAACGCCCCAAGGCCGTACTCGGCTTGACGATCTTTATCTGTGGTGCTGCGGTCAGTGCGCTGGTCGTCCGCCACCAGTCGGTCGGCGACTTCGCCGGCGGGGCGCTCCTGGTCTGCGCAGCGTGGGCCGTTGGCCGGGCGATCCGCTCTCGTCGCGTGCTTACCTCCGAGCTCAGGCTCACCTCAGCACGACTGGCGATTGAGCGTGAGGATCGCGCACGGCTGGCCATTGCCGGCGAGCGCTCACGGATCGCGCGCGAGCTGCACG
>PMOY01000311.1 GCA_003165655.1 Solirubrobacterales bacterium
ACCGGCCAGGCGATCTGCGCCTTCGTGACGCTCCAGGGCGATCTCGAAGGCACAGACGAGATCGTCGCGGCGATCCGCGAGACGGTCGGCGTGCGGATCGGCAAGTTCGCCCGACCGAAGCGGATCATATGGACCGACGATCTCCCGAAGACGCGTTCGGGAAAGATCATGCGCCGCCTCCTGCGCGACATCGCCGACGGGCGCGCTCTCGGCGACGTCACCACGCTGCGCGACCCCGACGTGATGGCCCAGCTCGAGAGCAAGATCAAAGAGGAGGAGGCGTCACAGGACTAGCCCCCGGGGCCCCGATCCGGGTGACCCGGGCGCGTTCGCCGGCGCCCGGGTCATGTCGGGGAGCTATGCGGGGGCGAGGAGCGACTGCTCGTCGCTGTAGGTCTCGCCGCGCTCCGCCATCTGGACGAGCGACGCCGGCGGCTCGAAGCGCTCTCCGTACGTCGCCGCGAGCTCGCCGGCGCGAGCGACGAAGCCGGGCGGACCGCCCGCGTAGCCGTTGATGTACTGGAGCACCCCACCGGTCCAGGCGGGAAAGCCGATCCCCATGATCGAGCCGATGTTCGCGTCGGCGACAGACTCGATCACGCCCTCGTCGACACACTTGACGGTCTCGAGCGCCTCGATCACGAGCATCCGCTCTTCGAGGTCCTCGAGCGAGATCGTGGACGGATCGTCGACCGGCGGGAACGCATCCCTGAGCCCCGGCCAGAGCCGGGTGCGCTTGCCGTCCACGTAGTCATAGAAGCCGGCTCCCGCGAGCTTGCCGCCACGCCCGTACTCGTCGAGCAGGCGATCGATGACCTGGTTGGCGGGATGGTCCTGCCAGCGCATCCCTCCGGCGTCCGCCGCGCTCTTGGCCGCGTCGGCGATCTTGCGCATCAGGTTGAGGTTGAGCTCATCGGAGAGCTGGAGCACGGGTGCCGGGTATCCGGCTTGCGAGGAGGCCTGCTCGATCGTCGCGGCGGGGACGCCTTCGAGCAGCATCCCGATGCCCTCGTTGATGAACGTCCCGATCACGCGACTGGTGAAGAAGCCCCGGCTGTCGTTGACGACGATCGGGTTCTTCTTGATCTGCTTGGCGAAGTCGAGCGCCCGGTAGAGCGTGGCGTCGGTCGTCTTCTCGCCGCGGATGATCTCGAGCAGCGGCATCTTGTCCACCGGGCTGAAGAAGTGCAGGCCGATGAAGTCCTCCGGGCGCGACACGCCTTCGGCCAGGCCGGTGATCGGCAGGGTGCTCGTGTTGGAGCCGAGCAGCGCATCGGGGGCGAGGTGCGGCTCGATCTCGGCGAACACCTGCGCCTTCAGCGCGGGGTCCTCGAACACCGCCTCGATGACCAGGTCGGAGCCCTCGGCGGCGGTGGGATCCGCCGTCGGGATGATCCGCGCGAGCAGCTCATCGGCCTGCTCCCGGGTCGACCGGCCGCGCTGCACTGCCTTCTCGACCAGCGACTTCGAGTAGCCCTTGCCGCGCTGCGCCGCCTCCAGGGACACGTCCTTGAGCACGACCTCGATCCCTGCCTTGGCGGCGACGTAGGCGATCCCCGCGCCCATCATGCCCGCGCCGAGCACGATAACCTTCGTCGAGCGGAAGGTCTCGACGTCCTCGCCGCGACCGCGGCTGCCGCTGACCCGCTGCAGATCGAAGAAGAAGGCCTGGATCATGTTCTTCGCCACCTGGCTGGTCACGAGGTCGACGAAGTACCGTCCTTCGATCTCACTCGCGGTGTCGAAGTCGACCTGGGCCCCTTCGACTGCGGCCGCCATGATGTGATGGGGCGCCGGGTAGTTCGCACCCTTGAGCTGCTTGCGCAGGTTGGCGGGGAATGCCGGCAGGTTCTGCGCCAAGGACGGAGTGCTTGGCGTGCCGCCGGGGATCGTGTACCCCTTCGCGTCCCACGGCTGCGCGGCCTCGGGATGGGCGGCGATCCACGCCTTCGCCGCCGGGAGCAGATCCTCGCGCGTGGCGACGATCTCATCGACGATCCCGATCTCCTTGGCCTGCTCGGGGTCGACCCGCTGTCCCTTCAGCAGTAGCGCGACCAGCGCATTGGCGATCCCGAGCATCCGTACCGTGCGGGTCACGCCTCCGGCGCCGGGAAGGAGGCCGAGCTGAACTTCGGGGAATCCGAGCTGGATCTTCGGATCGTCGAGAACCACCCGGTAGTGGGTGGCGAGCGCGATCTCGAGACCGCCGCCGAGCGCGGAGCCGTTGATCGCCGCGACGACCGGCTTGCCCAGCGTCTCCAGGCGCCGGAGGAGCGCCTTGCCGTCGTGGACGAAGCGAGCGATCTCCTCGGAGTGCTCGGACGTCACGGAGCGCAGGTCGTTGAGGTCCCCACCGGCGAAGAAGGTCTTCTTCGCCGAGGTGATGACGACACCGGCGATGTCGTCCTTCTCCGCCTCGAGGCGGTCCACCGTCGCCGCCATCGACTCGGCGTACGCGGCATTCATCGTGTTCGCCGACTGGTTCGGGTCGTCAAGGATCAGGATCACAACGCCGTCGTCGTCCCGCTCCCAGCGGATCGTGCTGGTGTCAGTCATTCGTTCGGTCTCCTTGGTGGCCGGGGAGCGCGCTAGACGCGCTCGACGACGGTCGCGATGCCCATGCCGCCGCCGACGCAGAGCGTCGCCAGGCCGTAGCGCTTGTCCTGGCGTTCGAGCTCGTCGATCAACGTGCCCAGGATCATCGCGCCGGTTGCGCCGAGCGGATGGCCCATCGCGATCGCGCCGCCGTTGACGTTGACCTTGTCGAGGTCGAGGCCCATGTCCTTGACGAACCTGAGCACGACCGCNNCTCGTTGATCTCGACCAGGTCGAGATCCTCGACGGTCAGACCTGCCTTGGCGAGGGCCTTGCGGCTCGCCGGCGCCGGACCGGTCAGCATGATCGTCGGATCGGCACCGGAGACGGCGGTCGCGAGGATCCTGGCGCGCGGGGTGAGTCCCAGCTCGTGGCCGATCTGCTCGCTCCCGATCGCCACCAGGGAGGCGCCATCGACGATGCCCGACGAGTTCCCTGGCGTGTGGACGTGCTCCACCTTCTCGATCCAGTGGTACTTCTGGAGCGCCACGGCGTCGAAGCCGCCCATCTCGCCCATCACCTGAAACGACGGCTTCAGCTTCGCGAGCGTCTCCACCGTCGTGCCGGGACGGATGAACTCGTCGTTGTCGAGGACGACGTGCGCGTTGATGTCGAGCACGGGGATCACCGACCTCGCGAAGCGACCCTCGGCCTGAGCCGTCGCGGCGCGCTCCTGCGAGCGGGTGGCGTAGGCGTCGACATCCTCGCGGGTGAACCCCTCGACGGTCGCGATCAGGTCGGCGCCTACGCCCTGTGGGACGAACGAGGTGTCGTAGTTGGTCTCGGGGTCGAGCGCCCACGCGCCGCCATCCGAGCCCATCGGAACCCGCGACATCGACTCAACGCCACCCGCGAGGACGAGGTCCTCCCAGCCCGAGGCGACCTTCTGCGCGGCGATGTTCACGGCCTCGAGGCCAGATGCGCAGAAGCGGTTCAGCTGCACTCCGGCGACCGTGTCGGGCAGCCCGGCCTTGATCGCGGCGGTCTTGGCGATGTCGGCGCCCTGATCGCCGATCGGCGTGACGACGCCGAGCACGACGTCGTCGACCCGATTCGGGTCGAGCTCGCCGTGCCGGCTGAGCATCTCGTGCATCAGTCCGACCACGAGATCGACCGGCTTGGTGGCGTGGAGGGATCCGTTCACCTTTCCCTTGCCGCGGGGCGTGCGGATCGCGTCGAATACGAATGCTTCAGATGACATGGTGTCTGACTCCTCAATTTCGATTCTCGTAGAGAAGGTTACGCTTGACCGCCCGGGCGACCACGGGCCCTCCACGGGCCCCGCGCTCGCGCCGGGCCCGTGCGCCCTGCGCGCGCCTGCGAGCCGCGACGTATAGCCTGTTTCGCCGTGGCCGCGATCGAGAAGCCCCAGGTCGACGTCCCGTCCGACCAGCCGCCGTCCTACCAGCTCGAGCTCGATGACATCATCGTCGGTGACGGCGAGGAGGCGGTCGCGGGCCAGGTCGTGGAGGTCCATTACGTCGGCGTCTCGTGGAAGACGGGCAAGCAATTCGACGCGTCCTGGGATCGCGGCGACACCTTCAAGTTCGGCCTCGGCAAGGGCCAGGTCATCTCCGGCTGGGACCAGGGCGTCTCCGGGATGAAGGTCGGCGGACGCCGACGGATCACGATCCCGCCCAACCTTGCTTACGGCAAGCGAGGCGCCGGTGGCGTGATCGGTCCGGACGAGACGCTCGTCTTCGTCGTCGACCTGCTCGGCACGTCGTGAGGAGGGCCGAAGCCGGCCGCGCGTAGTACCTGCTCGCCCATCGGCCCCTGGATCAGGTCGACCCAGGCGTTCGCCGCATCCGGTTGCCGGCCGGCGCGGACCGTGGCGATCACGTAGGTCCCCTGCACCGCGGCGCCGGAGGGAACCTCGATCGCTCGCACGTCGCCCGAGATCGGAGGAACGTCGGTGCTGTAGAGGACCGCGACGTCAGCCTGGCCGCTGCACAGACGGTCGATCACGGCGCCGACCGTCTGCTCCTCGCTGACGACGTTGCCCGATACCGCTCGGGCGAACCCTCGGCCGAAGAGCTCCTCGAGCCGCTCGACGAGGATGCGCGTGTAGTCGCCCAGCGGGACTCCCTGCACCTCGATCACGACGCGGCTGCCGGACTGGGCAAGGACCCGGGCGTCCCGCGCGTCGCTGTCGGAGCGCACGGCGACGACCAGCCGGTTTGTCGCGAACGGACGAGGCTCGTCGAGCAGGCCGCGGGCGTGGAGGGCCGCGGGATGCTCGGGACTCGCCGAGGCGAACACGTCAGCGGGCTCGCCGTCGACGATCCGCTGGGCGAGATCGCGCGCGTTGGCGTAGCTGACCGCCACAGCCAGTGGGCGGCGGCGTCGCCACTCAGCGGCGAGCGACTCGAACGACGCCTGCAGCGACCCCGCGGCGAACACGTTCAATGTCCCGGGCCCAAGCTGATCCTCGCCGGCTGATCGATCCATGCTGGTCATCTCGTGTCGTCCTCTGGGCGTGAGCGCTAGCGTAGGCGACTTGGGATCTGACGAACCCCCGATCGGTGACCTCGTCAAGATCGGCGCCGCGGCCGCTGCTCTCGGCGTCAGCGTCGATACGTTACGGCGCTGGGAACGTGCCGGCAGGATCACCTTCGAGCGCCGCGGCAGCCAGCGCTACATCTCCTCGCAAGCCCTAGCAGACCGGCTCAGGGAACGCGGCGCCACGAGCCGGAGCAGCGCTCGGAACCGTCTTCACGGAACCATCCTCGCGGTGCGGAAGGACCTCGTCATGGCTCAGATCGACATGGCCTGCGGCCCGTACCGGATCGTCTCACTGATGTCGCGCGAGGCCGCCGACGAGCTCGACCTCAAACCGGGCGACCAGGCCACGGCGGTCGTCAAGTCGACAACCGTCATCGTCGAGAGCCGCTGACGCCTGCGTCGACCGCTCGGCCGGATCGGATCGCCCCTCAGCCCGGCGGCTCGCGGCGCGTGCGCACGGCGCGTGCGCACGCCGCGTGGGCGTGCGAATGTACGTACATTCTGATATTGTGACGGTATGCCCTTCGGTCCGAGCCGTGGCGTTGGTTCTCCGAGTGCCGCGGGCGCCGGCGAGCACGTCATGGTGGATCGATCGAGCCCACTGCCGCTGTGGGCGCAGGTGCTCGCCGACCTGACCGCGAGGCTGGGCGCCGGCGAGTTCGACGAGCGATTCCCGACCGACCAGGAGCTGGTCGCCACCTACGGCGTCTCGCGCCAGACCGTGCGCGAAGCCGTTCGCCGGCTTGCCGACGACGGCCTGATCGCCCGCGAGCGGGGGCGTGGCACCAGGGTCCGCCCGCGCGAGTTCGAGCACACGCCGGGAACGCTGGAAGGGCTCTTTCATCAGGTCGAGGCGCAGGGGGCTGTGCAGACGAGCGTGGTGCGCGTTCGGCGGGAAACGACCGACCCGGAGATCGCGCGCCGGCTCGAGCTGCCCGCCCGCGCGCGGCTCGTCCACATCGAGCGGCTGCGCCTCGCCGACGACGCGCCCCTCGCGCTCGACCGCAGCTGGCTCCCGGCGGGCGTGGCGCGACGCCTGCTCGACGCTCCGCTGACCCGCGCCGGGCTCTATGACGAGCTCGCCCGCCTGTGTGGAGTGACGATCGTCGGGGGCACCGAGCGCGTCCGGCCGGTCGTGCCGACCGCGGGCGAGCGACGGGCGCTGGCGACGGCGCCCGGTGTCGCTGCGTTCGCGATCGAACGGCTCGTGTGGACCGACGAGGCGCCGGTCGAGTGGCGCCGAAGCCTGGTCCGCGGCGACCGCTACAGCCTCGTCGTCGAGCTATCCCCGCGGCGCGCCAGCGGGCCGTCGCTCCCGTGGGCCTACGAGTCCCCGGCATGAGACGGCGAGGTCGTCGTCAACCGCGTCGCCGAGCGTCGCGCCCGCAGCCGCCGGGGCGACTGCCGCGTCGATGACCCGACACTTCTCACACCAGCCCAACGTCCCTGGACAGGGCATCATCGCGAGCTACGGCCTGCGCTTCTGGGGGCTGGTGGTGACGATCGGCGTCGCCGCGGGGTTGGGCGCTGCCGTGCTGACGCTGCTCCTCAATGCGGTCGAGCACGCGTCATGGTCCTACCGATCCGGCGACTTCCTCTCTGCGGTGATGCGAACCGACGCCGGCCAACACCTGATCGTCCTGTTCGCTGCGGGGGTGATCGCGGGGATCGGGGGACTCCTGATCAGGCGCGTGCGCGGGTCCGGCGCCGGAGAGATCTCCGACGGCTTGTGGCTAGGCGGCGGGCGGCTCGCCTTCTGGCGCAGCCAGGCACGAGGAGTCCTGTCGATCGTGATCGTGGGGATGGGGGCGTCGCTGGGGCGCGAGGCGGCGCCGCAGCTGACCGGCGCCGCGGTGGCCAGTCGACTGTCCGAGTGGGCGAAGGTGCCCGCCTGGCAGCGTCAGCTCCTCGTTGCCGGCGGCGCGGGGGCCGGGATGGCCGCAATCTACAACGTGCCGCTCGGGGGAGCGCTGTTCGCCGTGGAGGTGCTGCTCGGCACCCTGACGCTGCCGGTGGTGCTCCCGGCGGTCGCGATGAGCGCGATCGCGACAGCGGTGGCGTGGATCGTCGTGTCCACACACGCCACGTACCAGATCCCCACGTTCAATGTGACGGCGTCACAGGTCGTGTGGGCGGTGATCATCGGGCCGCTCGCCGGGGTGCTTGCGGTCGGATGGGTCCGCACCATCGCGCGTGTCAACGCGCTCAAGCCGAGCCGCTGGGGCCGAGTGCTGGCGCCGATCGTCGTCTTCACCGCCCTCGGCGCCCTCTCGGTGGCCTACCCGCAGCTGCTCGGCAACGGCAAGGACGTCGTCCAGCAAGCGTTCACCAACCACTTGGGCGTCGCGCTGATCGCGGCGCTGCTGGTGCTCAAGCCGCTGGCGACCGCCGCCTGTCTCGGGACCGGCGCGCCAGGTGGGCTGTTCACGCCGACCCTGACCCTCGGGGTGCTCTTCGGCGGGCTGCTCGGGCACGGCTGGGCGGCGATCTGGCCGGGCGCCGCGCTCGGTGGCTACGCGATCATCGGCGGCGCGGCCGTCCTCGCGGCATCGATGCAGGGACCGCTCGCGGCGGTCGTGCTCATGCTCGAGCTCACTCATCATGCCGATGGCCTGATGGTGCCGATCCTGATCGCGGTCGCCGAGGCGACAATCGTCGCGCGACTGTTCGGCGCACCGTCGATCTACTCCGCCCGGCTCAACGTCATGGACGGGAAGTCGGAGCCGGGAGATGCGATCGGGCCCCTCCGGCCCGAGGCTCCCGACGGAGGGCCGGTGGCGAACGATGACGAGGACTCACGACCCGCGGAGTACCCAACTGAGTAGGTTGAGTATCCACTCCTCAGGCTATCCTCTGCGAACGCTGTCCCGACGCCCACGATCCCGGAGGACCCTGCCATGCCCGTAGCTTCGCGCTTGGACGCGCGCCGCGAGCCGACGTGCGTTGTGGGGATCAGATGATCTTCCGGCAGATCACCCACAACGATCTGGGCTGCGCGTCCTATCTGGTCGGCGACGAGAAGGCGGGCGTCGTCGCGGTCGTCGACCCGCGCTTTGAAACCAACGTGTACCTGATGCTCGCCCGCTACATCGGCGTCAGCATCGAGCACATCCTGGAGACCCACACTCACGCGGACCACGTCTCGGGGCACGGGCGTCTCGCCGCCGCGACCGGCGCGATCATCCACATCCACCGCGACGCAGAGCCCGAATACGAGCACGAGCCATTTGACGACGGCTGGGAGCTCGAGCTCGGCGCAGTGACGATTCGCGCGATGCACACGCCCGGACACCGTCCCGAGCACACCTCGTTCGTGCTCACCGACACCGCCCGCAGCTCTGAGCCCTGGGCGGTGCTCAGCGGCGACACGCTGTTCGTCGGTGACGTCGCCCGCCCGGATCTCGCGATCGAGAAATCCGAAGGGGCGCGGGGGATCTTTCACGCTCTGCACGACCGGCTCCTCAGCCTGCCGGACCACTGTGAACTGTGGCCGGCTCACCTGGGCGGCTCGATGTGCGGTGGCCCGGGCATGGACATGAAGATCTCATCGACGATCGGGTTCGAGCGCGCCTACAACGGGATGCTGCAAATAGCCGACGAAGACGAGTTCGTCCACCAGGCCTTAGACAAGCTCGGGCCTCAGCCCCCGAACTTCCAAGCGATCGTCGAGCTCAACAAGGGTCCGATGCTGACCCATGGCGTCGACCTGCTTGCGCTCGCTCCGCGACAGCTCGAGCTCAAGCGCGGGCAGGGGGCACTGCTCGTCGACGTGCGCACCGATGTGCAGTTCGATGATTTCCACATTCCCGGCTCGGTGTGCATCCCGCTGACTCGCGCCGGATTCGGTTCGAAGCTCGCATGGCTCGCCGATCCCGACCAGGAGATCGTGCTCATCGGGCGCGACGACGACGACGCCCAGCGCGCCGGTGTCCCGGCGATCGCGGTCGGCATCCGCAAGCTGGCCGGCTTCGCCCTGGGCGGTTTGACGAGCTGGCGCTTGGAGAAGCGGCCCGTCGATCGCATCGAGCGTGAGACGGTCGAGCAACTGCACGAACGCATCGAGAGGGACCCTGGCCTGCAGATCCTCGACGTGCGCGACGAGAGTGAGTGGAACGCAGGTCACATCCCTGGGTCGCTGTTCAGCTGCTGGCACGACATCTCCGCGCTGCCGTCGGGCCTTGATCCAGACAGGCCGGTGGCGGTGATCTGCGGCTCGGGCCAACGGGCGGCGACGGCGGGGAGCCTTGTCCAGCGCTTCGGGGTGCGGCAGGTGATCCATATCGTCGACGGCGGCGTTCCGAAATGGGGACAGCTCGGGCATCCGCTCGAGCGGGTTCGGACTCCGTCGCGCGCTACTGCTGCGGCGGCATAAGAGCTCACGGTCGATCAGACGGAACCTGCCCTCGCGCGGTCCGCGTTGCGCGCGCAGAGCGACAGCCGTCGGACTGACACCGCCGCGGGCGAGCCGCGGATCCCCCGGGCCGCAGCACCAAGATCCTCCCCCGAGTTAGACTCGCGGAGCAGCGCATTCCGATGCCCGATCACCGCCCTGAGCCCACCGCAGTCGAGGCCACGCCGGCCTCGAACGGCTGCGAAGCGGTGATCACGAAGGTGAGTCCCCGGTCGGTGCCAGACACCGTGTCTCGCCTTTGTGAGCTGGTGGCGGCAAAGGGGATGAAGCTCTTCGCCGTGATCGATCACAGCGGTGAGGCGAAAGCCAGCGGGCTCGAGCTGCGCGACACGAAGGTTGTCATCTTCGGCAGCCCACAGGCGGGAACTCCGGTGATGGTGTCGGCGCCGCTGGCGGCACTCGATCTGCCGCTCAAGGTGTTGGTGTGGGCGGACGGACTCGAGACGAAGATCAGCTACACGGCACCATGCGCGCTCGCCGAGCGCTACGACCTCAGCGACGGGCTGGCGGGCCGGCTCGCCGGCATCGACGCATTGACCGATGCCTTGATCGACAGCTAGCGGACGAGCGTGAGTGTCCGCTCGCGAGGCGACCGACGGGTCGGGGTTGTGGGCGTCATGGGCGTGGGCGACTTCGTTGCTGAGCCGCGTGCACACGACGTTCGAGGTTGGCACGGACGTCAGGCCACTCGGATTCGAGCACGGAGTAGAGAGCCGAGCTGCGCCGACGACCGTCTGCCAGCCGCGTCAAGTCCCGGAGTACGCCTTCATACCTGGCGGGGAGCGCCTCGAGGGCTCGACGCGAGCGCAAGTTCTCTTCGTCGGTGTCAAACTCGACTCGCTGGCAGCCGAGCTCCTCGAAGGCGTACCTCAGCTGCAGCAGCTTGGCTTCCGCGTTGATCCCAGTCCCCCAAGCCGCCGGGGTCAGCCACGTCCAGCCAATCTCCAAGCCCCGATCCTCGGGTCTCAGCGTGCAGTAGCTCGTGCTGCCGAGAGGACGGCGAATCCGCGCGTCGAGCGTGACGAAGCGCGCTTCGCGTCCCTCGGCCATCGCGTCGAGCACGTCAGCGCACCACCGATCGAACGTGGCCCGGTCAGTCGCAGGGTTGAATGGCCACCAGTCCCAGATCTCCGGCGGACGGGCAGCTTCAAAGAGCCCATCCGCATACTCGAGCGAGAACGGCTCGAGGACCACCAGCTCTCCGACCAAGCGCGACGACAGGTTCTCCCACACGGCGTCAATCGTTGCAGCTCGCGCCCGTCGACAGGTCCCACCGCCGGGGCGGCGGGACCGTCGCAGGTCGTCGTTATCGGGTCGCTTTCGTCCTTACTTGAGCGAGCTGTTGGTCAGGTCCCAGATCCCGCCGCCGAACTTCCAGGTCACCCCGTTGACGTCCTTGGAGTTGAACGCCACCTCGTTGTCCCACAGCCAGGGGATCACGTAGGCCTGTCCTTCGACCTGGTCGTCGAGCTTGGCCCACGCGACCGCGCGTTGGGTCGGGTTAGTCAGCTCCACCGCCTTGTTCATCTCGGCGTTGAGGGTGGGGTTGTTCGCCTGTGCCGTGTTCGTGTTCCCGACGGGGATGATGTTGGCCCCGTTGAACACGGGGTCGATCATGCTCTGGGCGTCGAAGAAGTCCTTCCCCCAGCCCAGGTTCGGACAGATCGCGACCTTCGCCTTCGGCACCAGGCAGAACTTCGAGAGCATCGTTGCGTGCGGGACCTCTCGGAAGGTGAACTTGAAGCCAAGGGTCTCGAACTCCGACTCGATCGCCAGCGCGGTGTTGGCCGCCGGAACGCTGTTATCTCCGAT
>PMOY01000075.1 GCA_003165655.1 Solirubrobacterales bacterium
GGCGGATGGCGAATGGGCATGTTGACGTGTTGATCGTGGGCGCCGGCATCTCGGGTGTCAGCGCGGCCTGCCATTTGGCGCGGGACTGTCCTGAGAAGACCTTCGTCGTCCTGGAGCGCCGTGAAGCGATCGGCGGTACCTGGGATCTGTTCCGGTATCCGGGTGTCCGGTCGGATTCGGAGATGTTCACCTTCGGCTTCGGTTTCCGGCCGTGGAACCACACGAAAGTTCTCGCGGGCGGGAGGTCGATCCGTGATTACGTGCGCGCTACGGCGGCGGAGTACAGCGTCGAGGGGCAGATCAAGTTCGGCCTGAGGGTGCTCTCCGCCGAGTGGTCGAGCAGGAAGCAACGGTGGACAGTCGAGGCGGCGCGCGAGGCGGGTGGAGCCACGGAGCGGTTCACCACGACCTTCCTGATCGCATGCACGGGCTATTACGACTACGACTCCGGTTATCGTCCCGAGTTCCCGGGGGAAGCGAGGTTCGGGGGTCCGATCGTGCATCCCCAGCATTGGCCCGAAGGGTTGGACTACGCTGGCAAGAAGGTGGTGGTGATCGGNNACCTACATCCTCTCGGTCCCATCCGAGGATCCGATCTCGTCGATCCTGCGACGCGTGATGCCCGACCGCCTGGTGTACAAGCTGGCGCGGGCCCGGAACATCAGGATGCAGCGTGAGCTTTACACCCAGTCGAAATTGCACCCGAAGCGCATGAGGGCCTACGTCCTGAACGAGGTCAAGCGCGCACTCGGCCCGAGCGCGGACATCAAGGACTTCACGCCGACCTACGACCCGTGGGATCAGCGGATGTGCTTCGTCCCGGATGGGGACCTGTTCAAGGCAATCCGCAGCGGCAATGCTGACGTCGTCACCGATGGCGTCGAGACGTTCACGGAGACCGGGATCGGGTTGAGCTCGGGTCAGGAGCTCGACGCCGATCTGATCGTGNNACGAACGCGTCGTGGACGCTGAAGGCGGACCTCGCTGCGGAGTACGTCTGCAGGCTGCTGAGCCACATGGATTCCCACGGCTACGGCCAGGTCGTCGCGCGGGCGGAGCCGGCCGATCGCGGTGACGGGCCGATCCTCGGAGCGCTGCACTCGGGATACGTCAAACGGGGTGGCGAACTGTTGCCGCGACAGGGCGCACATGGCCCGTGGAAGGTCACCAACGACTATCAGCGCGACGTACCGATGCTCCGGCACAGCTCGATCGATGATGGCGTCCTCGAGTTCGGCACCGCCAAGATTGACGCATGCGAAGTCACCACCGCACGGGGAGGCATCCCCGCCTGAGACCGTTTGGTTGAAGTTCTCTCTGGATATATCGTTCCGGGGTAATGACGGGCGCGTCGGACTCAGAGGCACGCAGGTTCGCCGTGGCGTTCCGGTCATTCTTGGAATGGGTGCATTCAGAGCAGGCCGGGGCCCGGGAGCGCAACGAGGTCGCCGGCCTGGTCCGCGACTTCCTGGGCGAGGGAGCCCTGGACCGCTCCGTGGTGACGCGCTCGCTGCCGGTGTTCGAACACGTGAACCTCCAGACCGCACTGGACGCCTGGTCGCAGGAGCCGGGGCGCGAGGTTGCGGTGCACGGCATCTCGATCCCGCCGCACCACGCGACCGTGAACCTACAGCAGCTCGTCACCGGAGAGGGCATGCCGCCGCTGCGGCTGTCGGCGCCGGCGCTGGTGGACCTGCCCAACGGGCCGGGCTCGACCCTTGCCTGCCTCCACCTGGCCGTGCTCCTGGTGACTGACGCCAACGGCCACTACGTGGTGATGGTGAGCGGCCCGGGCGAGCACGATCAGACCCTCGACGTCGAGATCGCTGGACTGTCTGTCGAAGCAGCGCAGGGTCTGCACGCTCGACTAGGGGATCTGCGAAGCGAGCTCAACGTCTATCGCGGACACGTGATCGAAGTCAGCGCGGCTCCGATGGGAGGGGTCTCCCTCGAATTTGGCGACATCCCGCTGACTGCCCGGGAGGACGTCGTGCTTCCCGAGGCGGTGCTGGCTCGGGTGGAGCGCCACGCGCTGGGCGTCGCCGCGCATCGCGAGGCTCTGCTGCAGGCCGGTCAGCACCTCAAGCGAGGCCTGCTGCTGTATGGGCCGCCTGGGACCGGCAAGACACACACGACGCGCTACCTCATCGGCCAGATGACTCGATACACCCGCTTCATTCTCACCGGGCGGGCGCTGCAAGTGATCGGCTCGGCGGCCGCGCTCGCGCGCGACCTGCAGCCGGCCGTCATAGTGCTCGAGGACGTCGATCTTGTCGCCGAGGACCGCAGCTTCGGCCGCGGGTCGAGCCCGGTCCTCTTCGATCTGCTCGACGCCATGGATGGCGCCGCCGCGGATGCCGATCTGCTCTTCGTGCTCACGACGAACCGCGCCGACCTGCTCGAGCCGGCCCTGGCGGCGCGTCCGGGTCGGGTCGACGTCGCGATCGAGATCGACCTCCCCGACGCGGAGGCCCGCCAACGGCTACTCGCGCTCTACGGCCGCTCCGTCCCGCTACGCCTGACCGAAGACGATACTCGCGAGGTCGTCGAGCGTACCGAAGGCGTGACCGCCTCGTTTCTCAAGGAGCTGCTGCGCCGCGCCATGCTCGAGTCCCTACACGAGAACGCGGCCGAGCCGGCCGTCACTGCCACGCACACCTCACGCGCGCTTGATGACCTGCTCGACAGCGGGCAACAGCTCACCCGGAGCCTGCTCGGCGTGGGCAACGACCCCGAGACCCTCCCTGCGGGCGGCGGCCTCGGCTCGCTGCCGCCACAACGCGGACGGGGCTGGGTCACCTACGCGCAGCCACGCAGCGGATCTCAACGCTTCGTCAGGTAGCCGCCACAACCGCGCACGCGGAGCACGGTTGGGCTATGTAACGATCTGCACGACCTGTAAGTCGGATCCACGCTCGAGCGAGCGAAGTGCGGGCAGCTGCCGCACCGGGGTGTACTCTTTATTGGCAATCAGCAATGCCACTTGCTGGTCGAACGTCGCATTCGCCTGCGCCTAACAGATGCGGACCGTTGGAGAGCCGCCGCATCTCATTGCGCATGACGCGCATACCTGCACAAAGGAAGGACATCAATGACCCTGGCTATCAGACTCGAACTGGAGTTACACAATGCTCGATGATCTGGGCGCCGAGACGGAGGCCTACGCCGCTTACCTCAACGCGCGGCGAGGCATGCTCGACAGCTACGAACAGACGCTGATCGAGGAGGATCTCGGGAAAGCACGCGCAGAGATGGAACGGGCGTGGCTGGAGGCAAAACCCGTGCGCGAGACGAGGTAGGAGCGTTCCCAACCGGACGCAGGGCATGGACGAGCTCTATCGACACGATCACGAAACGACTCACTTCTGGAGGTCATCCATGTTGAATCAGATTGCGTCCATGTCGGCACCGGGGATCGAGGGATCGCTGCCCGGCCCGTCGCGGACGATCACGGTCGAACCGCTTCACGTGCCGGTACCTCCCCGCCGAGTTCCGGTTGAGCCCGACCGCGCGCCGGATCGCCCGGTGCCAAAGCCGGCACGGGAACCGGTGCCATCACGATGAGCCGCGGCGGTCGGTGGCGCCACGGGGCGCCAGACCTCATCGATCCACTCATTGGATTTCGTCAGTGGCGACTGGCTGGGCGGACCCTGAATTCGATGTTCAGCCATATGGACTGGCCTGACGCCCACGTGACTGCCCACTGTCCCACCGGTCGCCACGAACCGACCATCGTGCCCGAGCGGTCGTGCACGTGCGGCATCTATGCCTACTACGAGCCCTGTCCGCGCACCGCCTCGGCGATGACGCCCGACCTGCTGAGCGGTGCGGTGATCCTCTGGGGTCGCATCGAGATACACGCGACCGGCATGCGCGCGCAGCACGCCCGCATCGTCGGCTTGGAGTTGCCGCTCTCCCGGGGACGCAAGCGAGGCGCGGTCATCGAAGCCGCGCAGTGTCTCGGAATCCCGGCGGTGCCGCACCGGCAGCTGACGGCCGTTGCCCTGGCTCATGGGATGCCGCTGCAGAGGTCGCTGAGGCCGCCCCGAACGTGGAACGGGTCCGAGCACGCGTGGGCCTTCTCAGCGCTCGAGGAGACGTGACCCGCACGACTCCGGCGCGGGGCGCCGCGTTCGTGGTACTCGGTGACCCTCCTCAGCAGCAAAGTCGAAGTGACGGTGTTGGTTGCGATCGCATCGAGAATCCGGGCGACCGCTTGCGTCACGAGTAGTTGTCGCGTGCGAGTATCGCACCCGAGTCACATGCTCGAGCGCCAAAGCGATGCTCCATCTGGCCTTTCGGTTCAACCCTGCTTTCGTGCGGCCTTTGAGGAGGAGCCGCTGATCCTCACTCGGAATCTCGCGCTGGGAATTACGGCGACGTGGCGTCGATGGGGTCTTCGGAGCGGCTCCGACGAGCAGACTGAGCTGTCGTATCCGCCGTTGCTCTTGCTGTCGTTCCTGCCGCTGGCCATCGACGTCTGCCTTCGCCTCGTCCATCAAGGTTCTTCGTGGCGCGGTTTCGCGTGGATGGTCATTGCCGCCACGCTCCTGAGCTTGCTATTGGTGACGGCGCCATGGGCGTGGCAGCGGATCGGACAGCTCGCCGGCCCACTCGACCGCATGCTCGAGGGTCGAGACTCTCAGGCTGAGGCTAATGGCTGTTCGCATGACGCCGTGCGCTATCTCGGGGGAGTGACTGACAGGTTGCGCCTGCGGAGATCGCACTATTTCGTTTGCCTTGTTGTCGCGCTCGGAGCGCTCGCGGGCACCTACGTCGCCTCCCGGCAGCTTCCGCACGGCACATTCGGCCCGGTCTTCTACGCATATGCGGCGGTGCTCGGCGGTCTCGGCGCGGACAGCTTGCGCTGGATGCTGCGACTACCTCTCATCCTCCTTCAGCCGCTCACGCGCGTGCCTCGCCTTCGCGTGGTCATGCACTCGCCGGCCACAACTCCGGCGATACGCGAAATGGCACAACTTGCAGCCGAAACCGCAGCAAGGGCCAGTCTCGGGCTGTTTATCGTCGGTCTCTGGCTGCTGTGGGAAGTGTTCTCCGGCAAGCCCTACCACGGATCAGGTCTCAGCTATGTCGAGCGACTCGCGCTCGTGGACCTCGGGCCGTTGATCGTCAGCGCCGCAGTCGTCATCTATGTCACCTTCGTCCCTCAGTATTGGCTATCCGAGATCGTGGGGAAGCAACGAGACCG
>PMOY01000113.1 GCA_003165655.1 Solirubrobacterales bacterium
TTCGAGTCCCCTCGCTCACCCTCAGTAGAAAGTGGCGATTAGCAGGGCTTGTCAGAGTTGTCGCTGAGCTTCATGCGGTTCGCCAAGCGTCCGTTGTACCACATCGTTGTACCACACGGGCCGCCTACTAATCCCGACCGGCTCGATGACCGCCGCCGCTGATCTGCGAAACGCGAGCGAGTTGTGCTTGCCGCGCGGAGCAGGGCGCGTGGAGTCGCCGACCGAGATGCCCGTAGGGCAACGAAGGCAGGTCTACTTCGGCCGTTGCGAGCCGGCCGAGCGTGGCTCCTCCACGCCTGACTCAGTCACGCGAGCGTCGTGGCCGCATTCTCGACCGGCAGCGTCGACCACGTGGAGGAATCCGCTTGTGGCGCGAGTTGCAGGGCGGGCGGGTGACTTGTCTAGCGGGACCTGCGATCGCGCCCGCGCGAGCGCGGGATCACCGTCAGCCTTGTGACTCATGTGCCCGACGGGTCAGCAAAACCGCCGTCGCGGCCGCTGCGGTGCTGTGCTTGCAAGCATCCGATTCGCGGTTGGCGCTGGGCGACGCTCGTTGGCCGACGAGGCGACAATCCGGATGTGGAGCAGCGGATTGACCGGGTGCGGCTTGCGGATGGCACAGAGGTGGGCTTTGCCGTTGCGGGGCGGGGCCCGGTTCTTGTGTGCGCGCCGGGTTGGGTGTCGCATCTTGAGCTCGGTTGGGCGTTGCCGGTTGAGCGGCGGTTCTACGAGGCGTTGGCCGATGGTCGGAGGCTCGTGCGCTACGACCGCCCGGGGTGTGGGATGTCGGGACATCTTCGCGCCGGGCGCGGATGCTGGTTTCCGCGCATTGTTCGCCGCTCACCAACGTGACTCGGCGTCCGCGGAAACGGCTCGGCGGCTGCTGGCGGCCGGGTATGAGCTCGACGTCTCCGACGATCTGGCTCGGGTCCGGGCTCCGACGGCGGTGATCCACCGTGAGGGCGACAGGGCGGTGCCGCTGGCCGAGGGGCAGCGACTGGCGGCCGGGATCGACGGTGCGAGCATGACGGTGCTGCCGGGGCGTGCGCACGTCCCGTTCGCCGGGGACGTCGACGCGCTTGTCGATGCGATCCGTCAGGGGTTGGGGCTGCCGCCGGTCAAGCGCCGGTTCGAGCCCGCGCATACGCCGCGCCAGATGGAGGTTGCCGCGTTGGTCTCGGAGGGTCTGTCGAACCGGCAGATCGCTGAGCGGCTGGTGATCACCGAGCGTTCGGCGGAGTCGCATGTGGAGCGGATTCGGGGGCGCCTTGACTTCCGGTCCCGCGCGCAGATCGCCGCATGGTACGTCGCCACGCGACCGTAACTGCGGTATTCCCACTGCTGCGCTGGCGAGCCTCGGCACCTAGGGTGTGAGCCGTGAAACGCGCCTTGATCGTGAGCTACTCCGTCGTCGCCTACGCCGCGTTCCTGGCGGTCGTCCTGTGGGCGATCGCGTTCCTCGCTGACCTGCACATCGTCACGGCCGTCGACCGCGGCCCGCGTGATCCGTGGCTGCGGGCGGTGGTGATCGACCTCGCGCTGCTCGGTGCGTTCGCGCTGCACCACTCGGTGATGGCGCGCGACAGCGCCAAGCGGCTGATCACGCGCGTCGTGCCGCCCGCAACCGAGCGCAGCACCTACGTACTCGTCGCCGATGCGCTGCTCGCACTGGTGCTGTGGCAGTGGCGGCCGATCGCCGGCTCGGTCTGGCACGTCAGCGCGCAGCCGTGGCGTGACATCCTGTGGGCCGGCTACGGCCTCGGGTGGCTGACGGCCGTGGCCTCCACGTTCATGGTCGACCACTTCGATCTCGTCGGTCTGCGCCAGGCGGCGAGCCGCCCGGGCGACTATGAACCCCCAACGTTCAAGGTGCGCTGGCTCTACGCCCGCGTTCGCCACCCGCTGATGCTCGGGCTGCTGATCGCGTTCTGGATCACCCCGGACATGACCGCGGGACACCTCCTCTTCGCCCTCGCCGCAACGGGCTACATCGCGATCGGCGTCCAGCTGGAGGAACGCGACCTCCGGCGGGAGCTCCGACAGCGCTATCTCGACTACGCCAGCCAGGTTCCGGCGATCGTTCCCCGGCTCGATCGCCGACGGCCTGACGCATCGCACTTACTGGCGCATCTCCTCGTTCAGCAACACGCCGATGATCTTCATCGCGCTGCCGAGCGGGCGCAGATGGAACGGATCGGCTAAATGGCGGCGGCCTCGATCCTCCGCACGCCGCTGGGGCGCCGTGTCAAGGTCATCGAGCAGGGGACCGGGAGGCCAGTGGTGTTCCTCCACAGCGGGGTGGGCAGCGCCGGCGAGTGGAGGCAGGTCTTCTCGCTCTGGCCGGAGGGCTACCGACTCGTCGCGATCGAGGCGTACCGCGACGGCACCGGCCCGGGCGTGGCCAGGAGCCGGACCCTCGACGATTACGCCGATCAGGTCCACGCCGTCGCCGAGCATGTCGGCGCGTGTGTCCACTTGGTCGGGTTCTCGTGGGGCGGAGCAACCAGCCTGCGCGTGGCCGCTGCGGCGCCCGAGCTCGTGGACTCACTCGCTGTCATCGAGCCTGAGGCATACGCGTTGCTGCGCCCGCAGAACACCGAGGCCTACGCCCAGATCGCTGGCCTACGCGATCGGTGGCGCACGCACGTGCGCGCCGGGCGATGGTACGAGGCCTACGAGGAATTCATCGACTTCTACAACGGACCCGGCTCGTTCGCTCGGTGGCCGGCGCCGCGCCGCGAGACGTTTCTCGCTGTCCAGCAAGCCAAGGGAGACCTATGGGACGTTCTCTTCGACGACCGCCTGCTCAGACTTGACGCGCTGGCAACGATGACCGCGCCGGTCCACGTCATCTGGGGATCGCAGACCTCCGCCGTCGACCACGCGATCTGCGAGGTCATCCGGCGGCCCGTGCCGCACGCGCAGCACACCTTGATCGACGGCGCCGGCCACATGATCCCGCTCACCCACCCCGAGCCGCTTACCCGGGCCCTCCTAACCGGGATCCGAGGCTAGGAAGCCGACGATCGCAGTGGTCACGACTGAGCTCGTGACCTAGTAGAGCGAGGCGTCGCCTGAGGGGACACGACATCGACGGACACAGGCAGTCACGAAGCCGCCGACTCCTGATGCCCGCGCGAACAGTACGCAGGGTCTCGATTTCGCGCGCGGCCGCGCATTTGCTCGTCACGACGCCTTAAACTCTCGCCTCAGCGTCGCCACCGACGGCGAGCTGTTGGCTCGGGGGGCCCGAAGACCTCCCGGTAACGCCGCTTCCGCTCAGCGGCGGCCTCCGGCGTCTCGGCCGCTGGCGCCGGTGGGGCGGCCGGCTCCGGCCGCACCGGCGCCGGGGTGAGTGGAGCGCGGACAGGGGCCGCTAATACCTGCTCGTCACGTGGCGGCGTGGGTCCAAGTGAGCGCTGGCGCGTGCTCACCGGCAGCTCGTCGACATCATCGGCGGCGGTGGAGAGGGCGGCGACCTCCTCGGCGCCCATCTGAACGGCTGCGACGAACGTGGGGCCGCTCAGCCGGACCTTCTTTGCCAGACGGCTGATCCAGTGCGCGACGGAAGCGCTGGCGCAGTGGTAGTGAACGCCTGCGTACCGGCCGGAGAGGATCGCGTCATGCCATGCGTCGAGGATCATCTTCTGGCGGTCCTCGCGTCGGCCACCGCTCTCAGCGATCACTGCGACGGGTGGCTCGGAGCGTTTCATCCAGACCGCCAGGTCGGGCAGGAGATCGGTGTAGCCACGCTCGCAGCGCGCCCGGACAGTCCACCGGTCGGGCTCGACCGCGAGCTCGCGCGCCGAGTTCCACTCGCGGCCTCGATGCTCGACTCGCGCGGCCGACCAGCCGACGAGCACACCGTGCGTGATCGTGGTCGCCCCAGGTGGCGACTTGACCGGGCGCATACCGCCGAGCCCGGCGCCTTCGATGCCGGCGCCGGTGAGCCACACGACGGATCCCTCACCCCATATCCACGGCTCCCGCGCCAGCCAGCCCACCGCCTCGAGCTTTGCAACATGCCGCCGAACGACTCGCTGATCCAGATCCAGCCCGACCCCTACCGCCGGTAGGGACACGACTCCAAGCCTTCCGATGAGTCGTCCTACCCGCAGCGTCCCAGGCCCCGGAACCACTCTCTGACTCACCAAAGAACTCCTGTCCGAGACGTCCCCAGCCCCACGGCCGTCCGCCCCGCCCTCACGAAGACGACACCCCGGTCCACGACTGACAGCTGACTACCCGAACGACCACGTGGAGGGCGGGTAGTCAGCTGCCACCAAGAGGGCCGGTGCCCTGACCGATCCCAGTGCCGGCGGGGCGGACGGCAGTCGATCCCAGTCCGCAGATCGGACCGGAGCAGTCCACGAATTGCGGACCGGTCGGCGGACCGCCGTTCAGACTGCCTCATCGTCATGTCCGCGCGTTTCGGGGGTCTCGCCGAGGAGCAGGTCGGCGATCTCGTGCATGATCGCGCCGAGGTCGCGGTATGCGAGCGCGACCGCGTGCATGATCCAACCTTCCGCGGCGAGGCCCATCCGCTCGACCGCGCGATCGAACTCCTGCCATAGCTTCGGCGGGCCTGGTCGGTCAGCGCCGCGGCGCAGCTCGTACGAGATGAACAGGTCCTGCTGGTCGGTCTGCGGCTGCCAACTGAATCCCGACACGCTCGCCGCGACGCCGAGCGCGCGGGCCCGGCTCTCGGAGGCGATGGCGAGCGCACGCACTCGGTGGGGAAACCCGGGATCTGGCGGAGGGTTGTCGCTCGCCGCCTGGGCGGCGTCCCAGAGTGCGTCGGCCCGCTGGAGCTGCTCGACCATCTCTTCCATGTCGGCTGGGCTGACGCGGTGTCCGTGAATGTCGGCGGTGGACAGTTGTCTCATCGACTGCAGCACCGGTGGCCGGTCCCTGTACCGCGGGTGCGAGCTCCGCGGCGGCCGAGGTCCCACCGGGTGCTGCTCGCGACGGATCATCTCGAGCATCCGATCGAGGTCGGAGCGGCGGATCAGCAGCTTTCGCTGTCCGGCGCGCTTTGCCGGGAGCGTCCCCTTCGAAATCCATAGCCTGACGGTTGCGGGGTTGACGCGGAGCTCGTCGGCGATCTCGGCAACGGTCAGCCATGGATCGTCATCGACGTCGTCGTGGTCGAGATCGTCGGACAAGGTGGCTCGCTAGCTCAATCTGCCTATCACAATCAGCAGGATTGCGATATCGTAGCTCACCCGTCGAAGTCATGCCGTCGAACAGCGTCATCACGATCGTGCAAGAGCCGGACATCGTCGACTCACCGGACCCGGACCCATGGGCGAATCGTTGCTGACGGCCGTCCAGGTCGCCGAGATGCCCGCGGTCCCGAAGACGCGGGTGTGGTCCATGAGCCGGCGTGGGGAGATCCCGACCGTCCGGATTGGGGCCCGCGAGGTGTGCTGTCGACCCGAGGACATCGAGAAGTGGATCGCGCGCCGAACGACGTCGCGGCCGCGCGGCACTCAATCCTGACCGCTTGATCCGGAGAATGCCCGCGTGCCGCGAATAAGTGCCTTCTACGGGATCGTGATCTGGATGTACCACGACGAGATCCATCACCTCGGCCGGCCTCACTTCCATGCACGCTACGGCGGCGACGAGGCATCGCTCACGATCGAGACCGTCGAGGTTCTAGCGGGCGAGCTTCCGCCACGTGCGTTGCGGCTCGTCAGGGATTGGGCCTCAAACCATCAGGAAGAGCTTCGGGAGAACTGGGATCGCGCTCGCCGGCATGAGCCGCTGCGCCGGATTGAGCCGCTTCGCTGAAGCTCTACGATTTGTCTCATGCGAAGCACACCGCTACTAATCGAGGCCACGGCGCAAGATGGCTACGTGGTTAGCGTCCGTTTCGAGGACGGGACCGCGGGCGACATCGACCTGTCATACCTCGCGGAGAACGGTGGCGTGTTCGAGCCGCTCAAGGACCCCGAGTACTTCCGTCGGCTGCGGGCGGACGAGGAGGCCGGCACGATCGTTTGGCCGAACGACGCGGACATCGCCCCAGAGACGCTTTACGCGCATGCGAGGCGTGTCGCAACAACTGCGGCCTAGCTCCCTTCGCTCCATGACCGGGAACCCCACCTCGAAGGCGCCCGACAGCCCAATCGGACGAACCGCGGTCCAAGCCGCCAGCGAGCGCGCTACGCGCAGCGAGGAGTATCGAGCGGCGCGCGATGAGTACAATCGCATCCGCGAGCTGCGCAAGACCAACCCGGTCGCCGCACGCCTGGCTGAGCGGCGCTACGAGCTGGGCTGACCGAGCCGGCTGGCGTCGCGCTGAGTCACTGGGGCGGCGGGGCGGAAGGCTTCCTCGACCCATTCGGCTTCCCGCTCACTCGGCGCGTAGTCGGCGTAGATCAGGGTCGTCTTGAAGTCGCGGTGGCCCATCAACTCCTGGAGGACGCGCATCGGCATCCCCTGAGCCGCCATCCGGGTGCCGAAGGTGTGCCTCAGGTCATGAAACCGAACGGCGCGAACCTCCGCACGGGCGAGCGCGGCCTTGAAGCGCTTGAGCAGCTTGGATCGGTCGATCGGGTTGCCAGTCGCTGGGTGAGCAAACACGAGATCGTCGTCCTTCTTGTACAGCGACTCCTGGGAGAGGAGCTCCAGCTCGGTGGCGACGCGGCTGGCGAGCCGAACGCTTCGGGACGAGCGCTTAGATTTGGGCGTACCGAACTCGCCACGAACGAAGTTGCGCCGCACGCGGATTCGTCGTGCGGTCCAGTCGACGTCGCGCCAGCGCAGGGCGAACAGCTCGCCCTGGCGCATCCCCGTCATCGCCGCAGTCAGATACATCACGCGCTCGACCCGGCCGAGCCGGTCGTCCGGGACCGCTCGCAACAACGCCTCGACCTCCTCCGTCTCCAGGAAGTGGACATCGGGGTCCGTCTCGGCAAGCGCCGGCTTCTCGACGCGCTTGACCGGGTTCTCGCCCATCCAGCCCTCGTCGATCGCGAGCTCGATCAGCGAGTGGAGCGTCCCAAGCGCGTTCGCACGCGACTTCGGCGCGAGGCCCTTGCGCTCGAGTGCCGCCGCGAAAGCGCGGGCGTCATTGCGGCTGATCTCGCCGACAGGCGTTGGGCCAAAGAAGTCGACGATGTGGATCCGCAGCCAGTAGGAGTAGGCCTCGATCGTCGACGGCTTGCGGCCGGCGGCGCGCTTGGCGGCGATCAGCGCCTCGCCGACCTGGGCGAGCGGCCGTCGCCGCTCCTCCGCCGCCCGCTTCGCCTCTGCCGCGCGTTCGTCGGCCCGCTCGATCGCCACCTGTTCGCGCAGTTTGCCGAGGGCCACCTCGGCCTCGGCTCGGGTCCGGCCGTCCGGGTGCTGCTTGGAATGGACGAACCCGAGCCCGCGCTGGACCTGGCGGCCGCCGTCGCGCCACTTCGCGATCCACGTGTCGCCGTTGGGTCCGGCGCGCTTGACGAGCGTCCCGGTGCCGTACCGGGCGCCGCGCTGCGTGCGCGCCACTGCTGTTCGCTTTGCGTCTGAAGCCGGCATCTCGTTGTACCACCCTCGACCGTGTCCTCCCGTGTGAACAGGGCGCCGTTGCCCGCCATGGCGTCGCCGACGAGGCGTTCGTACGGTTGTTCTTTGTCCGGTTGGGTATCGAGCAGCAGGAGCTCACGCTGGTCGCCGAGAAACTCCTCGCCAGCGCGCTTGACGCGGGCGGCGAGGGCGATGGCGGTGTCGGGCGCAAGCTGGAAGCTGAGGTAATTCGCCAGGCCGGTCGCCGGCCAGGAGTCGGCGAACAGCTGCTGCGGTGGTGGCTTCAGCTCAACCAAGATCTCGGACAGCGTCTTGGACATGCATTTTCCGGAGCGCAGGTACCACGGTACCCCCGCCCAGGCGGTCGTCGATCCCGTTCTCACCACCCACCACCACGCGCACCCTTACCAGCCGGGCACCTGGGGCCCGAAGAAAGCCGACGAACTGATTGCCCCCGACGGCCGCTGGCACAACCTCGCGCTGGGAGACGCGGCGTCCGAGCAGTCGAGTTAGCCCGACTCGAGAATCGCGTCGTAGCCCCCGCCGTTGGCGGGGATAGCGTGGGCGTCGATTTGGTAGCTGCTTGGGGTGGGCGCTGGCGCAGCTTCGAGTGAGCGACCGCTCACGCGGCCGCGGCGTGCCATTGCGGGAGCGCGAGTGCTCTGTTAGCGTCGCTGTGCAGGGGCTTCGGAGTCTCACGCCGTCGACGGTGGGGGTCCCTCGAGCCCTCAGTCGACGACCCGAGAGGAGACTCCGTGAATCCGAATAAGGCGCTGTGGGAGAAGGGCGATTTCACGCGTATCGCAACGTCGATGAGGGAGAGCGGCGAGGCGCTCGTCGCTACGTTGGGGATCACCGAAGGGCTCGAGGTGCTGGACCTCGGGTGTGGCGATGGAACCACGGCCGTGCCGGAGGCGAGGCTCGGGGCAAACGTGCTAGGTGTCGACATTGCCCGCAACCTGGTCCAGGCCGGCAACGCGCGCGCCCAGCAGCTCGGCCTCGCGAGCTGCCGCTTCCAGGAAGGCGACGCGACGGACTTGCACGACCTCGAGGACGATCGCTTCGATCTTGTAGTGAGCATCTTCGGAGCGATGTTCGCCCCGAGGCCGTTTGACGTGGCGAAGGAAATGGTCCGCGTGACACGACCCGGCGGCCGGATCGTCATGGGGAACTGGATACCCAACGACCCGACGCTGGTCGCCCAGATCCTCAAGATCAGCGCCGCGTACTCGCCACCTCCACCAGAGGGATTCGTCAGCCCGATGACCTGGGGGGTTGAAGAGAACGTGATCGAGCGATTCGCCGCCGCGGGCGTATCCGCGGACAGCGTCTCCTTCGATCGGGACACGTACACGTTCGACTTTTCGGCCCCGCCTTCGGTGCTTGTCGGCGAGTTTCGGATGTACTACGGACCGACGATCAACGCGTTCGACGCCGCCGCCGCTAACGGCCGCGAGGTCGAGCTGCAGGCCGAGCTGGAAGCCCTGTTCGAAGGACAAAACGCGAGTGGGTCCGAGGATGTCACCTCGATTCCGGCAACCTATCTCCGCGTGACGGTCGCGGTATGAGCGACGGGATGCAGCAACGAGCATCGGGCCCCGCGCTCCTCCGGGCACGTACTGGCGGTGGCGGGGGCCACACGGATGCTCGGCATACCGTTCAGACCGTCCTGACGGAGAGCAGATGATCTGACAGTTACGACCCGGAGCGCCTTCAGTCCGACGATTGAGGCGTGAAGCGGCATGACCGATCTCTCGCGCTGGCAAGCGAGGGATTGGTCACGAGACCTCTGCGGTTGCGACGACCATCTCGGGCGTCACGCCGAGTGCTGCTCGGCGCGGCAAGCGCACCGCCGGGACGACCGATTCGATGCCGTGACACAGCCGGGCGCGCTCGTGGCGAGCCTCGGGACTGTGCGCGCTGACGCCACTGCGCCCTGCTTCCTTGATTCCGCGGGTATCGCGCCGCAGCCTCCGAGCGCGGGCCGGACCGCCAACCGCGACATCGCCGGCGCCCGCCCCGAGCGGGCGCCGGCGGCCATCACCGGATCAACCGGCGCCCGTATTGCCCGCGTTGCCCGAGCCGGTGTACCCCGGGTTGCCGGCGGTGCACATGATCAGGACCCAGGTGCCCGGGGCGACGCTCTCAGAGATCGAGTAGCCCGGGCCCGAACTGGACCCGGCCATCTGGACCCACTCGCCCTTCCACCCCGGCGGGATCGACGAACAGTTCGGGATCGAGGACAAGTCCTCACCGGCGGCCATCGCCCGTTTGCCGATCCTTTCGATCCCCATCGCGGTGAGCTTGCGGTTCACCTCGGAGATCGATGTCCTGCGGTTGATCTTCACCGACACCGACCCGTCATGGTGGCGGGTTACGGCAAACGCCGGCGGCGTACTGGTCGTCGCACCGACCGCGAGCACGGCTGCCGTGGCGATCGCCGCCAGGCCCGTGGTGCTCGCGGCCGCGAGTCGGAAGGCGCGACGGCGGGATCGACGCGGAGCTGGGGAGAGGTCGTGGGCGGCGGCGGTGAGCTGCCGGCCGATACGTTCGAGGTGCGGGGGGAGGCTGGTGTTGGTCATCGGGAGGCTCCTAGTCGGGTGGAGAGGGTTTTCAGGGCGCGCGACACGCGGATTCGAGCGTTGTGCTCGGTGGTGCCCATCAGGGCGGCTGCCTCGTCGTAGTCCATCTCGTCGACCACGCGCAGCTGCAGGGCTTGGCGTTGGGTGTCGGGCAGGGTGTTCAGAGCCTGGGTTAGCTCGGGCGTCTGGATCGCAGCGTCGATCTGGGACTCGATCTCAGCGAGCTCATCGGGGTCGTGGTCGAGCTGGATACCGAGCTTCTGGCAGGTCGCGAGTTCGACCCGTCCGCGGCGGTGGTATCGGCGTACCAAGTTGCGGGCGATCCCGTACAACCAGCCGCGCGCTGACTCGTCGGTCGCGCCACGGAACCGGTCGAGGCTGACCAGCGCCTGCGCGAAGGTCTCCGCAGTGAGATCGGCCGCGGTGACCATATCGGGCGTCTGAGCCCGGATCCAGCGCTCGACCGCGACCGCGTGGCGACGGTAGAAATCGCCGAACGCGTCGGGATCGCTGCGCGCTGCGCGCAGCAGTTCGATGTCGCTGTCGACCAGCTCGAATTCGTTCATTACTCAGGGAGTGCCAGCTGGCGCAGAACTGTGACACCCACCTGCGCCGTGTGCCGGTGGTTCGCCCGTGGCTACGCCGTCCTCTCGCGTGTGGGCGTGGCCAGAGCGAGCTGCCAGGCGGTTCGCTCACCCACGACGTTGGCACCGGCGTGGCCGCTCGAGGCGTGGACCGGCACCGACGGTCGCCGCCGAGACCTCATAGGTCATCCTGTTGTTGCCTTGACCGCCGCGGGTATGTCGCGCACGTCCGCAACGCACGTTGCGCGTTCGGCGATGAAAGCGGATTGTCGACAGGGCCGATCTGGCTGCCGCTGGTTTCCAACACCGGAAGCCAGCCCGCGGTCGTGACGAGCGTTCCTCCGTTTGCCGCATCGCAGCAGGAGCGTCGACCGACGGGTGATGCGTTGGGGCTGCCCCGTGGGTCTCGCCAGCCTGCGCGTCATCGCTCTCTGCCTGACTGGACAGCAGAGGCGCCTCTCGGATTTTGATCACGCTCGCGCGCGCTTAGAATTCGTTCCTATTCGCCTAATCGGTCGCGTTTTGATCAAGGACCTGAAGCGCAAATGGCCCACTCACGGGCGAGGCGATGAGACGCTCTCGATCCGAAGCACGACAGCAGAGAATTTCGAACTGCCGGTCCAGGTGTCCCGGGCTGGTGTTCAACGCCTGCGCTTCGGGACGCTTTCAATTGTCTGATCTACAAGACTTCCTAGGTCTTGCAGCGGTTGACACGCGGCGCACTTGGAACTCGCGCCGGATGTCCGTAGCTGGCCCTGAACGTGGACGCAGGCCGGTTCCGGCCGGGGGCCGCGGGCGACGCTGACCCGCTCGGACTCTGCCAGCAGCGTTCGCGCGGAGTCCGTGTCGGTCGCCGTCTGCTTCGCGAGCCCGAACCAAGGATAGGCGTACTTGAGCAGCACGATCCCCCCGCTGCGCGCGGGCGCGTCGAAGCGCCCGACCACGGAATCGAACGGGTCGCCAACCCGGTTGGGGGGTCGAGCCGCTCAAGCCCTCGTAGCAGGTATGCCTGCTGGCGTTGCCAGGGCGAAGCACGCACCCGCCCGTTCGACGACGATCTCCACCGGGACCCTGTAACAAATCCCGGGCGCGGTGCACGGCGCCGGTGTCAGGTCATCGCGCCACCAGACCACGCGTCCGTCTCGCAGCCCGAGCACCCGTGCTCGGTGGCCGCCCAGCCGCTCGGAACGACCCCGGTCCCCAGCTCCAGCTCAAGAACGAGGTCCGGCCGTCTGCGTCGCGCATCGCGACATAGCCTGTCTGTGTGTACGAGACGGCGCGCACGCTGCTACTGCCCTGAGCGGCAACCGCCAGGGGTTGCGGTTGCGCGCGCGCAGCAGCGCGCCTACTCGAAGGACTTAGACCTTCTCCTTCTCGGTGGCCGTGATTTTCTTCGTGCCGTGACATCTGAAGCCGAGGTCAGTATCGCCTGGGGCGCTGTTCGCAAAGGTGCCGAGCACCTCGTGCGAGCGCTTGCATGACACGCCGGATGCCTTGATATGGGTAAAGGTTTCCACAACCTCCGCAGCGCCGCCTTTGTAGCTCGTGCAGCTTGCCGTTGGGCTCTTTGCCAACGCCCACGGGGCCACGGCTGCGCTCGCCAGGCGAACCACGAGCAAGCCAAAGAGACTGTTGTGCCGGATGCTCTTGTTAATGCTCCGGATGCGGACCGCTGTCATCTGTGGCAACGCAACCAGAACATGCCCTAGGCGACCGGCGCGGAGGGTCCTCGAAAGGGCCTGACCCGCGAATGTTGCAGCGCAGGCTCTGCGGTGAGATGATCGCCCAATCCCGGCCGGGACCATTCGCGCACAGCGCTTGATCAGCAAGGGGACGGAGATGTTGCCGACTAGCTCGAAGGTTTCTCCCGTCAGACGATGCCGGTCTGTCGCGGCGTTTGTAGCAGCTGGATTGGTTGGATTGGCTGTGAGCGTTCCAAGCGCATCCGCGGTTCAGGTCACGCGCTGGAATGCGGTCAGGATCCAGGCGCCGGCCGGCGTTGTGGGTGCCGACTCGTTCGGTGAGCTGTTCGGGAACATGGCGTGCGTCTCAGCCTTTGATTGCTGGTCGGCCGGGACAGGAGTGAATAAGTCCGGGCACGACGTGCCGTTCATCGAGCATTGGAACGGCAGCCGCTTCCGGTTGGTCAAGACCCCGGTCGGCAAGGCGTTTCTCCAAGGGCTCGCGTGTGTGACAGCCCGGGATTGCTGGCTGGCTGGCGGCGCTGGGTCTAACCCGCCCCTCGACGTGTACCCTCCGCAGCTCGGGCACTTTTCCCCGTTGATGGAGCATTGGAACGGGAAGAAGTGGGCCAACGCCCGGGTTCCCAACCCGCCCGGCGTGGATAACGAGCTCGCAGACGTCTCGTGTGTATCGAGCTCGAGCTGTTACGCGGTCGGGTGGACATCGACCTCCACCAGCGCAAAGACGCTGATCGAGCACTGGACCGGAACGAAATGGACGGTCGTTTCAAACGCGGCCACTGGGGGACAGACGTTCGCGCGTCTGGATGGGATCGACTGCGTGCCGCACTCGGTGTGCACCGTGGTCGGCCAGGAGCAGGCGACCAACGCCTCGCCGCCACAGGTGTTCGGCGAGCGCGGCACCAAGGCGAAATGGTTGGCTGTTTCAATGCCGAGCCCGCCAGCGCCAAACAACAGCACCTCGCTGTACGGCATGTCCTGCCCCGCCGCGAACGACTGCCTGGCCACCGGGTCGGCCTACTACTGGCCCTCACAGGGATACAACCCTGGCGAGCCGATGGCCGAGCACTGGAACGGCAAGCAGTGGTCTTTGATCTCCCCCACGCTGAGCGAACCGGCCACGGGTGGGAACGTGCCGGTGACACGTCTGAGCGATGTCGCCTGTGCGTCCACCACGCTGTGCTGGGCGGTCGGCGCCACCGCGGGAATCACGGGTCACTCCCCGGCCGTGACCGCCAGCTGGGACGGCTCGCAGTTCACGCTGGGCGATAACGACAGTCCCGATACGCAAGATCAGCTCGGCGCGGTCGACTGCGTGAGCGCAACGCATTGCTTCGCGGTCGGGTACGGCGGAAATGGCAGTGGGGCAGTGCACCCGATCGCGGAGAAGCTCAGCGTGCTCAGCTGTCCGCGCTGCAGGCTCGCGCACACGGCACTCGCCAACGGCCCGAAGCCCGGCCGCACCTATCGCGGTACCTTGGGCGACTACCTGAACAACGCGCCGCGCTGGACCAGGGAGGTAAAGGGCAAGGTGTCGTTCAAGACGTCGAAGGATGGCACGAGAGTCCTCGATTTCCACGGTAGCTACTTCTACTACTGCGGTGCTGGGACGGGCGCGGTCACCGCAAACGCGCTAAAGATTGGCGTGAGCGGCAAGTTCTACGGCACTGACAGCAAGATCGAGCGCGAGTCGACCGGCAAGGTCGTGGGAACCAACTACTACATGCTGTCTGGACAGTTCGTGGATGACGGCGACGCGGCGCGCGTCTCCTACCTGGACGACTTCGTGTACGCCGGCAAGAAGCTCACGAACCCCTATTCGACCACCTTCCACACAGCTGCGACTAGCTGCGAGAGCTGGGTGCACGGCACCGTCGCCGTGAAGTAGCCGCACGCACGAGATTGGGACCCGCGCTGACCCCACCCACCTACGGCGGTCCCGTGCCGTACAGGGACGCCGGCGATCAGTATCAACGATTGGTCAGGATCTGTCGCTTTGCCGATAACGGCGTCAAAGCCGATTTCTCAGGCGTCCAGTGCACGAGATCGATAAGTTGTAAGCACTGTTACCAATCCGCTAGGAGCGCTCGATCCTTGACCCTAGGGTGTTCCTATGAACACGAAATCGCATCAATCCAGCAGTCGCATAAGCAGCCGGTCAACTCCTGCTATCAGCCTCCCAAGGCGCGGGCACGCCGGCACGATCAGCCCGACTTCAGTGGAAAATCATGAGGCCGTGGGTCGGTTCGATGAGGGAATGAGAACGCTCCAGATGGACCGCCGCGTCGGACGGTTCGATGACGGGATGAGAACGCTCCAGATGGACCGCCGCGTCGGACGGTTCGATGACGGGATAAGAACGCTCCGGGTCGACAGTCGCGTCGGACGGTTCGATGACGGGATGGCAAAGCAGTCAGTCGAGCGCGGCCAGGATGGCAACCACCGTGATGGCGGCAACCACCGTGATGGCGCGATTGACGAGCATCTCCTGGCGGCGTGACCTGCTCAGATCCAAGGGCCGTCTCCGAGGCCGTGACCCGGCTGGGCCGAGACCAATTTGGTTGATGTCGGTGAGATCTCCAGCGACTTGTCTGGCCTCGAGTCCTAGGGTGATCGGGTCTGCGAGACACAGCCGGTCTGGCAGAGTTGTGGTTGTGAGCGCCGACCGGGATTCCTCTTTCCGCGTGTGCCACGTCCTGGGTGAGGATGTCGACTTGGCCGAGGCGATTCCTTCGGCGAGGCGACGGCAGGCGATCGGCGAGTGCATCGCACGGAGCACGCCAATCCCCCTGGGACGCTGGACCGGCCATCGACCAGACATTCGTGACGGGATCGGCCTGCTCGTGCTTGAAGGGTTGCTGATCCGCCGCGTCGGTATCGATGGACGCTTCGGCGCCGAGCTACTCGGAGAGGGTGACCTGCTTCGGCCTTGGCAGGGTCAGGACGTGCCGCCGACGCTGCCGCGCATTACCGGCTGGCGCGTGCTCCGGCCGACCCGTGTCGCAGTGCTCGACGCCGTCGCCGCACAGCGGTTCGCACGCTACCCGGAGCTGACCGGCAGACTCATCGGGAGGGCGCTCGAGCGCTCGCGCAACCTCGCCGTGAACATGGCGATCGTCCACCAGCCTCGCGTTGATGTCCGCCTCCACATGCTGTTCTGGCATCTCGCGGACCGCTGGGGGCGCGTACGCGGCGATGGGATCGTCGTGCCGGTGCGCCTCACACACGCCGTCCTCGCCGACCTCGTCGCGGCCCAGCGCCCCACCGTGTCCGGCTCGCTATCCGAGCTCGCCGAACGCGGAGTCGTACGCCCGATCGATTCAGACTGGCTGCTGTCAGGCGAACCGCCTGGGGAGTTGCTCGAGCTGCAGGATGTAGCCGTCGCGCTGCCCGACGATCCCGGCTCGGGCGACCAGAGATCGCATGCACCGTTCGAGACACCGCCGACCTGACACGGAGCGCTGCGCGAAGACGATCCCTTTCGCGTCTGAAATCACGGTCCAGCAACGAGCCGTGCCGCAGGCGGTGATGATGTCGCGTTATCAGCCCGTCTACCGTGCTCCGAGCGACGTGCTCTCAGGCGGGGTCAGAGTCGCGGTAGAAGTCGGCGGGCAGTTGCTCGATCGTCGCGGTCTTCACCGCGGCCCAGAGCGCACGCCGAAAGCCACCTTCGTGCGATCTCGGTGCCCCCGCCGTCCTCTTCAGTCCTCTCGGCGCAGGATGCCGGACGGCCGCAGGGCGTGCGCCAGACGCCTCAGCTCGGCTTGGATCACGGCGTCATCATGCCGTGAGGTCGCACTCCGATAGGGGTTTGCCGACATCGCCCGCTCTGTCACCGGCCGGCCGCGCTCGAGTTCGTTGGGGACTGTCATTGGCGTGGTGCTCGTGATCGGATTGTCGAAGAGCGGCAGCGGCGGCGGCGGCGCGCCGTTGCCTCTCGCTGGTCCTGGCCGCAGCGCAGGCGGGCGGGCGGTCGGATGGGCCGTTGATTTCACGGGGCCGCGTCTGCGTCGCGGCGGCCTCGATGATGCCAGTAGTCGAAGACCTTCTTATGGGCGAGATCTCCGGTCGCGCCGAAGAACACCGAGCGCGTCAGACGGCCAAGCGCATCCAGCCGCGTGCCCATCTGAGCTCTCACTGCGTACGTTCGTCGGACGATCAGCGTGGCGATTGACGACCGGGTGGACGGCCGCTAGCTCCGTGCTGCGGGACGCCGTGAACGCTTGCTATGCAGCGCGATCCACGAGTGCGAGATCTAGGCTTGCTTTGCGACTACGGGTGGGTGGGCGAGCGGCGGCGTGAGATCGGGCGGGGTGTCGTGCTTGACCGGATCGAGGATCTGGTAGGCGAGTAGTTTCACGCGGTCGGTGAGGAGGAACCATGCGAATGCGTAGCCCCAGACGAGGAGCGCGTATTCCCAGGGGAGCGCGGTGACGAAGATGCCCCCGATGGAGATGATGGTGGCGATGATCTCGGCGGCGGTCACGGCGATCACGAGGCCTCGTGCCGGGCGGATCGACCAGAACGGGCCGCGGGTGCGGGTGAGGTAGATGGTCATTGTTCCGGCGACGGACAGCATCAGATACATCAGTGTTTGTAGCTCCGGTCGGTCGAGCTTTATGACTTTGTCGCCGAGGTAGAACAGTCCGAACGCGGCGATCGGGCCGACGGTGCCGAGGACTGTGGCGATCCCGAGCACGAGCCGCATGTTCCACGTCTCGGGCTCGTGCTTGTAGCGGACGTTGTCGTACGCGATCGAGAGGATCGCGCCGTCGTTGAGCAGCGCGAGGAGAACGATCATGATCGCGGTCACCGGGAAGAAGTTGAACAGGAGGATCGCGAGGGTCACGAAGAGGAGCACGCGGAGGGTCTCGGCGATGCGGTAGATCGCGTAGCTGTTCATCCGTTGGACGATGCGGCGGCTTTCCTTGATCG
>PMOY01000387.1 GCA_003165655.1 Solirubrobacterales bacterium
GCGCCCGCCGGCGCCCGCCGGGTCCCTCGCGCCCGCCGGCGCCCGCCGGGTCCCTCGCGCCCGCCGGCGCCCCGACGGAGACAATCCGGACGGCCTCGTACCGCGACCCTCCGGACGAGAGATGGGATCGGTAGAGCGTCACCGTCGCCGCCTCGGCGAGGCGGACCGGTGGCGGCGGCGGGGGTGCCGGGATCGCCCGCGTGCTCGCATCTCCGGCGACCCGGGCGACGCTCACGTGAGCGAGGAATGGCCGTGCCTCGGGCCGGCACCAGTCACCCGCCCGCAGACCGTTCGCGATCGCCGACTGAACGCGCGCGAGCGCGCCCGTCTCGTCGTCGATCGCGGCGGCGAGGACGGCGGGTCGGCGGCGCGGAAGCCACATCGCCGCCCCGAGCCGAAGGCCTGTGATCGGCGCCCCCAACCCGATCGCACAGGTGGAGGTGATCGCGTCGAGGTCTGCGGCGATTGCGTCGACGTCTCCGATCGCGTGCGTGCCCAGGAAGCAGAGCGTGACGTGGAGCGCTTCCGAAGCCATGGGTCTGAGGCCCGGATGGGAGGAGACGATCCCGTCTCGCCAGCGCGCGAGCGCGCGCCGGGCCTCGTCGTCGAGATCGAGCGCGACGAACAGGCGCGCCTTGTCGCTCACGCTCGCATTGCGCCCGCCTCGGGCAGCGGCGACCCGAGCAGCAGCCGGCGCACCAGGTGCATCGCGACGACAGTCGCGCGATCGCGCACGTCCGCCCGACCGCCGGGCAGGTTGACGCTGCGCGTGATTCGCTCGCCATCGCGCTCGTGGACCGTGAAGCAGACGAGACCGACGGGCTTCCCTTCCGTGGCACCGCCGGGGCCGGCGATGCCCGTGATCCCAACTCCGAGGTCGGCGTCCAGACGCTCGATCGCGCCGTCCGCGAGCGCCTCGGCAACCTCGGTCGACACCGCGCCGCAGCGCTCGATCACGTCGGGGTCGACACCGGCGAGCGCCACCTTGGCCTGGTTGGAGTACACGACCAAACCTCCCTTGAAATAGGCCGAGGAGCCGGGCCGCTCGGTGAGTCGCGCTGCCATCAGCCCGCCGGTGCACGACTCTGCCACGGCGATGGTGCGCCCGCGCAGCAGTGCGGCGACCTGCTCGTCGATCGTCGACCCGTCCTCGGAGAACAGGGTGTCCGCGTGACGCCCGCGGACGAAGTCCACGAATGCGTCGTAGACAGGCTCCGCGGCCGGCTCGTAGCGAGTCGCGATCTCGATCTCGCCGCGGCGCAGGCACGTGGTGACCTCGAGCGCGTCGAGGTCGACCGCGGCGTCCGACGCGGCGCGCAGGGTGTCCGCGATCGCCGACTCCGGGATTCCGAAGAGGCGCAGGATGCGTGTCCGGTAGGTCGTGGCGCCGGCCGTGGCGGCACGGAAAGCCTCGGTCCGAACCGCCATTTCCCACATCGGCTTGAGCTCGCGGGGCGGCCCGGGGAGCACGACGACTGTCGGACCGTCGCCCTGCGCGGCTGTGACGATGAGCCCCGGCGCGGTGCCGACCGGGTCGAGCACCGTCGCGCCTGCGGGGATCACGGCCTGCTTGCGGTTCGAATGGCGGATTGTCTCGGGATCGAGGCCGGGCCAGCGAGCGAGCATGGGCGCGAGGATCTCCGCGATCCGCTCCTCGAGCGCCGGGTCGAGCACCATCTCACGTCCGCAGAAGCGTCCCACGATCTCGGCGGTGAGATCATCCGCCGTCGGCCCGAGGCCGCCGCTCGTAACGACGAGATCGAGACGCTCGGCCGCCATGAACCTCAGCGCTGCGAGCATGTCTTCGCTGCGATCGCCGACGATCACGATGTGCGCCGCGTCGACGCCGATCTCGCGCAGTCGCTCGGAGAGCCACGGCCCGTTGCGATCCGCGATGATCCCGCTCAGGACCTCGGTGCCGGTGATCAGGACCCCGGCGCGCGTGCTCATCCGCAGTTCGGCGCCTTGGCCGGCGACAGGTTGCGGTACGAGGTGGGTCCGATCAGCAGATTGATCGGGTTCGGCGACGCCGCGACCTTGATCGGACCGAACCCGGCCCTCATGGTCACCGAAGAGTTACCGAGCGTGAGCAGCAGCTTGCCGGCGGTCATGGTCGGAACGGTCTCGCCGGCGTCGAAGGTCTGGCCGCGGATCAGCAGCTTGCCTGCCTGGTTGGCCATGCATATGTACACCGGGGCGGTCGCGACGATCCGAAGCGTCACCGTCTTGGGGGTGACGACGGTACGACGCGGCGTGGTGGGTGTCGTCGCCTTATGTCGCTTCGTGGTCGTCACGCGCGCGCCGGTGCTCGCCGGAGTGCTGGGGGAGTTCATGTTGCCGACGAAGTAGAGCACCGCGACGATCGCCAGCAGCACCAACCCCACGACCGCCCACGATGGCAGCAGCGGCCCGCGGGGAGCGCGGTCGCGTTCCCGTCCGAGCGTGGCGATTGGTCGCGGCTCCTGATCGGAGGTTCGCTCGAAGCCACGCTTGTAGTCGTCCACCAGCATCCGGCTGTCCAGGCCGAGGAAGTCGCTGTAGGTGCGCAGGAAGCTCTTGACATAGATCGGACCCGGGAGCATGTCCCATTCCTCGTTCTCCATCGCGCGCAGGTACTTGGCACGGATCTTCGTCCGGACCTCCACTTCGCTGATGTCGATCCGGGCGCGCATGCGCGCCTCGCGGAGAGTCGCTCCGATCTCGGGCACGTGGCCAAGGCTACCGACGCGATCACGCTTGAAAGCTCCCTGTCACGGGCCGGGCGCCGCCGAGTGCCGTCGGACCGCACGCGGGCGAGTCAACGCCTGGCGCCACCGGCTTTCGGCCGACCTGCGTGCGGCCGCCGGTCGCTCAGGACGGGGGCCTGCGCGGGTCGTCGGGCGACACCCCGGACGGGTCGTCGGGCGACACCTCGGCCTCGGGGTCCGCGAAGGCGTCGTGATCGACCGAGGACGGCGGCTCGCGCGGCGCAGCGGCAGTCGGCGCCGCTTCCGCGAGATGCGACAGGATCCTCGGGACGTCCGCCTCGGTGATCAGCACCTGGCGCGGCTTGGACCCCTCGTAGCCCGAGATGATCGACCGCCGCTCGAGCATGTCGATCAGCCGTCCCGCCCGGGTGTAGCCGAGTCTGAGCCGGCGCTGGAGCATCGACGTGGAGGCGGTCCCCATCTGCGCCACGAGGCTGATCGCCTCCTCGAGCAGGGGGTCCTCGTTGGGATGCAGGACGTCGTCGGAGCTGCTCTCGTCCTCGTCGAGCACCTCCTCGAGCAGCTCTTCGTGGAACTCGGGCTCGCCCTGCTTGCGCCATGACTCGGCGATCGTGGCGATCTGATCCTCGTCGATGTACGCGCCCTGGATCCGTTGGACCCGCGATGTGCCGACCGGAGAGAACAGCATGTCGCCCTGCCCGAGCAGCGATTCGGCGCCGTTCTGGTCGAGGATCACGCGCGAGTCGGTCTGGCTCGAGACGGCGAAGGCGATCCGTGAGGGAACGTTCGCCTTGATCATCCCGGTGATCACGTCGACCCGCGGCGACTGCGTCGCCAGCACCAGATGGATGCCGACGGCACGCGCCTTCTGAGCGAGGCGGATGATCGAGTCTTCGACGTCCGCCGGGGCCACCATCATCAGGTCGGCCAGCTCGTCGATGACGCACAGGATGTACGGAAGCGGGGGTTCGCCGCGCTTCTCGCGGACCCGGTTGAGCTCGGGCAGCGACCGCGTGCGGGCGAGGGACATCGTCCCGTAGCGCTGCTCCATCTCCTTGACGAGGTTCTGCAGCGCGTTCGCCGCCATCCGCGGGCTCGTGATCACCGGAGTGAGTAGGTGGGGAATCGACTCGTAGTGGTTGAGCTCGACCTGCTTGGGGTCGACGAGGACGAGGCGGACCTCATGCGGCGTTGCTCGCAGCAGGATGCTCGAGAGCATCGCGTTCACGCACCCGGACTTGCCGGCGCCGGTGGTTCCCGCGACGAGCAGGTGCGGCATCTTCGCCAGGTCCGCGCCGATCGCTCGGCCGGCGACGTCCTTACCGAGCCACACGCTGAGCGGCGACCAGTCCTCCGGCGGGGCCTGGAAGACGTCGCCGAGATGGACGATCCGCCGCCGCGCGTTCGGGACCTCGACGCCGACCGCCTGCTTGCCGGGGATCGGCGCGAGGATGCGGATGTCGGTGGCGGCGAGAGCGTACGCGATGTCGTCCTTGAGCTGCGCGACCTTTCCGACCTTGATCCCGGGTGCGAGACGAAGCTCGTAGCGCGTGATGTGCGGGCCGGCGACGCGTCCGACCACCTTCGCCTCGATCCCGAAGTGCCCGAGCGTCTCGATCAGCTGCGCCGCGACATGCTCCTGACCCGCTGTGTCCGGCTTGGCCGCCTCCCCCGTGGAGCGGGTGAGGGACCCTGAGCTCGGGACTCGCCAGTGGAAGTCGGGGGCGTCGGTCANNGCCTCGACGTGGGTGGCGCGAATGACCAGCTCCTCGGTATCCGGCTCGGGCGGTAGCAGCGGCTCGGGCAAGAGCTCGGGCGGGCAGGGGACCGGCGGCGCGGGCACGGAGCCCGCCGGGGCGCCGTCGCGCCTCACGATCGTCCTCGCGGTGATCTCCTCGGTCGAGCGCTTGAGCGCCCGGCCGGCGTCGCCCGCGAAGCGGGTCGTCCCGGCGACCCCGGTGCCGGTCGCGCGTAGCACCCCGGCAACGGTCGCGCCGGTGACCAGCATGAGGCCGGCGATGAACATGAAGACCGCGAGGATGTCCGCGCCGATCGTCGAGACGAGGTGCGATGTGACCCACAGTGCCGATTCACCGACGATCCCCCCGCGCGCTTCGAACACCGCGGGATGCCAGAACGCACGCGTCGGCGGCGCACCGGGGCCGACGCCGAGCGTTCCGCCCGCGAGCGCGAGCGAGGCGGCGCCCACCAGGCAGAGCACGCCGGTCCGCAGCGGCCGGCCCGGCGGGCGGAGCTCGCGCAGCACGATCAGCGCCCCGGCCGCGACGATCGCGGCGGGCACTCCGTATCCCAGCAGGCCGAAGACGAAGCGGATCCCGTGTACCCCTCCCTCGCCGACCGTCCCCCCTGACCAGTGCAGGTAGGCGATGCAGGAGAGGAAGATCCCAACTGCGATCAGCCCGAGCCCGAGCACGTCGACCTGATGCGGCTCGAAGGCGAATCGTGGCAGCCGGGCACGGCTCGCGAGCAGCGAGCGCCGTGCGCGGACGCGCTTGGCTTGCGACTTGCGGCTGGCGGCCATGTCAGGGAGAAAGTCCTTCGACGTCGAGCGCCGTCTCCCTGCCGGGGTCGTTTCGCCACAGACCTTCTGTCCTGAGCGGCCGAGAGCCCGGTGGCCGACCACGGCGACCAGCCCGGGACCGGTGGCCCGTGACAGACCAGAGGCGAAATCAAGCCGCACTAAAGATCCCTAGGCCCGGCCCTCCGCCCTTCTACCATCTGTGGGGTGATGACCGAGTTCGAGCGTCCCCCCCGCGTGCTCGTCGTCGAGGACGACGAGGCGATCGCTCAGGTGCTCCAGCGTTCGCTGCGCATGGAGGGCTATGACGTCAAGATCGCCGACGACGGCGTCATCGCCCTCGACCTCGCACACGCCTTCCTGCCCGACCTCGTGATCCTCGACCTGGGGCTCCCGCGCATGGACGGGATCGACGTGGCGAAGACGATGCGCGAGACCGACGACGTGCCGATCCTCGTGCTGACCGCGCGCGACGCGGTCGAGTCGCGCGTCGAGGGCCTGGATGCGGGCGCCGACGACTACCTCGTCAAGCCGTTCGAACGCCAGGAGCTGCTCGCGCGTCTGCGGGCGCTGCTTCGCCGGCACCCCCCGCGCGGGCAGGCGGCGCTCGTCGTCGGTGACCTCAAGCTTAATCCGGACACCCACGAGGTCGCACGCGGGAGCTCCGCGGACGGAGCCGAGAACCGTGCGATCGACCTCACCCAGCGAGAGTTCGAGCTGCTCGAGTACCTGATGCGCAACGAGCGCATCGTCATCTCCCGGCAGCGCCTGCTCGACGAGGTGTGGGGCTATGACCCCTTCTCAATGACGAACACGATCGAGGTGTTCGTATCGAACCTCAGGAGGAAGCTTGAAGCCGGTGGAGAGCCTCGGCTCCTTCACACGATCCGCGGCGCGGGCTACGTCCTCCGCGTATAGGTCGGTCCCGATCCGTTGGCGGCTCGCCGGCGGCTCAGCGGCGCTGACCTTCGTGATCCTCTGCGGCTTCGCCGGGATCGTCGGCGTCCTCACGACCCGGCAAGTCCGGGGCGAGTTCAACAACGAGGTACGCACCCAGGCGGATGACCTCGCCCAGCGCCTTCACCTGCATTGGAACGGGCTGGCCCTGAACTGCGATCAGGAGGCGCTCAGCGATTACGCGAGCGACAATCACGCCCAGATCCGCGTCTACCTCGACGACGGCACCCTCGAGTGCGCCCAGGACCAGGTGATGACCGGCAAGGCGGCGCTAGCGGGCCCGCAATTCCCGTTCCCGGCAAAGAGCCAGGAGCTCGGCTACCGCGTCGAGACGCGGTCGATCGGAGTCAACCCCGCCGGCGAGGCGACGCTCCTCTACGCGCGGCCGCTGTCCGACGTCAACCACACGCTCGGTCGGGTCCGCTTCTTTCTCCTGCTCGGCGTTCTCGGCGGCTCGATCCTGGCCCTGATTGCCGGCCTCGCGATCGCGCGCCGCGCGATGCGACCGATCGTCGAGCTGAGCGATGTCGCGCGCGACATCGAGCGCACGCGTGATCCCCGTCGCAAGCTGCCCCACCCCGAGGCCGAGGACGAGATCGCGGTGCTCGCCCGAACTCTCGAGGGGATGCTCCAGGCCCTCGATGCCGCGCGCAGCGAGACCGAGGCGATGCTCGACCGCCAACGCGAGTTCGTCGCCGATGCCTCACACGAGCTGCGCACGCCGCTGACCAGCGTGCTCGCGAACCTCGACCTGCTCGCAGAGGAGCTCGATGGCGAGCAGGCGGAGACCGCCGAGGCGGCGCTGCGCTCGACGCGGCGGATGCGCCGGCTCGTGGCCGATTTGCTCTTGCTCGCCCGGGCGGACGCGAACCGAGCGGCGCCGCGGCGGCCGACCGACCTCGCCGAGGTGCTGCTCGAGGCGATCGCGGAGCTCGAACCTGTCGCCGAGGACCATGAGCTGTCGGTCCAGGCCGAGCCCGTCGTCGTACACGGGGCGCGCGACGAGCTCCATCGCCTCGTGCTCAACCTGGTCGAAAACGCCGTCAGGCACACCCCGCCTGGCACGCGCGTCCGCGCGTCGACAGGCATCCGGGATGGTCAGGCGCTGCTCACCGTCGAGGATGACGGTCCTGGGATTCCCCCCGAGCTCCAGCTGCGTGTCTTCGAGCGGTTCGTCCGCGGCGGACGCGACGGCGGCCGCGGCTCGGGGCTGGGCCTGGCGATCGTCCGCTCCGTCGCCGAGTCGCATGGCGGTACCGTCTCGATCGAGCCTCCGGATGGACCAGGTGGAACGCGCTTGGTGATCCGTCTTCCCGTGGTGGCGACTGCGGGAGCTCGCGCAGGCGTCGGCTAGGTTTCGCCTCGCCGCCGATCGCCGCGATGCCGCGGTGCTCAGCGGGTTTCGATGATCACCGTCGTTGACTTGACGACGGCGGCGGCCTGATCACCCGGCTTGAGGTCAAGCTCGTCGGCTGCCTCGCGCGACATCAACGAGACGATCCGGTAGGGGCCGCAGGCCATGTCGATCTGGGCCATGACGTCGTCCTTCTTGACCGCGACGACCATTCCCTGGAGACGGTTGCGGGCGCTGCTCAGACCCGTGGCGCCGCGGTCCCTGAGGAGGTCGGCGAGGTCCCGTGAGGACATGTAGCGCTGGGTGCCGCGGCGCTGGCACGTGATCCTTCCATTGCGCTCCCAGCGCCTGAGCGTGTCGACGCTCACGCCAAGCGCGGCGGCAGCGGCTCCGATCTTGACGAGGTCCTCGATCGCGCTTTCGTCAGATTGCATATGGAGAGTCCCGCAGCTCCTCTCGCCTCACACCTCAACCACGACGGGCAGCACCATCGGACGCCGCTTCAGGCGGTCGTAGACGAACGCCGCGAGGTCGTCATGGAGCTCCTGCTGGAGCATGTCGATCTCACGGATCCCGCCCTTTGCCGCCCGCGACAGCGATGCCTCCACCTCCCGGCGGATGTCCTCGACGACCTCGTCCGCCTGCTCGATGAACGGCACGCCGCGGAAGATCACCTCCGGCGGGACGACCGACTCGCCGCTTTGCTCGGACACGGTCGCAACGACGATGAAGATGCCGTCGGCCGAGAGCATCCGTCGGTCGCGCAACGCGACGTCGGCAGGATCGCCGATGTCTACGCCGTCGACGAAGATCATCCCCGACTGCTCGGGCGAGCCGAAGCGAGCGCCGCGCTCGTCGATCTCGAGCGGCAGCCCGTTCTCGCCCTTGAACACATCGTCGGCGTCGATCCCGACCGCCTCGGCCAGCTGCGCGTGCAGGTGTATCCGCTTGAAGTCGCCGTGGGCCGGGAGTACGTAACGCGGACGGACGAGGTTCAGCATCAGCTTGAGCTCCTCGCGGTAGCCGTGGCCCGACGCATGAATCGGCGCGTCGCGCGGCGTGATCACGTCGCAACCAATGTGATAGAGGCGATCGATGGTCTCGTTCACGGCGCGCTCGTTGCCCGGGATCGGCGTCGCCGAGAACACGACGGTGTCGCCTTCGTGGAGCTTGATCATCCGATGGTCGTTGTGCGCCATCCGACGCAGAGCGGACAGCGGCTCGCCCTGGGACCCGGTCGATATGACGACGACTTTATGGTCTGGCCAGTCCTCGACCTCCTGGGGCTGGATGAGAATCCCCCCGGGCAGGTCGATGTGACCCAGTGACCGCCCGATGTTGACGTTCTTGCGCATCGAACGGCCGACGAGCGCGACCTTGCGGTCGAGTGCGGCGGCCGCGTCGATGACCTGCTGGACGCGGTGGATGTTGGACGCGAAGCTGGTCACGATGATCCGGCCCTCGGCGTGAGCGAAGACCTCCTCGAGGTGGGGCCCTACCTCCGCCTCGCTCGGCGAGAACCCGGGACGGTCGGCGTTGGTCGAGTCTCCGCACAGGAGGAGAACGCCCTCGCGGCCCAGCTCGGCCAGGCGCGAGACATCGGCCGGGGAGCCGTCGACAGGTGTCTGATCGAACTTGTAGTCGCCCGTCACGAGGACTGTTCCGAGCTCTGTCCCAATCGCCACGGCGCACGAATCGGGAATCGAGTGGGTCATGTGGACGAGCTCGACGGTAAAGGGGCCGAGCGACAACTCCTCGCCGGGCTCGACATCCTCGAGTTGCGCGTCGCGGAGCTTGTGCTCGTCGAGCTTGGAGCGCGCCATCGCGATCGTCAGCCGGCCCCCGTAGACCGTCGGGGCATGCTCCTCGCCGAGCTCACGCAGCACCCAGGGCAGTGCCCCGAGATGGTCCTCGTGCCCGTGGGTGATGACGATCGCCTCGATCTCCGCAGCACGCTCGCGCAGATAGCTGAAGTCCGGGAGCACGAGATCGATCCCGAGCATCTCGGCGGTCGGGAAGCGAAGCCCGGTGTCGACCACGACGATCCGTCCGCCGTACTCGACGACCGTCATGTTCTTACCGATCTCGCCGAGTCCGCCGAGCGGAAGGACGCGGAGCGCTTCGCTCACGCCTGCACTGTCTGAAGCAGGCCGTAGCGCTCGAGCATCGCACGGATCGTGGAGGCTTCCCGCTCGTCGGCCTCGACGAGTGGGAGCCGGAGGCCCCCGACGCGATGGCCGAGCAGGTTCAGCGCGGCCTTGACCGGGATCGGGTTCGTGGTCACCGAGAGAGCGGCGTACACCCCCTTCAGGCCGGTGTCGATCTCGCGTCGGCGCTCGGGCTCGGCGACCATCCGCGCCATCTCATCCCCGACGATATGGCTCGCGACGCAGATCCCGCCGGCGCCGCCGAGCTCGAGCGTCCGACACAGCGTGTCGTCGTTGCCGGCGTACAACGCGAGTCCGTCGACCGGCGCCAGCGCGTCGTCGTTCGCCTGCTTGACCGCCGCGACGTGCTCGATCTGCGCGAGCTCGGAAAGCAGGTCATTCGGCATGTCGGTACCGGTGCGACCGGGGATGTTGTAAAGGATGATCGGCCGGTCGGTGGCCTGCGCCACCACCTCGAAGTGGCGGACGATGCCGCGCCGATTCGGCTTGACGTAATAGGGCGTCACCGACAGCATCGCGTCGGCGCCGAGCTCCGTGGCGCGCGCCGTCAGATGCGCCGCGTGGCGAGTGTCGTTGGAGCCGACGCCAGCGACGATCGTGCAGCGCCCGCGCATCTCCGAGACCGCGAGCTCGATCATCCGCAAGTGCTCCTCGTCGGTCAGCGTCGCGGCTTCCCCCGTCGTGCCACAGATCACCAGGCCGTCGGAGCCGTGCGCGACGAGGTGATGCATGAGCGCGACGGCCGCCTCCTCGTCGACGCACAGGTCGGCGTCGAATGGGGTCACCATCGCGGTCAGAAGTGAGCCGAGCGCGGGCATGCGGAGCGGATTATCGCAAGCCGTGCGGACCGCCGGGTGCCCGACACGGGCTCTAGCCCTCCGCGCTCGTCGAATCCCCCTCGCCGCCCGCCGAGTCCGCCTCGCCGGGAGCATCTCGAGGACGCCAGATCCCGCGCCGCAGCAGCTGCTGGATCCCGCGCTCGGCCTGCCTGAACGATTCCAGCAGCGCGGTCGTGCGCCCGAGCTGACGCTCGAACGATTCGAGCAACGGAAGTGCTCGCTCGACGTGCCGGTTCAGGGTGGCGACCTCCTCGGTCAGGCGGTCGATCGATTCGCGGACCTCGCCGGCGCGTTCCAGCGCGAGCGGAAGCGAATCGCCGAGGCTGCCGGGTGCGGCGAACGCGCTTCGAAGGATCTCGAGCCCGCGGACGAGGTCGGAGGGATTGGACGGATCGTCGGGCACACAGCCAGTGTAGAGCGAGCCTCTGCCGCCCCCGGGTGCGCAGTCCTGACAGGATTGCGGACGGGCCCATGCTGACCAGACGTCCACGCAGTGTCCTGCGCCGACTCGTCGTCGCCACGGCGCTGCTCGCGCTCCTCGCCCCCGCGACCTCGAGGGCGCTGAGCAAAGCGATCTGGGGCCAGGTTGACCGCGACGGGGTCAACCAGTTCCCGATGTACCACCAGCTCGGCGTGTCGATCTACGAGATCGATTTGCGCTGGGACGAGGTGGCGCCCACGCGGCCGGTCGACCCCGCTGACCCACGCGACCCGGCCTACCACTGGCCGGGCGAGATCCAGCAGGCGTTGACGCAGGCGAGGCGCTTTCACATGCGCGTGCTCCTGCAGATCATCGGCGCGCCTGCCTGGGCCAACGGCGGGCAGTCCTGGAACTGGGCTCCGCGGCGCCCGGCGGACTTCGCGACTTTCGCGTCAGCCGCCGCGCGCGAGTACCCGGCCGTTCATCTGTGGATGATCTGGGGGGAGCCGACGCGCTCGCCGAACTTCGAGCCGCTCGTCCCGGCGCAGCCGCTGGGAACGAAGCTCGACTCCGCCCAGCAAGCCGCACCCCACCTCTACGCTCGCATTCTCGACGCGTCCTACGGAGCGCTCAAGCATGTGAGCGCACACAACCTGGTGATCGGCGGCTGCACCTATACCACCGGCTCGATCGACACGCAGCAATGGATCGAGAACCTTCGGCTTCCGGACGGGCGCCCGCCGCGGATGGACATTTACGCCCACAACCCATTCAGCTATCAGCCGCCGAGCTTCATGTCGATCCCGTCGCCGTTCGGTGAGGTTCAGTTCTCCGATCTCCACGAGCTCGCCGGATGGATTGATCGCTACCTGCGCCCCGGACTTCCGATCTTCCTCTCTGAGTGGACGATCCCCACCTCGCCCGACGAGGAGTTCAACTTCTATGTCAGTCAGTCGACCGCCGCGCACTGGATTACCGATGCGCTTCACCTCGCCCGTCATTGGACGCGGATTTACGCGCTCGGATGGGTCAACGTCTACGACGATCCGCCCGTCACCTATGGTGGGCTGCTGACTGAGAACGGCGTGCGCAAACCCGGGTTCGAGGCGTTCGCGCGCGGGTAGCGGTCGGGCGATCAACCCGCGGTCCGCGGACCGCGTGAGGGCCGGCGCCGGCCCGTCCGACGGCCACGGCGGGCCATCTAAACCGCGGACCGCGGACCGCATCACGGCAGGCGGCGGCGCACACAACCGCTGCCGCCGTCGGACCGCATAGCGGCCGACCGGACGCGGACTCAGGTCGCCCGCGCCCGGCTGCCGAACGAGCTACGGGACGAGGGTGAGGGTCACGCCCTTCGAGATCGGCTTCTGGAAGGTGGTGAGGGCCGCCACCAGGTGCGCGTCGATCTTGTTCTTCGTCGCCAAGACGAGCAGCGCCTTACAGGTTGCACTCACCTTGCTCGTGGTGATCTTCTTCTTCTTACCAGCGATGACGGTGAACGACGTGCTGCCGCAGTTCACCTTCTTCGACTTATGGCGTGTGGTGATGGCGAGCAGGCCCTTGCAGGTCAAGGTGCTCGCGCACTTGATCCCCACCGCGACACGGCCGTTCGTTACCTTCAGCTTCGTGCTGGTCAACGACGCGGAGCCGGCGCCCTTGGTCGTGAACGTGAGCGGTCCGCCAAAGATGACCGAGATCGGGTACGTGAAACCGGGGGCTAGCGGGTTCGCGAGCAGTTGGACGGTGTACGTCGTGCTCGGGATCAAGCCCGTGGCCGTCGCGAGAACGATGGTGGTGCCAGATGTCCCCACAGGGATGCTGCCGCCCGCGGTTTCCGAGCCGACGAACGGGTTGCTGGCCAGGCTGTATGAGAACTCCCACGCGGTCGCGGCACCGCCACTGACGATGCTGCCGTTGAAGGTGGCCGAGTCCGCCGTCACCGCGGTCGGGGCCGCGGTAACCGCAGTCACCGCGGCTCCTGCCGATCCTGCCGATAACGCCGCCACCGCCACTGCGCAAGAGACGACCAACGCCGACCGGGGGATAGTTCGCTTCATGTGTCCTCCATTGGTGTGGTTGTTTGTCAATTTCATCCTCGACCGGCGAGCACAGCCTTGACCGTCAGCCATACGATCAGGGCGTCGAGCCTCAGGCTGTGATGCTTCATGTAGTAGAGGTCGCGTTGGAGCTTTGCGACCGTACCCTCGACGGAGCCGCCGTAGCCGAGGTTCACCTGCGCCCAGCCGGTGACACCCGGCCTGATGCAGTGCCGGGAGCTGTAGTGAGGCAGCTCCCGTGTCAGTTCCGCCACGATCGGCAACTGTTCGGGACGCGGGCCGATCAGCGCCAGGTCGCCCCGAATGACGTTCCACAGTTGTGGGAGCTCATCGAGCCGGAAGCGGCGCAGGAGCCGCCCCACCGACGTCACCCGATGGGCCTGCGATAGCGCCCATGCGGCCTCTGCGTCCGCCTCCGTGCGCTCCACCATCGTGCGGAGCTTGAGCAGGATGAACTCCTCACCCTCCTTGCCGACCCGCCGCTGGCGGTAGAGGGCCGGTCCGCGGCTCGTGACCCTGATCGCAATCGCCGCGAGCAGCAGCACTGGAGCCGCGAGCAGCAGCAGCACGGCCGCCAGTCCGATGTCGGTCGCACGCCGCAGCGAGCGGTACGGGCGCCGCCGGTGAATTGGGGCGATATCGAACAAGAACCAGGTCGGCGAGAGCTCGGCGAGAGGGATCTTCTTGAACTCGTGCTCGTAGTAGGACACGAGGTCGCGGATCCGGAGTCCGCGAAGATTGAGGATCGAGGCGGCCTCCACGAGCTCGGGTACGCGCATCGCCAGCCCGTCCAGGACGACCACGGTGGCCCTGCTCGAAACCACCGCCTGCGCGAGCGCCGGGCCGCTGACCGGCTCGGGGCGCCGGTCAAGAACGGTGGCGCCCACGAGCGTCGCGTCGTGATGGCGGCCGAGCTCTCCGGCGAGGTCTCGCCGTGACTCCCACGAGCCGATGAAGTAGACGCGCCGCATTGCGAGTCGGACGCGGATCTCAAACCCGCGCGCTGCTCCCGCCGCGATGAGCGTGAGGCTGGCCAGCGTCGTCGTTGCCACGCCGATCGCCGGCGACCAGCGAACGCCGACGATCGCGGACGATGCCGCCATCAAGCCGGCAGCGACGAGCGCCGACGGCAAGGCGGCGCCGAGGTCTCCGAGCGGACCACGATCCGCGACGGCGAAGCCGATCACCTCGAACAGCGCCCGCGATCCGAGCGTGGCCAGGATCGTCGGCACGAGCAGGACGAACCACTCGATCCGGTCCGCGCGCGCCACCGCCGCGGGGCCGAGGATGCTCACCGCGAGCAGCAGCGTGAGCAGCCAGCTCACGAGCCGCGTGACGGGCCAGCCCGGCATGTCGTCGAGCGATCGGTCGTCGGCTTCGGGCGGGGACGCCTCGAGCTCCGGCGCGCGGGCCAGCTCCGAATCGCGCTGCGGCAGCTGGGTCGGCTCGGGTTCGATCGGCTTGAGCTGTCCGGCGGCGCCGCTCATCGCGTAGCCACCGCCTGAAGCAGCTCCGGATCGGTCGGATTCAGGGCCAGTGCCCGCCGGTACTCGACAGCGGCCAGGCTCGTGTCACCGCGGCGAAGCGCGAGGTCTCCCAGCAGGGCCGGTGGAACGTAATTGTCTGGCTCACGTGCCGCCGCCAGCAGCAGCGTATCGCGGGCGCGCGCATAGTTGTCCTCGCGGGCGTAGGACGCGGCGAGCGAATACAGCGTCTCGAGCGAATCGGGGTCGAGCTTCTGGGCCTCCGCCAGGGTCGAGATCGCGGCTCGCGGCGAGCGTGCAACCTCGGCAGCCCCGGCCTGCTGATATCGCGTCGCGGCGTACTGGCGGCCGACGCTAGCGGCGAGCAGTGCGAGGATCGCGAGGGCGAGGACGGTGCCCGCCTGACCGCGGCGTGAGCGCGTCCGGGCAGCCGGGACGGAGCCGGCGGTGACCCGGGCGGGCACCACGAGCAGGCCGGCCGCGACGACCGCCACGCCGGCAAGTCCCGGAATGTCGTACGTCCAGTCGACGCTCGTGTCGATCAGCCACGCAGCGAACAT
>PMOY01000340.1 GCA_003165655.1 Solirubrobacterales bacterium
CCACGGCCGTGAGGACCTGCTGCCGCGCGTCGCTGCCCAGCTCGAGGATGCCCTGGCGTGGGGGACCCGGCGGCCGCAGCCCGCGTGACGAAGACCTGCTCTGCGCTCACCGCGAGCATCTCGGCACAGAGCGACTGGTCCTCCTTGGCGCGCGGATACGAGGGCTCGTCGGGAGTGCCGCCTTCGGCGGGAAGCAGAACAGCGCCGCAAGTTCGTCATGCCGCGTACTCCGGCGTGTACTCGCGGAGCTCCATGCCGTCCGCGAACGGGACGCTGCGTTCAGGTGTCAGGGAGATCGGTGCCGCGACGTCCCTGTACAGATGCTTGCCGCGACCGAGAGCGTTCGGGTAGACGTAGAACATGTACTCGTCGATCAGCTGGCTGGCGTTCAGCACGGCTAACAGACTGGGCCCGCACATCAGCAGCAAGTCTCCTCCGTCCTGCTGCTTGAGCTGCTGGATCTGGGCCGCGATGTCGCCTGAGATGACACCGATCGCTGGTGTGGTTGGGGGGAGCGAGTTCGAGACGACGAACTTGTCCATGTCCATCAGGCGCTTGGTCCACGCGAGGTGGGAGGCGACGAAGTGTTCGTTATCCGCGTCCTCGGGAGCCAGGTCCGTCTCGGCCGAAATCTCCCCAGCGGCGACCTTGGAGTAGTGGCCGACGTATTGCTCGTAGAGGTTGCGGCCGAAGACGACACCGCCGGCGCGATCGAAGAGGTCGGTGTAGTGGCGTTGTATCTCCTCGGACCAGTGCGCCGCAGGATTCACGTTGCCGTCCTCTGTCGAGACGAAGCCGTCGGTCGAGATGATCATGTGCAGGATCAGTTTTCGCATGTTGTCCTCCGAGTGGTTGCGAAGTGGTTGTGGTCTTCTGCTCACACGTCGAACGAGGCCGCACGAAACCGACACGCGCCGCAAAGAGATCCTGCGGATCGGTCGGTCGGGGCAGGAAGGTCGATTCGCACGGCCGCCACTGCGAGGGTCCGCCTTGGCGGGCGGCCATACCCCCCCGCGTTCGCGCGCAGGCGTGCCGCGCGCATGGCAAGCACGGCTTACGCGCTGCAGCTTAGAGCGCGCGAGAGGAGCAGCGCGTGCTCGGAGGCGTTGTCGCAGAGATCGGCGGCGCAGGAATTCCTCGCGCGCCTCGTCGTGTCGTCCCAGGCGGACGAGGAGGTCGCCGCGAACGCTGGGCAGCCGGTGGTAGCCGCGCAACGCGGGTTCATCGGCGAGCGCGTCCACAAGCTCCATGCCGGCCTCTGGGCCGAACGCCATCGTCACTGCCACGGCGCGGTTGAGCTCTACGACGGGGGACCCGGTGAGCGCCGCGAGACCGTCGTACAACGCCACGATTCGCGGCCAGTCGGTCTCCTCGACGCTGCGCGCCCGTGCATGGCAGCCGGCAATGGCGCCTTGCAGCGCGTACGGGCCCAGCGCGCCGCCGAGTTGCTCGGCAGCGTGTAGCTCGGCCAGCCCGCGCTGCACGAGCAGATGGTCCCAGCGTGCACGGTCCTGATCGGCGAGCAGCACCGGCTCGCCGTGCGCTCCGACCCGCGCCCGCAGCCGCGAGGCCTGCAGTTCCATCAGGGCCAGCAGGCCGTGGACCTCGGCCTCGCGCGGCATCAGCGCAGCGAGGACGCGCCCGAGGCGCAGCGCGTCCTGGCAGAGTGCCGGTCGGACCCAGTGCTCGCCCGCGGTCGCGGCGTATCCCTCGTTGAACACCAGGTAGATCACCTCGAGAACCGCAGCGAGTCGGCTGCCCAGTTCGTCGCGGCCGGGGACCTCGAAGGGCACGCGAGCCTGCGTCAGGGTGCGTTTGGCGCGGACGATGCGCTGCGTGATGGTGCCTTCCGAGACGAGGAAGGCTCTGGCGATTTCCGGCGTCGATAGCCCGCCGAGTAGGCGCAGCGTGAGCGCGACGCGGGCATCGCGTGACAAGACCGGGTGACATGTCATGAAGACCAGGCGCAGGACGTCGTCCTGCACGTCGTCGACCTGCGCCATGAGGTCCGGCTGATCGAGCTGCTGAACGATCTGCAGTTCGCGCCCGATCAACTCCTGCTTGCGCTCGAGCGTGACACGGCGGCGCAGCGCATCGATACCCCGACGCTTCGCGGTCGCGATCAGCCACGCGCCAGGGTTCGTCGGGATCCCTTCCCGCGGCCATTGCTGCAGAGCGGCGACGAGCGCGTCCTGCGCCAGGTCCTCGGCCACCGACACGTCACGGACGACGCGGGTAAGCCCGGCGACTAGCCGGGCCGACTCGATCCGCCAGACGGCGTCGATCGCGCGATGGGTCGCGGAGGGCTCCACGCCTAAACCTGCGTCTCGCCGGTGAGCCGCTCGCGCGCGTCGTCGACCAGGCGTAACTCGACTTCCTCGCCACCGTCGAACGGAGCGCGCTTGAGCCACTCGATCGCCTCCTCGCGCGAGGCGCACTCCCAGATCCAGTAGCCCGCGATGAGCTCCTTCGCCTCGGTGAACGGACCATCGATGACGACACGCTCACGGCCGTTGAAGTGCACCTTGACGCCCATGGAGGTCGGGTACAGGCCGTCACCCGCTAGCATCACCCCCGCCTTGACGAGGTCCTGGTTGTAGTTCGCCATCGCAGCCATCGCCTCCGTGCTTGGCATCTCGCCCGCCTCTGACTCGGGGCTTCCGTGGACCAGAACCACGAAACGCATTCCTGCCTCCTTGTCGTTGTTGCTCATTTTGCGCGCAAGAGCGGCGTCGACTACGTCGCGCAAGACCGCGTGTCGAGCCGCTCGCCGACACTCCTACGTCGAACGAGCACGGCCGAAACCGACACGCGTCGCTGCTTTGACGAAGCCCTGCTCTCTTATTGGCGCGAGCATCTCAGGCGCTGTGTGACCGCACCTCCTTCGCGCGGACACGAGGTGAGCCGGTTATCGCGCTCGTCGGAGGGTGGCGTCGATCTCGGAGGTCAGGAGATAGAGATCGAGCTCGTCCGGCTGTTGGGGATCGAACGGATGAAATCCGAGTCGTTCCCACCACGTCCGGGCGGTTTGGCCGAGGGCGGTCACGATAACGGCTCGGCATGCCGCCTTCTCGTTGAGCTCGACGGCCGTCGCAAGGACGTGCAACGCCAGCGCGGTCCCGACGCCGAGACCGGCGTAGCGGCGATCGACGGCAAGCCGGCCGAGTAGCAGCGCCGGAACGGGGTCAGGCGCGCTCTTCGCGAGGACGTCGGGCGCGGCTGACCTGTCGATGCCGGTCATCGATACGCTCGCGTAGGCCGCGACAACGTCGTGAGCGTCAGCGATCACCCACGTGGCAGCAGTGTCGCGCCGACGGTTCTGACCCGCGTATCGGCGCAGCCACTCATCGAGGACAGGCTGGCCGCTGTCGAACTCGTCCCGATTGTGTCGGCGCGGGTCAAGGGGGGCCGGCCGCCGCAGCTCAGTCAAGCCAGCTGAACTTGCGCTTACGACCCAGCGCGCTCGACAGCCGCTCGTTGACCTCGGCCGGCCGCTCGAGCGCCTCGGTGAACGCGGTCGCAGCCTCGCCAGAAAGACGGATGCTGGAGCGCCCGGCCAACACCTCTTCCGCTCTGGATGCCGCGGCCTGAACGACGAACGCGGAGACGTTGAGGTGCGACGCGGCCGCGGCCCGCTCGAGCAGCGCTTTGTCTGCCGGGCCGACGCGGATCTGAAGTCGTTCGTCCTTGATCGTTGACATGTACTCACAATGGCAGTACATCACCGGATTGTCAAGCTAGCGTGAGCAATAAGCCCTGCCTGACCGGCGGCGGCACCAAGAAGTCGGGATGCCGTGATCGATCATTTGGCTGCGGATCGCGGGTCTCAGCATGTGCGGCCGTGGCTGCACCGTAATTGACCGATTGGAGTGGAGATGGCCAAGCTGATCTATGCGGCGATCGCCTCGCTTGACGGGTACGTCGAGGACGAGGAGGGCAGGTTCGACTGGGCGGCGCCGGATGACAAGGTGCATGCGTTCGTCAACGATCTCGAGGGGCCGATCGGCACCCACCTATACGGGCGCCGGATGTACGAGACGATGGTGTTCTGGGAGACCGTGAGCACCGAGGCCGATCAGCCGGCAGTGATCCGGGACTTTGCTGGGATCTGGCGGGCAGCTGAGAAGATCGTGTACTCCCGGGCGCTTCAGACGGTATCCAGCGCGAGGACGCGGATCGAGCGCGAGTTCGATCGAGACGCCGTCCGGCGGCTCAAGCAGTCCTCGGGGGCCGACATCACAGTCGGGGGTGCCGAGCTCGCTGGCCACGCAATCGGCGCGGGGCTGGTCGACGAGTGCCATCTGTTCTTGTGCCCGATCGTGGTGGGAGGCGGCAAGCGCGCCCTGCCAGACAACGTCCGCGCGCAACTCGAACTTCTCGATGAGCGCCCGTTCCGAAACGGCGTCGTTCACCTCCACTACCGCGTAAGCGTCTGACCGAGCCGGCAACGCGACGTCAGGCAAAGACCTCTCACGGTCAGAGTGCCCCAAGGCAGTCAGTGCAGAAGTGGGGCCACCGGTGGGTCAGATTTGGGGTGGGCGGTTCCGAGCCTTTCGTGCTGACGTCCATGGCTTGAAGGTCATGGGCTTCACGTCAGGCGTCTCGGCGGGCCATCGTGACGATCGCAGCCGCGGAAACGATCGCGACAAAGAGGCAGAAGACCCCGAACCCGGCCCAGGGCGCGAGTGTGTGGGCCGTGCGGACAACTGCGCCCACTTGTTGGCCGGCCTGCGTGGGCCAGAACTTCTCGACGGTGTGCTCAACGGATGCGGGCAATGCGGCCGCGATCCCGGGCAAGACGAAGAGCACGGCAACGAGCACGGAGATCGCACCAGCTGCGCTACGGAGAATGGTCCCAAGTGCCAGTCCGAGCAGTCCAATCAGCGCCCCGTACATTCCACCGCCGATCAGAGCGCGCAGCACGCCGGGTTGTCCAAGGGTCGCGGTTGGCGCATGACCCGAGATCAGCGCCTGACCGATGAAGAACGCCACAAACGCAATGATCTCGATGAAGACGAACACCAACACGAGAACGACCACGGCCTTGCCCGCCAGCAGCCTCCCGCGTCGGGGGACGGCGGCCAGAGTGCTCCCGATCGCGCCCGTTGAGTACTCCGAACTGATGAGCAAGACGCCAAGAACACCGATCGCCAGCTGCGCCACAGCCAGGCCGCTGGCGCTGATCGAGGCGGGATCCCACAGCAGCCGAGTACTCGCCGACGACTTGGCGTAATGGTGAGCCGCGAGGGCGCTGATGAGCGCCCCAAGCCCGATGCCAAGAACGGCAGCGACGACAAGGGTCCACAAGGTCGATGGGACGGTGCGGGCCTTGGTCCACTCCGAGCGCAGGACATCTCCAAAGCCGGCCGCTCGGTAAGTCGGTCTCGCGATCGTGGGTTCGGCGGCGACTGCGGTGTTTGTCGTCATGCCGCTACCTCCGCTGCCCGGTAATCGACGCTGTCATGGGTAAGGTCCATGAACGCGTCTTCCAGTGATGCTCGCTGGGTCGCGAGCTCATGGAGCGTGATGCCCTTGGCCGCCGCCAAGTCACCGATCGTGCGACTGTCAAGGCCGGAGATCTCGATGCTCTCCTCGGTTCCTGGCCGCACCCTCGCCCCGGCGCTCTTGACCGCGATGGAGAGCTCGGCGAGCTGCGGGGAGCGGACGAGGACCCAGTGCTCGGAGTTGGACTCNNCCCTCGGGATCCAAGCCATTGAGCGGCTCGTCGAACATCAATACCGGAGGATCCCCGAGCAAGGCTCCCGCGATCCCTAGACGCTGTCCCATGCCGAGGGAGAATCCGCCCACCCGACGGCCCGCGGCGGCCTCCATGCCCACCAGGCCGAGGACTTCGTCAACCCGCGTCGACGGGATGGCGTTGCTTTGCGCCAGTCCCAACAGGTAGTGATATGCCGTCCGACTCGGGTGCACGGCTTTCGCGTCGATCAGCGCGCCCACCTCGCGCAACGGCGCCGGCAGGTCCCGATACAGCTTTCCGCCGATCGTCACCTCACCACCAGAGGGGCTGTCGAGGCCAAGAATCAAGCGCATGGTCGTTGTTTTGCCCGATCCATTCGGTCCGATGAAGCCCGTCACGAGGCCGGGGTTGACGTCGAAGCTCAGCTCATCAACCGCCAACGTCATCCCATATCGCTTCGTGAGACCCCGAGCCTCGATGCGCTGGCCTCCATATGAACGTCCCGATCTCTCAGGCATTACGTTCAACGTCCTTAGGTCGCACGCTAACGTGAAGCGATTCGGTGCGTGCAGCACGACGTCGCACGTCGCGGGCCGCGCACCCGAATACCCTTACGACGCCATCCGCGCGGTTTGAGGAGAAATCTGGGGGAACTACCATCGGGGACATCCGTGACCTCCGGGTTCAATGGAACACTCAGAAGTCAAATAGTGCTGCCCGCCCCCGCGCGGGAGCCGACCTCGCATGATGCCCTCCACAGCTGAGATTACTCCGATATCCACGGTGCGCAAGAGCAACCGACAAATCGGCGCCGTGTGACCAAGCGCAATCGCGAGGTGTTCGTCCTCGGCGGCTACTACGAGCGCGCGCTCGTCGCTGCCATTAGCCGGTAGACGGGGAAGAACGTCAGCTCTGGAGTCACGCCCTCGAGTTGCTGAAGGACGGGGCCGAGCTGCTCGCGGGAAAACGCCTCGAACTCCTCCTGTGACGGCACCACGTTCACGATCCGCCAACCGGTCTCGGTCGGGCCGGCAATGTGCACTTGCCAACCCTCTGGGAGCTTCCCGCCCGCGAAGAGCGGGGGGACGATCTGGTCGTAGAAGTGCTGGTTTCCTTGTCCTCCACCACCGGCCGCTGCGCTAGCCGGGGGTTCCTTGGGCCAGCCACCGCCGGAAGACATCGACTCGATCAGCCGGCCATGGCCCGTCTAAAGGCATTTTGCCGCTTCCACGCTGGCGAGGATTGCGTCCGCGTGCTCGGTCACGTCGTCGTAGGACCAGAGGTCAAAATGGGACAGCATGGCGTGGCGATCGCTCTCACCAAGCTGGACATCAGCTCGCGCACCGCGCTCGACCATGCTCTCACGGGCGACACTACCCTCCCGCCGCCGTAGCCGCCCAAAACGGGGCAACCGCCCCCGCACCACGCGGGGGTCGCGGGAGTAGGTAGCTCAGACTGACGACTGGCCAGTTCAACTGCCCACCGGCGGATGCGAGCCTGGATCACGTGAATGACATTCGGCCGATCTGGCGAGCGACCGTGAGGCGCCGAAACGAACGACAGTTGGAGCGGACGTCCAGCGAGGAGCCTGGCTCAGCGGTATTACTCGCTAGTATTACCCGCATGCGCGTGACGCAGAAAGGCCAAGTAACGATCCCGCTCGAGGTTCGCCGAGCGCTCGGGATCCACGCGGGCAGCGAGGTGCAGTTTCAACTGGACGAGCAGGGTGCGCGACTGGTGGTGGACCGTGATCGCGCGGCCCGCGAGATCGCAGGTGTTCGTGGTGCCGGCGACGTTCCCCTGAGCACCGACGAGATCCTTGCGCTCACCCGGCGGTGAGACAGGTCGCAGGGACCGTCGTCGACAGCAGCGTTCTGCTCGACGTCTTCACCGAAGACCCCACATGGCTTGAGTGGTCCCAGGCCGAGCTCACGAAGGCGGCTCAGCGCGGCACGCTCGTGCTCAATGCTGTCGTCGTCGCGGAGATCGCCCCGAGGTTCTCGCGCATCGAGGCCCTCGCCAAAGCTCTTCCATCGATGGCGATCATCGAAGAGATACCGCTCGCCGCGAGCTTCCTAGCTGGCCACGCTCACCGGATCTACCGCCAGGCCGGAGGCACACGCGAGGCGATCCTTCCGGATTTCCTCATAGGCGCGCACGCCGCCGTGACCGGTCGAGCACTCCTAACACGAGACCCGCGACGCATCGCTGCCTACATCCCTGGCACGACCCTCATCGCACCGCCCGACCAAGATTGAACAGCAGCGGGGGTGTGGGGCGCTTTGAGTCGGCGTCGCGAGCGACAGGGTCACGAGGCGGGCATCGTAGGTCCGCGTGCCGCCTACCAGCCGCCGCCCGTCATCGGACCGTCCGGCCGGCCGTGCCAGGGGCCGACTCCCGGCGGTGGCCTCGGCACTGGCGAGGTAGGCGTAACACTGCGTGCGAGGGGCAGGCGCGGCGGTCTCGACCCGGTGCCTTGGAGGCGAAAGCACGATCGGGGTGTCAGGGTGAGAGCGTCACGACCTCGTGGCTCGCAGCGCTCCGCCGCGCTGCCTCGAGGACGTGTAACGTTGCCACGGCGTCATGCGGATCGACCGGCGGCGGATCGCCATCACGGAGTGCTCGTAACAGCAGTGCGTAGAGCTGCGGCCAATTGCCCCGCTCGCTGGGTACCGGCGCGCTCTCGTCTCCGCGCACGAGTCGACCCCAACGCAGCTTCGGCTCATAGCCCCAATCGGGCATCTCATCAGGCCTAGCGCCGGACCGTAGCGCGTCCTCCTGGCCGTCCAGGTCCCGCACCACAAACCCCGCTTTGGTGCCCAACACGCGAAGCCGCGGCCCTGGCGCCGCGGTGATCGCCGATCCACGCAGATGACTGAGCACGCCGTTTCTGTGGTGCAGAGCCAGGAAGGCGTCATCGTCGCCTGGCGCGCCGCGGCGAGCATCGACCTCGGCATAGACGCGCGTCACCGGACCGAACAGAACCAACGACTGATCGACAAAGATGGGAGCCGAGATCGAGCAACTGACCGCCGCCGCGTTCAGGCGAGTTCGAGTCCCGCCACGACACGGCGCTCGCCGATGGTCGCCACCGCTCAAACCGCGATTCGTAGCGCAGGACGGTGCCCAGTCGATCCTCCGCCAGGAGCCGAGCAAGCGTGAGTTGGTCGGAGTCCCAGCGCCGATTCTGGAACACCGTGAGCAGCCTCGACGTCTGCTCGGAACGGCTGATTAGCGCTTCGGCCTCGTCGGACGTCATCGCGAGTGGCTTGTCGACAACGACAGGCAGGCCGCAATCGATCGCCTCGATGGCCAGCGGCGCATGCGCTTCGTTCGGCGTCGCGACCACGACCAGATCATGGTCCTCGGCGTTCTCCCACAGCGCGGCGGGACTCACCCGTATCTCCGCATCGGGGTGCTCTCGGGAGACCAGCGCCTGGCGCTCGGGGCTGGACGTGACCACACTGGCGATTACGAGGCCCGGCGTCGCGGCGATCAGGGGCGCATGAAAGAAACGACCCGCAAGGCCGTAACCGATGATCGCTGCGCGCAGATCCGCCACCGGCTCAGAATACGATCTACCGTCACGAACGGCGGACACCGAGCCGCCGTGCGGTCTGGTCGTGATCAAAGCGCAAAGCCCGTGCATCCCGGCCCGCGGACTGCGGATCTTGCGAGAAGATGCAGCAGCAGTAGTTCCGCGGGCGGATTCGTAGCGCAGGGCCGCCGCCGCGCTAGCCTCAACTTCAGTCATCTGCTGAGCCCATGCGATTCGCGATATCTATCCCGCAGTACGCTCGCGACAGCCGCTTCGACGATGACGCTTTCCGCGCTTTTCTGCGCCGCGTCGAGGAGCTCGGCCTGTTTGAGAGTGGGTGGGTGCAGGAGCAGGTGATCGGCGCGGCCGGCAGCCTCGCGCCGCTCCAGACACTGGCCTACGCCGCGGCGTGCACCGAGCAGCTGCGGCTGGGTTGTGCAGTGTTCGTGCTCCCGCTGCACAACCCCCTGCACCTGGCCAAGGAGATCAGCTCGCTCGACTGCCTCAGCCACGGCCGCGTTGAAGTCGGTGTCGCGACAGGCGGCCGGGGGCGTCCGTTCGGCGCCTTTGGTGTCGACGCGGACAGGCCCATTGCCCGTTTCAACGAGGCTTTGGCGCTGATGAAGGCGTGCTGGACGGAGCGTGAGATCAACTTTGATGGGCGGTTGTGGAGGCTCCAGGGCGCCTCGATGGAGCCCAAGCCGGTGCAGAAGCCGCACCCGCCTGTCTGGTTCGGTGGCAGTGCGCCGGCGGGGATGCGGCGCGCGGTCCGGCACGGAGACGGGTTCATGGGCGCCGGCTCCCAGACGACGGCTCAGTTCGCCGAACAGGTCAAGGTGGTGAGGGAGGAGTTGAGCGCGCAGAGCCGCGAGCCCGACACGTTCCGGGTCGGCAAGCGCGTCTACGTCCACGTCGAGGACGACGCGGCGCGCGGGCGCCAGGCACTCGAGGACGCGCTCACGCGTCACTACGGGCGGGGCGGCTGGTCAGAACACATCCTCGCGGGCCCGGCCGAGGAGTGCACCGCCGGCATCCGTGCGGTGGCGGACGCCGGCGCGGAGCTGATTCTGCTCAACCCGCTCGTCGACGACGCGCAACAGCTCGAGCGGCTCGCGGCCGAGGTGATCCCGGCGCTCAGCTGAGCTCGGCGTGGCGTGGCTGAGCAGTGCCGCGGCCGTCGCGGACAGAATGAAGCGATCGTCCGTCCTGACGACGGCTGCTCGGTCGCGCAAGCTACGACTGGGCGGTCTTGTGGCGGTAACACGGCCCGGACCGCTTGCTCAGGATGAGCACCACAGCCGAGAATTCGACGAGCCAGAAGACCACGCTGGCGATGAGCGTCCACACGGGGGCGGAGGACGCCGACGCATGCGCGATGTTGTAGAACAGGGCTAGGGTGTGGAGCCCGACCCACGCAGCGAAGAGAACCCTGGCCCAGTTGTGCCCGCGGCCGTTCGCCCACGCCAACGAGACGAACACACCCCAGCTTATGCCGATATCAAGCGGGTACGCGCTGCTCCCGGGAGTCGCGGGAAGTATCGGGACGCCCAGCAGCTTAAGCGCTGCGCAGAGGTACATCAGCCTGACGGCCCAGAACACGGTTGGTTGTGACCGTGGCACGCCGGGACGCAGACGGATCCAGATCGCGCTTCTGATCAGATCGGCGGCCTCTCCCGGCCGGGGCCGCTGCTGACCGTCGCCGGCGCCGGCCATCAGCACCGAGAGAATCTCCTGCTCGTTCTCGTAACGGAACGCCCGCGGGTAGCAGGCCAGCAGCCGCCGGTAGCGTCGCTCGAGGTCTGCGGAATCACTCATGTGGCCATCCCTGCGGCCGGCTTGAGTCGCGACATCGCGACATGGGCGTTTGCTTGCAACCGCGCCGCCTCCGCGGCCAGCAGGTCCCCCCCTGCGGGCGTCAGCCGGTAGTACCGGCGCAGTCGGCTATCCACGATCTCCTCGCGGTCGACCTCGATGAGCTTGTCCGCGCGCAGACGCTCCAGCGCCGAATACAAGGTTCCGGCCTTCAGCTGGACACGGCCGACTGAGATCGCCCGGACGTCGGTGATGATCCCGTAGCCATGCTGGCTGCCCGCGGCCAGCGCCGTCAGGATCAGGAACGTCGCCTCTTGCATCGTCCGCTTAGCCATACCAACCAGTATATGCAGTCGAACTATCGATGGTCAAGCCAGCAGCCCGGCGGCCGACTCGGCCCTGGACCAAGCGCCGGGATGCGCGCTCGTGGCGGCGAGCAGGGCGCGTGCTCGCCGGCGCTCGTCAGGGTAGCGTCGCCTGGCTCACCGTTGTCTCTTCGGGTTTCGCGGATCAGGCCTTCGGCTCGCCGAGCAGCAGCTCGGTCCGGTACTTCGGGGCGAGTGCGATGGCCTTGGCGATGAACGCGCCGGTGGCGGCATCGTCGAGCGCCGGTGGAGTCTCGGTTCGGTGCGCGACCGGAACGCCGACCTCCTTGAAGAACTCCTCCTGGCCTGCGGGCGAGCAGAGGCAGAGCAGTCGCGCAGGCCGTCCGGAGACGTTCCGAAAGACGTGCGGGGCGTTGGCCGGCACATTGATCGTTTCGCCGGCCGTTGCAACTGCGCTGACGCCGCGGAACGTGAGCTCGATCTCGCCGTCAAGAATGGTGAACATCTCCTCGAAGTCGTGACGGTGGGGCGGCGGCCCGCCGCCCGGCGGNNAGGATGGTGTAGGTGTCGCCAACCACGCCGAGGTGAGGCAGCGAGTCATCGGTGTCGGGGCTCACGTGCGTCAGGACCCGCCCAGGGTCATCGGCGGGGATCGTTCCTGGCGGCTTCGACTCGGCGGGCGCGGTGTCGTTCATCGGGCTCCTCTATCGTGGGCTAAACGGTCGAAATCGTCCGCTTATGACCTGGAGCCTACCGAACGCCAGCCCCCTGTTCTCGCTACGTGGCACCATCCCCTCCGGGATGTCCGAAGCACCGACAGAGGCACTGCGCGTCACGCGGCGACTGCGAACTGACGCCGCAGCCAATCGTGAACGCATCCTCTCCGCCGCCACGATCGCGGTCAGGCGCGACGGCGAGAGGGTGCCGATGGCGACGATCGCCGACGAGGCGGGCGTCGGGATCGGAACCCTCTACCGCCACTACCCGACTCGCCCGGCCCTCTTAGCGGCTCTGACGTTGCGCTCCTTCGAGCTTGTCCTAGAGCACGCGCGCGCCGCCGCGCTGAGCGACGAGCCTGCGCCCGCGGCACTCGAGCAATTCTTCGAACGGACGATCGCGGCACGTAATGATCTGATCCTGCCTCTCCACGGCGGCCCCGTCAGCCATGACGGGAAGATCGTCGCGCTTCGGACCGAGATCAGGAACCTACTTGAGCAGGTCCTCGCCCGTGGACGCCGCGACCGGACCATCCGACCAGACGCGACCCCGATCGACGTCATCATCACCGGAGCGATGCTCGCCCAACCACTCCCGCACACAGCTGACTGGGACCAACTCGCGCGCCGGCAAGCCAGAATCTTCGTCGCAGGCCTCGCTGCCACCGACCTACCACGCCGCGGCTCGGGACCCACCCGAGCCCGACGCAAAGACGAATCCGTGCGGGCAAGCAGACCACCATCGATGACATGACGAGCTCATGGCCGAGACCGCCGACGCCGTCATGTTCCCAGGCCGCTAAAGCGGCGTGATCGCATGACCTGGCCGCGCGGAGGCTCATGCCAATCCGATCAGTGCGGGGATGTCGGCGAGCGATCGTAGTATTTCTGCGCCGGCGGCTCGGAGTGCTGATTCGTCCGCGTCGGCGGCGTAGGCGAGCGTGCGCATGCCAGCCGAGCGAGCGGCGATCACGCCGATGGTCGTGTCCTCGACAACGACGCATCGACCAGGGGACGCGCGCATGGCCGCGGCCGCGTGCAAAAACAGATCGGGGTGTGGCTTGCCGCGCGGCACAGAGTAAGCGGAGAACAGCGCGTCCTCTGCGAACAGGTCACGCAGCCCCGTGAGTCGCAGCGTGAGCTCGGTCTTCTCGAGCTTTCCCTGGGAGGCGACGCACACCTTCATGCCGGCCGCTCGGAGCGAGCGCACGGTCTCGGCGGCGCCTACGATGGGCTTGAGACGACGACGGAACTCGAGTACGCGATCACGTTCGAACGCCTCGGCGAATCCGTCGGGCAGCGTCGCTCGCAGCCGGGTCTCGGCTCTGGCAACGACATCACGCAAGATCAGGCCCTTGTAGTCACGTAATGCATCAGCTGTCGAGGTCGGTAGGCCTGCGGCACTCAATGCCCGGGCGAGAACTTCGTTGGAGATGTCCTCGCTATCCACGAGAACCCCATCGCAGTCGAAGATCACGAGCTCCGGAACGTCCATCAGCGGCGTCTGTCAACGTCGAGGCGATGACCGATCGCTACCACCCGCACGAATCGCTCATCCACAGCCAGCCTACCGGCTCGAGGGCGGCTGGGACGAGAACCAATGGGGGACATGGGCGCACGCAACGCTCGGAGCGATGCTCGTCAGAACGTGACCCGTCGCTGCCAGCGACGTGGCCTGCCCTTCTCGATCGGAGCACGGTTCGCTGCTGCGTTGACTCCCTGTACACGCTCCTCTCTTGTCAGTCCGGGGATTCCCGTCCTGATTTCCAGCAAGCGACGCTGCGCGTAATCCATCTCGGCCCAGATCTGGGCGGTGCGGGCGATGATCCGGCGGGTGCGAGACTCGTTCGTGTTGCTCATGTTCTTACTCCTCAGTGGTATCGATCGTGGGTGGGCCGCAGGCCCGGCGGGCTCCGCTCGGCCTTTACTCAGGATCGCCTAAGCCGACGTGCGGCGCATCGGCAAATCGCGCTCGGATCCGGTTCGGGTGCCCTTAGGCCGTGACGAGGTGGCCCTTAGCGCGGACCTCGATACTCAAGCCGTATTTCTCGCTGAGTAGGACATCAGCCGGGTGGGCCGGATCTCGAACCAGGCTGCGGCCCATTCAGCGCGCGAGCCGTGTCGCGCCTCCCAGACTGCCAGCAACTCCTCGGATGGATGGGCGGTGATCGTGGCTGTCCCGTCTGCCGCGACCGCGCGATGCTCGCCGGCGTCGCCGTCCGCGACGACGATCGACGCCCATGGCGTCCGTTCGAGGTTTCGCAGCCGCCCGCCCGCGACGGTGGCAAACCAAAACGACGCGCCGATGACTGTGAACGCGACCGGCCGGGCCACCGGATGGTGCTGCGACGTGGCCGTGGCCAGCACGCAGTACCGATGCGCGTCAAGAAACGAGCGTAGCTCGTCGGCGTTCATCCCGGACTCGCGCGGCCATGAACTGCGCAGGCCCCTCTCGGCACGAGCAAAGCTTGCCTCCTGCAGCCGGGCGAGCGCCTCGACATCAATCATCGACCGTCACCTCAGGGCATCCTAGGGGCGCCTTCGCGGAGGGTATGACCACGCGGAAGCGGCACATCCTCATCTCACCGCGAGCTGGTGTATGCCCCGTCAAAACCGATCTCCTCTCAAGCCCGGAATCTCGTGGTAGCATGGCGCCCGCGCCGCACCAGGATATCTGCGTTCGCGAAGGGGCGGGCAGGCGGCGGCTTTTCTCACTGTCGGACCGAGCCAGTCGGAGAGGAGATTCGGAATCCGCTAGACGGTGGCAGCTCCATTCGATAGCAGAGGGATCGGGTCGTGGAGTCATGATGAGCGAGGAATGCTGAGCGTCCGGACGATGTACCGGACAGGAACCAGAGCTGCGGAGCGTGCTGCCGCAGCGGTGTTGGGGTGTACTGGCCGGCTGCGCGCCGCGTTGAGCGTTCTCGTCGTCACGGGCGGCGTTCTCGTCTCGCTTGGGACGGGAGCCGCGGATGCCGCTTGCTCGCCAGTCGCTGGTTCGCCGGGTGTGGCGACGGTGTTTACCTATACCGGTGCGGAGCAGTGTTACTCAGTGCCCGCCGGGACGGTGTCTGTCGAGGTCGCGGCTACGGGCGCGCCTGGAGTTGCGGGCGAAACGGGAGGGTCGGGAGGTGCCGGCGCGACCGTGTCGGCCTACGTGCCGCTGGCGCCGGGCACGACCATGCTGTATGTCGAGGTCGGTGGACCGGCGGTCGGTGATGGTGGACTGGGCGGGCCCAGCACGGCTGACGCCGCCGGAGGGGCCGGTGGGGGCGCCTCGGACGTGCGAACGGTGCCGGTATCGGCATTGAGCGGCTCGCTGGCCTCACGGCTGCTCGTGGCCGGGGGCGGTGGTGGAGGTGGTGGCGCCACGGGCGGCGGGGTGGGCCTTGACCCCGGCGCGGGGGGCGCCGGGGGCTTCAACGGCGCGAGCGGCATAGCCGCCGATCCCGGCGAAGCCGGAGACCCGGGCGCCGGGGGCACACAGACCGGCGGTGGCTCGGCCGGCACGCTCAATCTCCCCGGAGACGCCGGGGGCCTCGGCTACGGGGGCCCCGGCGGCGCAAATGGTGGCATCCCCGCAGCACCGGGTGGCGGCGGTGGCGGCGGCGGCTACTACGGCGGAGGCGGCGGCGCCGGGAGCGCGACGGTGGGCGAGGGCGGCGGCGGCGGGGGCGGCGGCTCGAGCTTCGGTCCGGCCGGCGCGGGCTTCGGCACGGCGATGCCGGGCGTCGGCGCTTCGGTGTCGGTGTTGGCGGTGGGTCCTCCGAGTGCCGTCATCAGCTCGCCGGCGGCCGGTGGGAACTTCGTCCTCGGCGCATCGGTGCCGACGAGCTTCTCCTGCACCGATGCACTTGACGCGCCGGGGCTCGCGTCGTGCTCGGATTCGCATGGCGCGTCGGCTCCGGCCGGGTTGCTCGACACCTCGACCCTTGGCTTGCACACCTACACCGTGACCGCGACCTCCAAGGACGGCCTCACCGCCGCCGCGAGCATCACCTACAGCGTCGTCTTCCCCCCACCGACCGTCACTGTGTCCGGTCCGTCGATCTCAGGCACGAGGGCTCAATTCAATCTCACGTGCAACGGGCTTCCAGGTCAATCATGCGCGGGCGGCGTTCTCGCCGCCGCGCAGGAGCGCAAGCAGGGACAGTCGGTCATCGGAGTGATTGCCCGCAAGGCTCCCGGCGGCCCCGTGAAGACGGTACCCATCACCGTCGCTCGTGCGTCCTACGCCCTCCCGGCCGGCCAGAGCACGACGGTGACCGTTGCGCTGAACGCGACAGGTACGAAGCTGCTGGCGCAGTTCTACAAGTTGCCGGTCGACCTCACCTTCACGGGCACCGCGACAGTCACCCGCTCCATCACCTACTCGTATCCGCGGGTCGGTACGGTGGTACATGGCTTCTGGTTCTGGACCTGCTCGGGCCAAGAGTGCTGGACAACGGTGTCGCGCCTCACGGTCGATCGCCTACCGGCTGCGGCGACGATCAAGGTGAGCTGTCGAGGGCACGGCTGCCCGTTCGGTCACCGTGTGGCAGCTCGGCACGGGAGCCAGCTCGCGATGGCCTCCTGGTTCGCCGGTGATCGCCTGGCGCCGGGAACAATGCTCGAGGTCAACATCACGGCGCCAAACAGCGTCGGAGCAGTGTGGATCTACACGATGCAGACCGGGAAGCTCCCGAAACGGAAGGGCCTGTGTCTGCCTCCCGGCGACCGTCAACCAGCGGCGTGCGCGTAGCGGCGCTCTGAGATCCGGGGTCATCCGTTCGTCGGCGGCTTCCCAGCGCTCGGATCTGTCGTCGCTGACGCCAGTCCTGGCTCGACGGTCACGGTCTCGCTCTCGACCGCGATGGTACGGGGTGGACCAGCGGGTGCGGCGGCCTGCGTCGCGGCGCTCCCCCCTGCGGCGGCCTGCGTCGAGGCGCTCGCCGCGGCCCCCGTGTCAGCGCCCGGCTCGGCCCACGTGGCGGCCCAGCTCTGGCCGCGTGCCACGAGATTGTCCGCCGCCGTCCGTACATCCTGGTTCTGGCCGGCGTTGTAGCGCAGGACGATGTCAGCCACAAGCGTCCTGAGCTCCGCCAGGTGTTCAGTGAGGCGTTGGTCGATCCGCGCGTGCGCTTGTGCCCGATGAGGCGCTGGCGCATGTGGCATCGGGGGAATACGAGGCGCTTGGGGGGCGACCGAGTATCCGACCGAGGACGCCGAACCTGTTCGCGCGCCGACGTCGAGCTGCAGAAGTGAGAGCTTGTGCTCGCACGCGCGGGTCCACTCGTCGGCAATTGCCTGCCTTGCCTCAAAGATGATGCTCCCGAGCGCGAAGTCGCCCTTTCGCTCGGCGTCGGCCTTGACTTCGCTCAGCCGACGGTGCGCCGCTCTCACCCCGTCCTCCCGAGGCATGCTCCAAGCGGCAAGGCGGCGGCCCGGCTCGCCGCTCGCCTCTTCGGGCAGCGAGCGCCGAGCGCCGGTCACCGGATCGAGCGTCGAAATGCCGCGACGACCTCGAACCTCGCTCACCGCGGTCCGGTGCTGACTCCGTTGCTGGTGGTCATTGAGGTGGTAGGCGAGGTGGCGAGCGTAGGACATCTCCCCCAGCTTGGAGAGCGGGCCCCTGCTGGGATGGGGCTTCTCATCCGCGCTGTGGCACGCGACGAGCACGATCTTCCCGCGGTACCCGTCCGGGAGCGCCTTGAATAGCAGGCCCGCGAGTTCCACGGGAAAGAGGTCTCCGACAGTCGCTCCCCCGGAGTGGCTGAGCACATACACCGTCTCCGTCGGCCTGATGTCCAACTGTCGCGGGAAGTGCTCTCTCCCATACACCCTCTGCACACTGCCGCGGTCCCCGCGCCTGAGCATGAGCTTGACACTGAGCTCGAGTTCTTCCCTCTCGGCATCCCCGTCGCTCCACGAGCTCATCTGCAGGATGGCCCGCTGAAGCATGCGCCCACGCGACCGGTGGCCGCTCGCGGTGACGAGCCGTGCGACAGCGCGATTGCCCACCGTCCGCTGGAGCGCGAGCACCAGCATCGCCCGTCATCCCGGGAAAGTCAACACGGGCGCAGCACCTCGACCTGCACACGCGAAACCTGATGTGACGAGGCGCCCGCGCGTTGCTCACGGCCGCTTGGCTCGCATCGCTGCCACCGCCTCCGCCAGCCCGGTCGCATCGAGCACGTCGACCATCACACCGATCTGCTCCTCGAACACGTCGGGCGGAATCTGCATTCGGATTTCGTCTTCCAGCACGTGGTAGACCTCGAGACCCAACTGGGTCTCCGTCAATGCACCTGCGTAGGTGGGATCACCGAGCACCACCGTCTCGGCAGCGATCTCGGCCGCTTCCGGATCGGGGGCTCCGAGCAGTACGAGCAGTCGCTCAGGGCCGTGCTCCTCGGCGAGGCGCTTGATCACCTCCTGGCTCTGCAGGTCCATTGCACCCGAGGCCGTTCAGACGAAGCACTCGGTCGATGCGAATACGACCTCGCCTGCCGCCGCCTTGACGCACGCAGCGATTGCGGGTCCGGCGATGCCGTCGCGTTCGCCGAGGACGATCGTCAATTTGTCAGCCAGCAATGAATGCTCACCTCCTCTCGGTGTCTGTCGTCAAGCTTGCACGATCACAGCGTCTCATCCGGCCTGCGAGACCTCTAGCTGCGCTTCCAGCCACTCGCGCAGCTGCGTCGGGGACAGCTGCGACGCCGACAGGCGGGAGACTTCCTCGCCGTTGCGCATCAAGAGGAATGTCGGCAGCCCGTGGACGCGGAGATCGATGCACACGCGCCGTGCCTTCGGCGCCTCGAGCTTGATCACCCGCAGTTCGGGACGGTCCTGCGCGATCCGCGCGACGTGCGGCATCAGCGCCAGGCAGGGCTTGCACTCCGGTCCCCAGAT
>PMOY01000349.1 GCA_003165655.1 Solirubrobacterales bacterium
GGCGGCGGCGCGCGGGGTGGGCGCCGCCGTCGGCGCCGATCGGGTCGGAGTCGGACTGGCCTCCGGCCCGGTCGTGTCGGGTACGGTCGGGTCCGGCCGACGGCTCGAGTACGCGGCGATCGGCGACACGACGAACGTCGCCAGCCGTGTGCAGGCGCTCACCCGGGAGCTCGACCGGCCGATCCTGCTGACCGAATCGACACGCGCAAGGCTCACCGACCCCGACGCGCTGGAGAGCCTCGGCGAGTTCAAGCTCCGTGGCCGCGAGGAGCCGCTGACGCTGTTCGGGCTGCGCGCCGGTCCCGCTCCCATGAGCTTCGCCCCGCGTGAGCCTGTGTCGCCTACGTGACACAGCGCGTGTCGCGGCGGTGCACGACATCGCCTCGCCGCGAGCATAGCTTCACCGCATCGCAGTCACACGACCAAAGGAGTATGGCGATGCACACCTCAGTCAGTCGGATCCTCGCGACCGTCCTCGCGCTCACGACGGTAGGCGTCGCCGCTCCAGCGGCCGTCGGCGCCTCGGTTCCACCCCCGCCGTTGACCCCGCCGACGTTTTATGTGTACGGCGTCCCGCGTGGCCAGTCGCTGCTCGTCAGGACCGGACCCGGAACCGGATACTCACACGTCTCCCGGCTGTACAACGGCGATGCGGTGGAGCTGTTCTGCCAGACGACCGGGACACTGGTCGAAGGGAAGAGCGACATCTGGGATGAGATCGGCCCCAGCCGCTACGTCAGCGACTACTACGTCGATACACCTGGGGTCGGCGTTTTCGACTCTGGCGTCCCGCGCTGCAGCGCACTAGGCTAGGCCCGAGGGCCACGAGGGAAGGGGCAATACCATGCACACCTCCATTACACGTACCGCGCTGGCGCTGGCGCTCGGACTCGCCTTCGGCGCCGCCCCGGCCACCGCCATGGCCTCGTCGGGGCACCCGCAGCCCGCCCTCGCGAGGACCGTGATCGTCTCCGTGGTCCGCGGGCGCGTCACCGTCGAGCAACCCTCCCGGCATCGCTTCGTCCGAATCGTTGGATCCGTCGCGCTGCACGTCGGCGGGTCGGTCGACGCGAGCGCCGGAACCGCCGGGGTCGAGATCGCGACTCCGTCGAGGACGTGGACCGCCGAGCTCTCGCACGGCAGCGCCCAGGTCCTCCAGGCGGCCTCGGGCGTGACCACGTTCAAGCTCACCGGGGCGCTCGACTGCGCGAGCGCCGCGCGGGCGACGAAGCACAAGCCGCGCCACCGCTCGCTGTGGGTGAGCGACAAGGGTGGACCGTTCGTCGCGCAGGGTAGCTACGTCCTCGCGGCCGCTCGGGGCACCGAGTGGATCACCACCGACGAATGCAGCGAGACGACCGTCCACGTCGTGCGAGGAACGATCGCGGTCAAGAACCTGCTCACACATCAGACGGCCACGGTCACGGCCGGCCACAGCTACACGGCAGCGCAGGTGCCACCGGCCCACTTCACGTGGACTGACCCCGAACCGATCAGCAACGGCGGCGAGTTCGCCGACGTCTCGTGCTCGCCGAGCGGCTTCTGCGCCGCGGTCAACGACAACGGTGACGTCGTGACCTCCTCGAGCCCGGCGGGAGGGCCGAGCACCTGGACGACGACGAGTATCGTCTCCGACAGCGGACTCGTGAGCATCTCCTGCCCGACCGCGCAGTTCTGCGCGGCGGACGACGTGTTGAGCGGCGACGTGCTCGTGTCGAGCGACCCCAGCGGCGGCGCGGGCGCGTGGCAGACGATCGCGATTGCGACCGGAGGGACGCTCGGAACGGTCAGGTGCACCTCGGCGAGCTTCTGCGTGGCCGTCGACGCGGGCGGCGACGTGATCGTCTCCACCGATCCGACCGGCGGCGCGGGCGCGTGGCAGTTGGCGAAAGTCAATCCCGGTGAGACGCTCGACGATGTGTCGTGCCTGGGTGACGCGCTGTGCGTGGCGGCCGGGTCCGGCCTGTCGACCTCCACCAATCCGACCGGCGGCGCGTCGGCCTGGCGGAGCAACTCGTCCGTCGGGGGCGCCGCGGTGTCGTGCCCGACGACGACGCTGTGCGTCCTGCCGGACGACAACGGCAACGTCTACACATCGACGAACCCGACGGGCGGGCCGGCGGCGTACAAGCAGACGGAGCTGATCGATCGCCTCCACCCGTTCCAGCCGGCCACGGGCGTGTCGTGCGTGGCGAACGGTCCGTGCGTGGTGGTGGGTCTGAGTGGCGACGCCGTCACCACGCTGGACCCCACCGGCGGCTCCAGCGCGTGGACCGCCGAGACGATCGACTCCAGCACCGGCCTCGCCGGCGTCTCGTGCGCGTCAAGCGACCTCTGCGTCGCCGTCGACGAGAGCGGGAATGCGCTGATCGGGACCAGGTAATCGATCGGCCGAGCGGCCGAGCGGCTGAGCGCGGCGACGGGCGTCGCGCTCGGCCGGTGCCCCCAGACGACTCGCACTCATCTGTCCAGATCCCTGAGAATTGTGCAGGTTTTCACAGATCCGGTCGATGAACGACTCGGATCCTCACGCACGTCAGACGCTCCAAGCTGCTTGCCCCCGGGCTCGCGCTGGTCCTCACCATCGCCGCGATCGCCGGTGTGTGGCTCCTCGTGGCGCGATCCGAGTCGAGTCGAAAGGCGCAGGTGGAGATCGGCTCGCTGACGCTCTCTCTGTCTGACCTGCAGTCTGCTCCGTTCGCCGCGGACCCCGCGTCCGGTGGTTCGCCAACCGCCGTCAGGACGAGGATCAGAGCCGACGAAACGGCGATCTCGCGCGGTCTGGCGATTCGCTCCGAGGCTGGGGTTCCCGACGGCTTGCTCGCCGCGGGACGCGCACGCTTGCGATCGAGCCGGTCGTGACGGCGATGATGTATGCGACCAAGGCGACCCGGTTCTCCGCGCGCCACCAGGTCAGCGACGCGCTGTTGCAGGTCATCACCGAACAGGGCGCCTCCCTCGACGACCACGTCGAGAGAGTCTCAGAGCTCTCGGGCGCGCTCGCGAAAGCGCTGGGCGAGCCCGAGCACGAGGTGAGCCGGATCCGCGTCGCCGCGAGGCTTCACGACGTCGGCAAGACCGCAATTCCGGCGGCGATCCTCGACAAGCCGGGCCCCCTCGACGGGCTCGAGTGGAAGTTCATGCAGCGTCACCCACTGATCGGCGAGCGCATCGCGTCGGCCGCGCCGGCCTTGGCCTCGACGGCCGCGCTCATCCGATCGAGCCACGAGCGCGTCGACGGACACGGATACCCCGATGGGCTTTGCGGCGAGGACATCCCGCTGGGCGCACGCATCATCGCCGTCTGCGATGCCTTCCAAGCGATGACATCCGACCGGGTCTATCACCGACGCAGGAGCGTCGCCGACGCGCTCGAGGAGCTCCAACGCTCCGCCGGTACCCACTTCGACGCGACGATCGTCACGGCGTTCTGCGGCCAGGTCCTGACGCAGGCCTCGGACGCCGATGGCGAGCCGCCGGTCAGCGCCGTCGCCGCGTAAGTCCACGATCCTGCTCGGGCCGGTCCGCTGATGGCCCCGGACGATCTCAGCCGAGAGCTCGACCTCGGTGCGCCGTCGCCGCCTCAGGAGGCGACGATCTTGATCACGGCCGAGACGGAGCGCGCATTGCGCGCGTCGGCCTCGAGCACCACGCGGAGGCGCTCGACGGCGTGCGCGCCCAGCCTCTGAGTGACCGAGAAGCGGGAGCGCTTGCCGAGCTTGGGTCGCGCGATCGTCACCCAGCGCCGTCCGCGAAGCCGCTCGAGCGCGACGCGCTCGCCGGCGTGGCTTGGGGCGATCGACCCCGACAGCGTGACCTTCGCGCCGGCCGCGGGCCGGACGCTCGACGGGTGCAGGGTGACCGCCGCGAGCACGGGCTCGAGCACGGTCGAGCTCGCCACGAGCCCCGCCTTCGCGTACCACTCCGCGTTCGTCCGCACGAGGCGCACGAACCGGAAGTCCCCGGATGAGTCGGTCGTCGTCTGTGCGACCTCGCTGAAGGCCGTCTGTCCGGTGAGCCGCTCCCAGAGGACGACGGGCTGCGCCGCGACCGTCCCGCCCGTGAGCGTCCCGGTGATCGTTGCCGCTTGCCCATCGATCGCCGGATCGGGGGTGGCACCGATCGACAGCGCCGCCTCGCACGCGGACGCCACGCAGCAGTCCGACGGGGCGGTGATCGGTGTACAGCACCCGGTGGTACAGCACCCAGTAGTCTGCGCCGGACAGCACACGGAAGCGGCAAGCGGCTGCTCGACCGGCGGACCGCAGCAGCCTGAGGAGCCCGAGACCCCGGGGCAAATAGCCGATGGTGGGCGGCCCGTGGTGCTCAGGGCGGCGGCACTCGACGCGACGAGCGCCAGCATCGCGGCGCCGACCAGCAGCGTCGCAGCGCCGAGAACCAGCGACGTCAGGAATCCGCGACGCCACCGCAACGCGATTTCACCGCACCGCAACGCGAGCTTCACAGGGGCTATCTAACCAACTTCGCGGCTGCGACGCGTGGCGAGCGCCATGACGGTCGTTCTCACCTGTCCGCGAGGCGAGCCACGAGCCATGCGGACGCGGCCGCCGCGACGGCTGCGACCGCCGTCGAGCTTCTCAGTGCGTGATCACCCGGCACGTGGACGACCGTGCGGCCTGGGCCGTCGGGGGGCATCCCGAAAGGATCGTTCTGTCCCTGCACCACGAGCGTCGGGACCGACACCGCGTCGAGCTCGGGCAACCGGCTCTTCGCCGGGTCATCGCCTCGGCCGGGAGGGTGCAGCGGGAACGCCAAGCAGATCACCGCGAGCGCGCCGACCTCGGCCGCGGTGCGGCAGGCGACACGGGCGCCGGAGGAGCGCCCGCCGGCGATGACGGACACGCCGCCGAGCGCATCGTCGCGCAGCTGCGCGAGGACGGCCGTCCACGCCGCGTCGAGCTGGCGCGCCGGCGCCGGCGTGCGCCGACCCGCGACCCGATAGGGCTGCTCCACGAGCCCGACGCTGATCTCGAGCGAGCGGGCAGCACCCATGACGGCAACGAGGTCCGGCGCGCCGATGCCGCCGCCGGCGCCGTGTCCGAGCACGAGCGCGGCGACCGGACGATCGGCAACGTGGAGCTGGACGCGCGCGATTCCGTGGGGTGTCTCGAGCTCGAGGATGCGGCGAGCCTAGCCGCCGCGCCGGGAAGGCGGTCCGCGGTCTCCTGATCGGCGGTCAGGACTCGAGTGAGGTGGCGGTGTCGAGCCAGGCCGCCTCGAGCCGTTCGCGCTCGGCGAGCGATGTCTGGAGCTCGGCGTGCAGCTCGCTCAGCCGGGCGTGATCCGTGGAGCTTGCGGACATCTGCTCGTGCAGCGCGCGCTCGCGCTCGGCGTGCCGGTCGAGCGCACGCTCGAGGCGCTGGATCTCCTTTCGCGCGGGGTGCAGCGATGCGCCCGAGGGAGCGCTGGTCCTGGGCCGTACGAGCACCGTTATGGCCGCGGCGCTGTGCAGCTCGAGGTACTCGTCGATCCCGCCCGGCAGGTGACGGATCCCGCCGTCGCGTGTGAGCGCGAAGACGTCATCGCAGACCCGTTCGACGAAGTACCGGTCGTGGCTCACGACCACGAGCGTGCCCGGCCAGCCGTCGAGCAGGTCCTCGAGGGCCGTGAGCGTGTCGATGTCGAGGTCGTTGGTCGGCTCGTCGAGCACGAGGACGTTGGGTTCCGCGATCAGCAGGCGCATGAGCTGGAGCCGTCGCCGTTCCCCGCCGGAGAGCTCGCGCACCAGCGTGCGCGCGCGGTCTCCGCGGAAGCCGAAGCGATCGCACAGCATCCCGGCCGAGATCTCCTGGCCATCGCTAAGCGTGGCGCTCCCGCGTACCGCCTCCAGCGACTGCAGTACCCGTTGCTCGCCGGGGATCTCGACGGTGTCCTGCGAGAGGCGGGCGAGCCGCACGGTGGCGCCGCGCTCGACCGACCCCGAGGTCGGCGCGAGATCGCCGCCGAGGAGCCTCAGCAGGGTCGTCTTTCCCGATCCGTTGACGCCGACGAGGGCAACGCGATCGCCTGGCCCCAGCCGCCAGGTCACCCGGTGGAGCACGTCGTCGCCGCCGAAGGCGAACGAGACCTCGATCGCCTCGAGGACCGTATCCCCGAGGCGGGTGGTGGCGAAGCGAAGCAGTTCGGTCCGGTCGCGTACCTGCGGCTCGTGGGCGATCAGGGCGTTCGCGGCGGCGATGCGAAACTTCGGTTTGGCGGTCCGGGCGGGCGGGCCGCGTCGCAGCCA
>PMOY01000218.1 GCA_003165655.1 Solirubrobacterales bacterium
AAGTTCGAGTCCGAGCAGCTCGTGCAGGCGCGGACCTCCGTCCCGTCGACGATCATGCGCCCGTCGATCGTCGTCGGCGACCGCCACAGTGGCTGGACCGCCGCCTTCAACGTCATGTACTGGCCGTTGCGCGCCTTCGCGCGCGGCCTCTACGCGGCGGTTCCCGCGGTCTCCTCAGCGCCCTTGGACGTCGTCTCGATCGACTACGTGGCGGATGCCATCCACGCGCTGTGCGAGATGTCCGGTGGCATCGGAGAGACATATCACCTGACGGCCGGGGCCAACGCGAGCACGATCGGCGAGGTCGCCGAGCTCGCGAGTCGCTACTTCGATAAGCCGCCGCCGGCGGTGCTCTCGCCGGCGGATTTCGCGCTCGCCGCCCGTGACGCCACCGAGAGCCAGCGCGCGGCGCTCGAAGGAAGTCTGGCTTATTTCCCCTACTTCGCGATCGGGACGACATTCGACGACGCTCGCGCACGGGCCTGCCTGGATCCACCGGGAATACTTGTGTCCCCGCTGCGGGACTACCTTGTGCGCTTGCTCGACTTCGCCACCGCGAGCCGGTGGGGGAAGCGGCCGATCGGGCGCGCCGAGGCCCTGGCTGCGTGAGCGGTGTGTCCACGCGCGCCGACACCGCACGCTTCCGGGCCGACGATCCCGACATCCTTGTCACGGCGTCGCTGGCCTGCCCGCTCTGCCTGCGCAGTGAGGACGTCGCGTGGCGGCTCGACGCCGACGACGGCTACGATCCGTCGGTGCAATGCCTGTGCCGACCGTGCAACGAGCGCTGGCGCGTCTATCTCGCGCCACAGCAGGAGCTGCGCATCGGGCTGATGGCCGCTCACGCCGCGTAGAAGCCGCCGCGGCGCATCCCGCCTTCGCGCGTCGTCGCTGCCCATGAGCGTCCCTGAGTCGACGGATGTCCGATCCACGTCGAACGTCGACGCGCTCGAGCTGTTTGTCGAGGTGCTCTCTCAGGCCGAGGAGGTCTCCACGCCCGATGCCTTCTACGGACGGCTGTGCGAGGCGGTCTGCCGGCTCGCCGGGATGCGCCGGGCGATCATCTTTCGCTACGACAGCGCGAGCCGGATGGTGCGCGCGGCCGGGGCGCATGGGCTCGACCTGGACCAGTTCGCCGGCGCTCACGTGACCGTCGAGTCGGCGCCGATCGCGGCACGGGCGCTGCGCGAGGACAGAGTGGTCGAGGTGGTGGGCGACGTCGCCGGGCAGCTGCCGCGGGAGTACGCGGCGATGGTGACCGAGACCGTGCGGCTCGTGTGCGCCCCGATGGCGGCCGCCGGGCGGGCCGTGGGGGTGATCCTCGCCGACCGCCGGCTCGAGGATCCCCCGCTCGACGACGCCGACCGCCATCTGCTGTGGACGCTCGGCAAGGCGGCGGCGCTCGCCTCGGTGGCGCGGATCGTCTCCACCCAGGCGGAGAAGGCCGAGCAGCTCGAGCAGCGAATCGACCTCGCGCGCGAGATCCACGAGGGCGTGATGCAGCGGCTGTTCGGGGTCTCGATGGCGCTCGACGGGAACGGCGACCTGCCTGAGGTCGCACGACACCGCTGCGCGGCCGAGACTCAGGCCGCCCTCGGCGACCTGCGCACCGCGATCCAGCGCCCGCTCGGGCGCACGCCGCGCGCCACCCGAACCACCTTCCTGGCCGAGGTCGAGCGCCTCCGTCGGATGCATCCCGACCTTGGTGTCACGCTCGAGCCCGGCAGCCAGGCTCGAGTCCCTGCGGGGCTCGAACCGCTGGCGCAGTCAGTGCTCGCCGAGGCGATCCGGAACGCCCACAAGCACGCGACTCCCACCCGCGTCAGCGTGCGCCTCGCCCAGGTCGACGACGCGTTCGTGCTCGAGATCGCGAACGACGGCGTCCTTGGTCGTGGGCGGCGCGCCGGCATGGGCTTGCGTCTGGCCGCGCTCGAGGCGCTCCAGAGTGGCGGGATCGTCGAGTTCGGCGAGCGTGAACCGGGCACGTGGCAGGTCCGGCTTGTTGTCCCTGGCGATGACTGACACGCCGGCGGACGCCCCGCGGAGCCCGCAGCGCCTGCGTGTCCTCGTCGTCGATGATCACGATGTCGTCCACTGGGGATTTCGCCTCATGCTCACCGAGCAGCCCTGGGTCGAGCGATGCCTGAGCGCCACCACGGGCGCGGAGGCGTTATCGCTCGTGTCCCGTTACAAGCCGCACGTGGCGCTCGTCGACCTGTTCATCGGCGAGGAGTCCGGCGCCGAGATCTGCGAGCAGCTCCGGGCGGCCGAACCGGCGACGCGGGTGCTCTTGTTCTCGGGCGCCGGCGCGATCTCGGCTCAGGCGGCGCGGGCGGCGGGGGCGTCGGGGTTCGCCTTTAAGGACTGGTCCGCGCGCCGCATCGCGTCGGCGATCCTGACGGTCGGACGCGGCAAGACAGTGTTCGAGCCGCAGGACCGCACCGTCGTCATGCGACTATCGGACCGCGAGCGAACCGTGCTCGAGCTCATGTCCTCGGGCGCCACCAACCCCGAGATCGCCGAGGAGCTCCACCTCTCCCGCCACACCGTCAAGGAGCACACGAGCGCGGTATACCGGAAGCTAGGTGTCCGCAACCGGACCGAAGCGGTCCAGCGCGCACAGCGACTCGGTCTGGTCGGATGAGAACGCCGTGAGGCCTCGCCCGCCGCCGTCAGGCCGGCGCGCGCTCGTCAGTTACGCCGAGACGGCGGCGGTGGGTCGGCCACCTCGTCGGGCAGTATCGCCTCGGTGAGGCCGGCGCTGAGCTCGTGTTGTGGTCCGCGCTCGATCGCCGCCGGCGGCTCGGTGCTGTTGCCTGCGTGATTGCCGGCGTCGGTTGGCGCATGGGGTCGCCCGGCCGTCTCGAGCAGCGGCTTGATCAGGTCGATCGGGAGCGGGAAGACCACGGTCGAGTTCTGGTTGACGCCGATCTCGCGCAGCGTCTGCAGATAGCGCAGCTGGATCGTCACCGGGTTCACCGCGATCACGTCGGCGGCCTCGGCGAGCTTCGCCGCCGCCTGTGCCTCGCCCTCGGCGTTAATGATCTTCGCCCGGCGCTCGCGTTCGGCTTCTGCCTGCGCGGCGATCGCGTGCTGCATTCGCTCGGGGATCTCGACGTCCTTGATCTCGACGGCCGTGACCTTGATTCCCCATGGTTCGGTGTGCGTGTCGATGATTTGCTGGAGGTTCTCGTTGAGGCTGTCGCGCTCGGCGAGCAGGGTGTCGAGATCGGCGCCGCCGAGCACCGAGCGCAGCGTCGTCTGCGCGACCTGCAGCGTCGCCTCGCCGAAGTGCTGAACCTCGACGATCGCACGGTTGGGATCGATCACGCGGTAATACGCGACCGCCGTCACTCGGGCTGGGACGTTGTCGCGCGTGATGATCTCCTGTGGCGGGACCTTGAGCGTGATCGTGCGCAGGCTGACGCGCTCCATGCGGTCGATTCCGGGCACGAGGAGAACGATGCCGGGGCCACGCTGGTCCATCAGCCGCCCGAGCCGGAAGACGACGCCGCGCTCGTACTCGCGCAGCACACGGACCGAGGAGGCGGCTGCGGTCGCCGCCACCACGAGCAGGATGATCAAGATCACGACGATCGCGGTGATCACGGCGCCAGCTCCCACTCGTCCGCGCGGCGAACCGCGAGCGTCAGGCCGCTGAGGCGCTCGACGACGATCGCGTCGCCGGCGTGCAGGTCGCCCGCTTCATCATCGGCCAACGAGCGCCGGGCGTGCCACAGCGCTCCGTCGACGCGCACGCGCCCGCTCGGTTCGCCCCAACTCTGCACGACGCCGATCCTACCGACGAGACCCTCGGCGCCCGTTCGGACCCGGCGCCGGCGCGCCACCTTGCCCTCACGCACCGCGACGCTGGCGAACGCCAATCCCCCGATCGTCAGCAGCACCGCCATGATGAGAGCGATGACGATGCCTCCGCCGAGGCCGCTGACGGCGAGCACGGCGCCGGCGCCGAGGGCGAGCGCTCCCGGGGTTGCCAGCATTCCGAGCGACGCGACATGGGTCTCGATCGCCACTAGCGTGGCTCCTACCAGCAGAAGCGCAATCCCGAGCTCAGTCACCGCACGGTCAATCGTACGCTTGTGCGGGCGCCGGGTCGAATCTCCGCCACGCCACGGTAGCGGTGAGCCCTCACCCCCCGGATGTCTGGTTCGCGTCCCCGAAGGCTCGCTTACCGGCTGCCGTTGCTCGACCGTCTCATCAATGGCTAGCACTGTGACCACGCGCGCCACAACGAGGACCCCTCGCGAGACGGTTGGGCGTACCCGTGAAACCGTCGCGCGCGCCGCTGGCCGACCGGGCCGGCTGCGCGGCGCGGCGATCGCGTCGGTGGGCGTCAGCCTGCCCGCCCGGATCGTTTCGAACGCCGAGATCTCCGGTCGGCTGGGGGTCAGCGAGGACTGGATCGAACGCCGGACGGGTATCCGCGCGCGGCGGATCGCCACAGCCGATGAGCGACTGGACGCTCACGCCACGCTCGCGGCGCAGCGCGCGCTCGAGCGGGCCGGCGTGTCCCCCGCGGAGGTCGACCTGGTGCTCGTTGCGACGACGACAGCGGATGATGTGATGCCCAATGCGGCGCCGCTCGTGGCACACGCGCTCGGGGCGACGCGGGCAGGCGCGATCGACATCGGATCCGCGTGCACGGGCTTCCTGTCGGCGATGGCGCTGGGGTGCGCGCAGATCGAGGCCCGGCGCGCGGCCAGCGTCGTCGTCGTGGGTGCGGACTTCATGTCCAGGGTCACCGACCCGGACGATCGGGCCACGGCCGCCGTGTTCGGCGACGGCGCGGGTGCCGTGGTGCTCACGGGGACCGACGAGCCGAGCCGCATCGGCCCGATCATCCTCGGCGCGGACGGCGCCGGGGCCGATTTCATCTTCGTCGAGCGCGTCGAGGGCCTGATCCGGATGCGCGGCCACGAGACCTTTCGCGAGGCAGTGAGCTCGCTCGCGAAAGCCACGACCAGGGCGGCGGACGCGGCCGGAGTCGAGCTCGACCAGATCCACCGCTTCGTCTACCACCAGGCCAACGGCCGCATCCTTCGTGCGGTCGGTGAGCGACTCGACCTTCCCGTCGAGCGCGTGGTCGATTGCATCGGCGAGTATGGCAACACTTCCGCCGCGACGCTGCCCCTTGCACTGGCGTTCAGCGAGAGCGAAGGGGGCCTGCGGCCTGGGGATCGGGTGCTGATCGCCGCCTTCGGCGCCGGATTCACGTGGGGCGCGACCGTCGTGGAGTGGGGGACGCCGTGACGCGGCGTGTGGTCATCACCGGCGTTGGCGCGGTGACGCCGCTGGGCGTCGGGGCTCACGCCCTGTACGACGGCTGGCTGGCCCGCCGATCGGGGATCGAGGACGGCGTCGGGGCGTGCCGCGATTTTGATCCCAAGGCGGTCATGTCGACCAAGGAGGCGCGCCGCAGCGATCGCTTTGCCCAGCTCGCCATCGCCGCGTGCGCCGAGGCGATCGCCGACGCCGGATGGGAGCCCCAGCAGCCCCCGTGCGAGTCCGACATGGTCGGGTGCGTGATCGGCAGCGGGATCGGCGGCATGGAGACGTTCGAGAATCAGTGCCAAGTGCTCCGCGAGCGCGGGCCCGAACGCGTGTCGCCGCTCTCGATCCCGCTGATCATGGGCAACGCGGCGTCGGGGCTGCTGGCGATGCGTCACGGCCTCCGAGGCCCGGTCTTCGGTGTGATGTCGGCGTGCGCCTCGGGCACCCACGCGATCGGAGTCGCGGCCCGGATGATCCAGGCCGGCGACGCCGACGCCGTGATCGCCGGCGGCGCCGAGGCCACCCTGACACCCCTCGCGAAGGCTGCCTTCGCGGCGATGGATGCGACATCGCCTTCGGGTATATCGAGACCGTTCGACGCGCGGCGTGACGGCTTCGTCATGGGTGAGGCCGCGGGCGTGCTCGTGCTCGAGTCGGCCGAGCTCGCACACGCGCGCGGCGCGCGTGTGCTGGGCGAGGTTCTCGGCTACGGCGCGACCGCGGACGCTTATCACCTCACCGCACCCGACCCGAGCGGGACAAGCGCGGCACGGGCGATCCTGCGCGCACTTGCGGACGCCGGCATGCGGCCGGACGACGTCGACTACGTCAACGCCCACGGGACCTCCACGCCACTCAACGATCGCTCCGAGACCGACGCGCTCAAGCTTGCTCTCGGCAACTATGCACGGCACGTGCCCGTGTCCTCGACGAAGTCCGCGATCGGCCACTCGCTCGGCGCCGCCGGCGCCGTGGAGGCGATCGCCACGATCCTCGCGCTTGCCGATCGCGTCGCGCCACCAACGCTCGGGTACGAGGAGCAGGAGGAGGGGCTCGACCTCGACTACGTGCCCGACGGGCCACGCCCGCTGCGGGTGCGCCAGAACGGGGGCGGCTCGAAGCCGTCAATCGCGATCTCGAACTCGTTTGGCTTCGGCGGTCACAACGCCGTGCTGTGCCTCGGCGGCGCGCCGGCGTCCGCCCGTTGACCCCGGGCCCGAGCTACGCTAGCTCCCGTGCGCTTGCGCGGCATGACTGGGGTCCTCGCGCTGCTGTTCGTCGCTGCTTGGCTGATCATCCTGTCGTCGTGTGGCACGAGCATCCGTAGGACGTCCACAACCCGCGCGCACGAACACGCGGGGCGCCCGCCCACCGGGCCCACCACACCCCGCGCCGGCCGGCACGGGACATCGGCCGGGACGCCCGTCGGCCATGCTCAGCGGGTGCCGGCGCGGGGCACCACCTTGGTCATAACCGTGACCAGGGTCATCGATCCGCTGCGGGGCTCGGGAGCGAAGGTCCCGCCGGGCATGGAGGCGGTCGGCGTCCTCGTGGCCGCACGCAACGCCGGTCCCGCCGGTTACGACAGCTCCGCCACCAGCGACTTCTCGCTGCTCACCGCCGCCGGTCCCGCGTCGCCCGTCTTCGTCCCGTCGGGAACGTGCCAGACGTACCTGCAGGATTTCATGAACGAGATCGCCCCTGGCCAGGGCCGAACCGGCTGCGTGGCTTTCGCGATCCCCCGCGGGGAGGAGCCGCGCATGGTTCGCTTCTCGCCCGACGGCGGCACCGCCGGCGTCGTCCGGTCCTGGGCGATGCGGTGAGCGCGGCGATGAGGTCGCGCGAGGCCGCCAGGAGCTACGAAGCGGCGCTGTCGAAGGCGGCCGCGAGCAGCTCCTCGAAAGTGCAGAGCTTCACGTGCGGCCGGTCGTGGGGCTCGCCGGCGGCGCGTTCCGCGCGCTCGATCGCCTGCCAGCCGGCGTAGGACACGTAGTCCGGACGGCGCTCGGCAAGCAGCGCGTCGAGCGCTTCGGACGTGGGATCCGCCGGTTCGAGCAGCGCCCCGCGGTCGAGGTCGGCGAGCAGGTTATCGACGGTCTCGTGGGCGTCCTTCTTGTTGGTGCCGATCACGCCGCTCGGCCCGCGCTTGATCCATCCGACGGCGTACACCCCGCGGAGGGGCTCCCGCGCCTGCGGATCGGTCACCCGCCCCGCCTGGTTGGGGATCGTCCCGCGTCGCTCGTCGAACGGTACCCCTGGGAGCGCGACCCCCCGGTAGCCGATCGAGCGCAGCACGATTCCCGCCTTGAGCGTCTCGCGGCGCTCGGTCCTCACGGCGCGCAGGATGCCATCGGTGTCCGCAGCGATCTCATTGTGTGCGAGCTGTACTGCCTCCACCCGCCCGTTGCCGATGATCGCCACCGGCGAGACGAGGAAGCGCAGAATGATCCGCTTGCGCTTGCCGGTGGGGCGGCGCTCCGAGTAGCCGGCGAGGATCTCGACGTTCCTTCTCGCCGTGAGGTCTCCCTCGCTCTCGATCGATCGTGCGCTGTGGGCGTCGAGAGCGACGTCACGCGGGTCGACGAGCACATCAGCATCGGCCATCTCGCCGAGCTCGAGGAGCTCGGGGTTGGTGAACGCCGCCTGCGCCGGGCCGCGGCGCCCGAGCACGACGATCTCCTCGATCGCGGCACTTCTCAACACCTCCAGCGCGTGATCGGCGACGTCCGTCCGCTCGAGCTCCGCCGGCGTGATCGCGAGCATCCGCGCGACGTCCATTGCGACGTTCCCGTTGCCGACCACGACCGCTCGCCTGCACGAGAGATCGAACTCGCGGTGGCGGTAGTCGGGGTGGCCGTTGTACCAGGCGACGAACTCGGTGGCCGTGGTGCTGCCGGCGAGGTCCTCGCCCGGTATCCCGATCCGCTTGTCCGTTTCGGCGCCGACCGCGTAGATGACCGCGTGGTAGCGCGACAGGAGATCCTCGTGCGAGATGTCACGTCCCAGCTCGACGTTCCCGAAGAAGCGAAAGCCGGGTCGGGCGGCGGTCTTGTCGAACACGCGCGACACCGCCTTGATATTCGGATGATCGGGCGCCACGCCGCCACGCACGAGTCCCCATGGAGTGGGCAGCCTCTCGAACACGTCGACCTCGACGACCAGGTCCGGGCGGCCCTTCGGGGCCAGCAAGTGCCCGGCGGCGTAGAACCCCGCCGGGCCCGATCCGACGATCGCGACGCGCAGGGGACGGGTTGCGTTGCCGATCGCGGACATGCTCGATGATCAGCGTAGCGCCGGGCCAGGGTCTCGCGGTGGCCGGCGGGCGTGGGGGACGTGCGTGGGCGGTGGGCCCTTCAGCCCGCCTCCACCTGGCGCTGCAGCTCGCCCGCACGGGCGTTGACGAGCATGGCACGGATCGCTCCCTCAACGGGCCCGCGGACGAGCATGCCGAGGACGCGGCCGAAGTCGACCTCGATCGCATAGGTGGCGCGGGTGCGCTCGCCGCCGAGGTCCTCGAGCTCCCAGCGGCCGTCGACCGACTTGAGCTCGCCCTTCTCCTGGCTCCAGCTGAGCAGTGTCGGGCCGGCATAGGTGAAGCGGACCTTCGATTTGACGGTCCGGACCTTGATGTCGGCGGCGGCTTCGCACAGGGTCGCCCGCCCCTCCCCGTCACGCTCCAGCGCTTCCATCCCGTTGAGGCCGCCCTGCCATGTGGGCGCGGCCTCGACATCCTCGACAAGGGCCCACACCCGGTCGATCGGCGCATCGATTTCCGCCGTCGATGACCCAGTGAGATTCGCCACTTCAGTCACCTCCTGATCGCTGGTTGCAGCTGCGACGTTACACGCGGTGGCGCGTCGGGGCCGGTGAAGCGATTAGCATCCATCTGCCAAGCGCGACGGCCGGCGCGCACGCGAGGAGCCGATTCTCTCTTGTTCGTTCGTTCGCTTGTCGTGTCGATTCTCCTCGCGCTGGCCGCGAGCGCGGTGGCGAGCGCGGCGGCGAGCGCCCAAGGTTCCCTGTCCACAGCACAGCCCCCCACCAAGGGGGCGTTGTACCGCGACGGGCAGAGCGACCGCTACCTGCTCGGGGGCACGTGGCTCTATCGCGCGGACATCGCCGAAGTCGGCGAGGCGCAGGGGTGGTGGCGGAACATTTCCTCCACCACCGGCTGGTCCGCGGTCACGGTCCCGAACGCATACAACGCGGGCGATCTGTCCTCCCAGAGCATGTCCGGCTACGTCGGCTGGTACCGCAGAGACTTCACCATCCCCAGGGGAGCCTTCCCGAAGTACGTCCCGGCGAGCGATCGGCACTGGATCATCGACTTCCAGTCGGTCAACTACACGGCCACGGTGTGGCTGAACGGACGTGAGATCGGCAGTCACGCCGGCGCCTATCTGCCGTTCGAGTTCGACCTGACCAGGGTACGCACGGGAGTCAACCGACTGATCGTGCGCGTCGACGACCAGCGCACGGCCGCTGACTTCCCGCCGGGCCCCGGCGGCCAATGGTGGAACTACGGCGGCCTGCTCCAGGAGGTGTACCTGCGCGCGGTGGCGCGCGCCGACATCTCGCAGGTCGAGGTCCGGCCGCTGCTCCCGTGCCCGACGTGCGGGTCGACGATCGACGAGCGAGCACTGATTCGCAACGTGACCGGGGCGTCACAGACCGTGCAGCTCAGGGGCTTCTACGGAGGGGTTCCCCTGGACTTCGGTACCGCCACGATCGCCCCGCACGCGACCTGGACCGCCCGCGCCCGCGCCTTCATCGCGCGCCCTCATCTGTGGGCGCCCGGCCACCCCACGCTCTACCGCGCGACCTTGACGCTGTCGGATGCCAAAGGCAGGAGCCTCGGCGGATACGTCGACTACAGCGGAATCCGGAGCATCGCGGTCACCAAGGGCGGTCGCCTCGAGCTCAACGGCCGGCTGCTCGACCTGCGTGGCTTCAATGTGCACCAGCAGAACGTGGCGAGCGGAGCGGCGCTCAGCACGACGCAGATGCGCCAGCTCATCGATTGGACCAAAGAGCTCGGCGGCGACGTGATTCGCGCGCATTACCCGCTCCCTCCTGCGATGGAGGAGATGGCCGACGAGGACGGGATCCTGCTGTGGTCGGAGATCCCCGTCTACCAGGCGAAGAACCGGTACATAGCCCAGCCGGGATGGCTCGCACGGGCGTATGCGCTGCTCAAGGAAAACATCCTCACAAACCAGAACCATCCCTCGGTGCTGCTGTGGAGCATTGGGAATGAGCTCCCCACACCGGTCACCGGCGCCGAGGCGAGATATATCGCCGGCGCCACCGCGCTGGCCCGCCAGCTCGACCCCACGCGCCCGGTCGGCATGGCGGTCAGCGACTGGCCCGGAGTCGCGTGCCAGGCCGCATACGCGCCGCTCGACGTGATCGGCTTCAACGACTACTTCGGGTGGTTCGACGCGGGTGACGGCGGGACCGCAGACCGCCAGGGGCTCGGACCCTTCCTCGACGCCTTCCGCGCCTGTTACCCGACCAAGGCACTGTTCGTGAGCGAGTTCGGGTTCGACGCCGATCGGGTGGGGCCCGTCGAGGAGTACGGCACATACGCGTTCCAGTCGGATTCGATCGCCTACCACCTGGACGTGTTCGCGACGAAGCCGTGGCTGTCGGGCGCGATCTACTTCGTCCTTCAGGACTACTTCGCGTATCCGAACTACAGCGGCGGAGATCCCCTGGCCAACCCGCCGCTGAACCAAAAGGGCGTCATCGACCAGTACGGGAACTTCAAGCCGGCGGCCGCGGTCATCGCGTCGATCTATAGGTCGACGGTCGAGATCACCAACAGCGCCCGCGCGCCCTAGCCAGATTCCACGAGCGCACGCCGGCCGTGATAATCGCTCCGCGATGAGCGTCGCCGCCCCAGCCACGACCTACTCCGGTCGCACGGCTTGGGCGCGGAACCTCGCGGCGCCGGTTCGCGACTTTCTCAGCGCTGAGACCGGTAGCGCCGTCGTCGTGTTGGCGGCGACGATCGTCGCGCTGCTGTGGGAGAACTCCCCGTGGTCGCACTCCTATGACGCGGTGTGGACGACGAAGCTCGTGATCCGGATCGGCAGCGCCGGGATCTCGGCTGACCTGCGCCACTGGGTCAACGAGGGGCTGATGACGTTCTTCTTCCTCGTCGTCGGACTCGAGGCCAAGCGTGAGCTCGACCTCGGCGAGCTGCGCGATCGCCAGCGACTGGCGGTTCCCGTGTTCGCCGCGATCGGCGGGATGATCGTCCCGATCGGGATCTACCTCGCATTCAATGCCGGTGGTCCGGGCGGGCACGGTTGGGGAGCCGCGATGTCGACCGACACCGCGTTCGCCCTGGGGGCGCTGGCGCTGCTCACGCCCCGCGCTGCCACGCGGCTGCGTGTCTTCCTCCTCACCCTGGCCGTCGTCGATGACCTGTGCGCGCTGCTGGTGATCGCGACCGCCTACACGACGCATCTATCGCTCCTCGCGTTGGCGATCGCGGTCGCCCTGTTTGGGGCGCTGCTGGCGCTCCGCTACGCACCGGCTTGGTCTCGCCCGCTATCGGTCGTTGTCGCGATCGGCCTCTGGGTCGCGATGTTCAAGTCGGGCGTCGACCCCGTGATCTCGGGCCTCGCAGTCGGACTGGCAACGAGCGCCTACCCGCCGTCGCGTGAGGACCTCGAGCGGGCGACCGCTCTCGCACGTTCCTTCCGCGAACAGCCGACGCCCGAACTGGCGAGGTCGGTCCAGGAGGGCGTCGGGTCCGCGATCTCACCTAACGAGCGCCTCCAGTACAGCCTGCATCCGTGGACGAGCTACGTGATCGTGCCACTGTTCGCGCTCGCGAACGGGGGCGTGCACATCACCGGAACGCTGATCGGCGACGCTCTCAGGTCTCCGATCACGCTCGGCATCCTCCTCGGATACATCGTGGGCAAGCCGCTCGGTATCACCGGGGCCTCGTGGATCGCATCGCGCCCGTCGTTGCACGGGCCGCGCCCGCCGGTCAGTGGACCGCTGCTCGCCGCCGCCGGCGCGGTCGCGGGAATCGGCTTCACCGTCTCGCTGCTGATATCGAGCCTGGCCTTCACTGGGCAGCGACTGGCCGAGGCGAAGCTGGGCGCGTTGGGCTCCGTTGTCCTGGCCCCACTGGTCGGCTGGGTCGCGCTGCGCGCGGTGAGACGCTTGCCGACGACGACTCGTGCGCGGCAGATCGCGAGAACCGCCGAGGACATCCTCGACCTCTCCCAGGACATCAAACCGGACCGCGATCAGGTGCGCGGGCCGGAGGACGCACCGGTGACGCTGGTCGAGTACGGCGATTTCGAATGTACGTATTGCGGCCAGGCGGAGGGAGTGATCCGCGAGCTGTTGAGCTCGATGGGCGACGACGTGCGTTATGTCTGGCGCCAGCTCCCGTTGAACGACGTCCACCCCAGCGCGCAGCTCGCCGCCGAGGCTTCGGAGGCGGCGGCCGCCCAGGGCAAGTTCTGGGAGATGCACGACCTGCTGCTGGACCACCAAGGCGAGCTCGCGTTACGCGACCTCGCGAGCTACGCCGACCAGCTCGGCCTCGACACGAAGCGCTTCGTGGACGAATTGCGCAGACGCGAGTACGCAGCGCGGGTGAGCGAGGACGTTGCCAGCGCCGACGAGAGCGGTGTCTCGGGGACCCCGACCTTCTTCATCAACGGGCGACGCCACTACGGCGCCTACGACGTCGCGACGCTCACCGACGCGGTGCGAGCCGCGCGCAATCGTGCCCGGTTGACGGCCAAGGCCTGACCCCCGGGCTCGGTGCTCGCGACGAGGCGACCTCGAGCGTGATGGTCGCGACGTTGCAGACCGTTAATGACGCAGCGGTTTCCGCTAGTGTCCGCGCGCGTTCGGGCTGCTCGGCGTCCACATGCGAGCTACCGTGCGCAACTTCAACGCTCGGCCGCTGTTACCGAGCCACGGCCGGTTGTCTCGTAGAGGAGGGTACTGATGCGGAAGATCGTCCTGATGTCGTTCGTGGTCTCGATCGCGTGGGCAGCGACGGCGTGGGCGGAGACGACCCCAGGAGTCGTGAGCGGCTCTGCGACCTCGGTCACGAACATCGGCGCGCTGCTGCATGGGACCGTCAATCCGCAGGGCGGCTACACGGCCTACGCGTTCGAGTACGGGCTCACCGCCGCGTACGGGTCCGCGACCACGACCCACCAGGCGGGCCGGGGCACGAAGGCAGTCTCGGTCAAGGCGACGCTCGCGAACCTGACGCCCGGCACTGTCTACCACTACCGGATCATCGCGACCAACAAGCTGGGCACCGCGGCCGGCCTCGATCGCACCTTCACCACCACCGGCCATCCGCCTCCCGGGGCGGTCACCGGCGTCGCGTCCGCGGTCGGCAAGACGACCGCGACATTGACCGGAACCGTCGTCACACAGAGCGAGACCACAGGCTGGATCTTCCAGTACGGCACCACCACCGCTTACGGGCTGCAGAGCACCATGGGCCTCGCGACGGCCTCGCCCACGCCGACCCCCGTCGCGTTCACCCTCACGGGGCTCTCGCCGGGCACGACCTTCCATTACCGGCTGGTCGCCGAGCACGACGGCATCGTTGTCGAAGACGGAATCGACGAGACGTTCACGACGATCCCGCTGACGCGATTGCACTCGCGGGTGACCGCGCACACGACACCATTCCATGCACGCCACAAGCCCTACCGCTTCACGACGATCGGCAAGGTGGCGCCGCCGGCGTCGCTCCCCGCGGGCGTCGCCTGCACCGGAGTCGTCGACGTCCGCTTCTTGCTCGGCCGCAAATCAGTCGCGCTGCGCAGGCCGTCGTTGGGGACGAATTGCACCTTCTCTACTCAGGTGCTGTTCCGCCATCTGATCGATCACACGAAGACCCAGCTTCGGGTCGAGGTCCGTTTCCGCGGGAACTCCTATCTCGGCTCGACCGGAGCACGGACGCAGACAGTCAGGCTCGGGTAGAGACTGACCATGACTTCGGCCCCGCTTGTCGCTATCCTGACAGCCGACACGGATGTCGCCCCGGTTCGCGAACAATGCCCCCTGTATCGCGGACCACGGACGACCCCCCAGCCCTACCAGGGTCGTCCTTAGGTAGGGCCCGCATCGCCGCCTCCCCGGTAGCGGTGCGGGCCCGCCTCCCTTCGCGGTGCCCAGGCCGACCAGGCTGCGTCGGAGCGATTGTTCTGGAACCATCACCGCATCATGAGGCCCTTCGAGCGACGAAGCCGGCGACGCGGAGGTTGGGGAACCCGCTCCGCGTTCGGGAAGCAGACGACGTTGACCGCCCACCTCGAGGGTCCTCCCGCGCCGGTGTCGATCGACTTATCCGAGTCTCTGCAGACGTATTGGTTCGACCGCGTGCGGCAGCACACCGACGACTCGTACGCCGGGATTCGGATGTCGAAGTTCCCCGAGGATCTGCGGGTGTACGAGCATCTGTTGTGGACCTCCAGAGCAGACGTCGTGATCGAGATCGGAGCTCAATTCGGTGGCAGCGCGCTGTGGTTCCGGGATCGTCTTCGCGCGATGAGCACCTATGGGAGGATCGATCGGCTGCTCGTCGTGTCGATCGACATCGACATCGAGCCGGCGAGGGCGGCGATCGCCGACGCTGATCCCGCGTATGCGCAAACGATCACCTTGATCAGCGCTGATGTTTGCGATCCGGACCTACCTGCCAAGGTGGCCGGCCTGATCCCGGCGGGCTCGAGATGCCTCGTCGTGGAAGACGCGGCCCACGTGTACGAAACCACCATGGCCGCGCTCCGCGGCTTTGCTCAGTTCGTCCCGCCGGATGGCTTCTTTGTCGTCGAGGACGGCTGCGTCGACATCGAGGCGATGAGGCTCAAGCGAGACTGGCCGCGAGGCGTCCTTCCCGCGCTGACGGAATGGCTCGAGACGCCCGCCGGGGCGCAGTTCAAGGCTCGACCGGACCTCGAGATCTACGGGCTCTCGTGTCATCCCCACGGTTTCTTGCAACGCGTAGCGACTCCAACCGGTCCACAGGGAAGCGGCGAACAGAGCCGCTAGCGGACCCGGACACGGTACTGCGTCGCCTACGATCCCGACGATGACGTCCGCCGAATCGCCGGCGCGCGCCGGCGACTTGCTCGACTCGCGGCGTGCGGGACCGGTCGCTCTGCGTGGCGGGGCGCTCCGCGCCGCCGGCTACGCGCTCGGGATCCTCCTCTCGCTCGTCGCGGTGCCGCTCCTGGTGCGCCATCTCGGCACCGCCGGCTATGGACGGTACGTCACGGTCGTTGCCCTGATGATGATCGTGGCCGGCGTCACCGAAGGCGGTCTGAACGCGATCGCCCTGCGCGCCTACGCCTCCGCGGGAGGTGGCGAGCGCGCGCGGCTGATGCGCGATGCGCTCGGCGCGCGCCTGGCGCTGACGACCGCGGGCGCCGTTGCCGCCATCGGCTTTGCTGCGGTCGCCGGCTATGGCTCAAAGCTCGTCCTGGGCACAGCCCTCGCTGCGGTTGCGCTCGTGCTCCAGGCGGTGAGCAGCCTGCTCGGCGTCTCGCTCCAAGTGGAGCTGCGCTTCGGTTGGGTCGCGGCCGCCGAGCTGCTGCAGCAGTTCGTCAGCGTGGTCGCGATCGTGGTGCTGGTGCTGGTGGGCGCGGGCATCGTGCCGCTGCTCGCCGCGGCGATCCCGGCGTCGGCGGCGTCGCTGCTGCTCACGTTGGCGCTCGTCCGTGGCCGCATGCCGCTGCGGCCGGCGTTCGAGCTCGGTGTGTTATGGCCGCTGCTGCGTGAGAGCGTGCCCTGGGCGGCGGCCGTCGCGCTCAACGTCGTCTACTTCCGCCTCGCGCTCGTGATCATGTCGGTCTCGGCCACGGCGATCGAGACCGGCTACTTCGCGCTCTCCTACCGCATCATCGAGGTCCTGATCGGCATTCCCGCCGTGGCGGTGAGTGCGGCGTATCCGATCCTCCTGCGCTCAGCGCGTGAGGACCGCGAACGGTTTGTGCGCGCCGCCGGCCGGATGTTCGAGCTGGCGCTCGTCGGCGGTGTGTTGATGGTCATCTGCATCGAGGTCGGCGCCCGGTTCGCGGTCCATGTCCTCGCCGGCCACCATGCCGACCCGGCCGTCGCCGTGCTGCGCATTCAGGGGCCGGCCGTCGCGGCGACCTTCGTGAGCGTCGCCTGCGCCTTCCCGCTGCTCACCATCGGCCATTATCGGCGAGTACTGCTCGTGAACCTCGTGGCGATCGTGATCGTCGCATCGGCGACGGTTCCGCTCGCCGACGCGCTCGGCGCACGGGGGGCGGCGATCTCGGCGTTGTCCGCCGAGCTGGTGCTCGGCGCGCTGAGTGCGGCCATGCTGGCCCGCTCGGGTGCTCGGTTGCCGCTCGGCAGCGTGCCGCTGATCGTGTTGGCCGGCGCGGCTGCTACCGCTCTCGGTCTGGTGCTCCCCATCGGACCGATACTCGGGGCGCTGGCGGCGTGCGGTGCCTACGCGGTGCTGCTGCGCCTGTTCGGCCGCTTTCCCCCCGAGGCGCGAGAGCTGCTGGTCGCCCGTGCACGGCCGCTGATGAGATGAGCGCCACGGGATGAGCGACTCTGCGCCCACGGTCACCGCCGCGATCGCCACCTATAACGGGCGCGGCCTGCTCGAGGTCGTGCTCTCCTCGCTCGCGCGACAGACCCACGATGATCTGCGCGTCGTCGTGGTCGACGACGCTTCGGATGACGGCACCGTGGAGTGGCTGCGCGAGCAGTGGCCGGCCGTGGGGGTGGTGGTTCACCCCGAGAACCGAGGTGTCACGGCGGCGCTCAACAGCTGTGTGCGCGCCGGCGCCGGGAGCGAGTTCGTGCTCCTGCTCAACAACGACGTCGAGCTCGACCCACACTGCGTCCAGGAGCTCATCGCTGCGCTAAGCGCACATCCCGAAGCCGCCGTGGCCGGCGCGAAGCTGCTCGACTACTCGCGGCGCGACCTCCTCGACGGGACCGGAGACGTCTACTCGTGGGCGGCGATCGCACACCGGCGCGGCCAGGGCGAGATCGACCGCGAACAGTACGACGACGAGCAGGAGGTGTTCGGCGCGTGCGCAGCGGCGGCGCTCTACCGGACGGCGGCGTTCGCGGACGTCGGCCTGTTCGACGAGCAGTTCTTCGCGTTGTGCGAGGACATCGATTGGTCGTTCCGCGCTCGGCTCGCCGGCTACGGCTGCCGCTACGCGCCGGCCGCAATCGCGTACCACATCGGCAGCGCGTCGCTCGGTCCGCGCTTTAGCGAGTTCACGCTCTACCAGAACTGGCGCAACGAGATCTGGCTCGTGGCGAAGAACTACCCGGCGTCGGCGTTCCTGCGCCACGCTCACGACCTGATCCTCGGTCTGCTCGCCTCGGTTGCGGTCGCGCTTCGCCGGCACTGCCTCCGAGTGCTCGTGCGGGCGTGGAGCGATGCGGCGCGCGGGCTTCCCGAGGCGCTCTCCAAGCGTGGCGCGATCACGCGTCGAAGCGGTCGCCGTGAGCTCGAGCCGCTCCTGCAGAGCGGCATGAGCATCGCCTACGAGTGGTTCGTCCTGGGACGCGGCCGCGCGCGGCGCTAGGCCGATCGCGTGTGCGTGGAGGAGATCGCGCGCGGCGCTAGGCCGGTGGCCGTTGCGCTGAGGAGGCGGCGCGATAGGCCCGGTGCTGGCGTAGTGCCATCGCCCAGCCCTCGCGCGCCGGAGCCAGGTCCACCGGACGCCGCCAGGCGCGGCTCTCGCGACGCAGCGCGCGCCAGCGGCGGAGTCCGATGAGGCGCCCGCGCAGCGGCGCGAGCGTATGGTCGGTGAGCGCGACGTAGGCGATGTAGGCGCAGTCATAGAGCAGGATCGCCGGTAGCGCCCGGACGAGCTGTGTCCCGGTCGCGTTGCGCGCGAGCAGCCAGACGCGGTTACGTCCGACGAGGAAGTACTTGCCCGCGGAGCCCTCGCCGGTGCTCGCCGAGCCTCGGTGGTAGACGATCGCGGTCGGCTCGTACACGGCGCGCCAGCCCGAGGCGCGGGCGCGCCAGGCGACGTCGACGTCCTCCTGATAGGCGAAGAAGCGCTCGTCGAAGCCGCCGATCTGCGTCAGCATGCTCGCGCGGTACAGCGCGCAGCACGCGCTCGCGCCGAACACCTCCGCCGGGGTCTCCGCCTCGGCGATCGCGCGCCCTGCGAGACGCTCGGTGGCGATCCCGAGCGCGTCGACCTCGATGCCTGCCGAGTTGACGCGCTCGCGGGCGCCTGCGAAGCGGATCTGTGCCGCGACCGCGCCAATCTGCTCGGAGCGCTCGCCCGCGGCGAGCATCCGCGCGAGCGCTTCGGGCTCGATCAACGCGTCGTCGTTGACCAGCGCGACCCACCTTCCCGCCGCTACGTCCACGGCGCGACGGACGCCGCCGGCGAACCCGACGTTGGCGCCGGGCTCGAGCAGCCGCGCGTGCGGGCAGCGCCCGCGCACGAGACCGGCGAGATCGCCGTTGTCGACGACGATCAGCTCGGCTTCCCCCGGCAGCTCCGCGGCCGCGACCGAGCACGCCTCGAGGCACGCGATCAGCGACTCGCGCTGCCGGTAGGCGACGACGATGATCGAGACCGTCACGGCGCGCCAGACTAGCGGCCACATATCGTGTTCGGTGAATGATCTCGATCGTGATCCCGGTCAAGGACGGTGGCGATGGCCTCGTCCGCTGCCTCGACGCCATCCGCGGACAGGAGAGCGCCGAGCAGATCGAGATCGTCGTCGTCGACTCGGGCTCGAGTGACGGCAGCGTGGCGATGGCGCGCTCACGCGGCGCGCTTGTGCAGGAGATCGCATCGCACGAGTTCAGCCATGGCGCCTCGCGCAATCTCGGCGCGAGGCGCTCACGCGGCGAGTTACTTGTGTTCATCAGCCAGGACGCGATCCCGGTGGGCGAGCGCTGGCTCGAGCGCCTGACGCGGCCGCTGCGCGAGGAGCCCAACGTCGCTGGTGTCTACGGCGGGCAGCTCCCGCACCCCGGCGCGCGACCCCCGGAGCGCTACTTCCTCGGTTTTCTCTACGGTCCGACGCCGAGGCGCCAGCGGGCCCTTCGGGTCGAGGAGCTGAGCATGGAGACGACACTGTTCTCCAACGTCAACGCCGCGATGCCGCGTGCGATCTGGGAGCGCTTCCCGTTCGTCGAGGACATCGTCATGAGCGAGGATCAGGAGTGGAGCCGGCGCGTGCTGCTCGCGGGCTACAGCGTGGCCTACGAGCCGGAGGCGGCCGTGCGCCACTCGCACGACTACACGCTCGCGGCCGCCTTCCGCCGCTTCTTCGACTCGGGTGCGTCGGCCGATCGCGCCTACCTGGCGGGGGAGCGCCAGTCGGCCCGCGTCCTGCGCAACGCGGCGATCAGATACGCCCGGGCCGAGGCCGCGTGGCTCTGGCGCACACGCCAGCGGCGCTGGCTCCCCTACACGGCGTTGTACGAGGGGACGAAGATGCTCGGACTCGTGCTCGGCGCCAATCATCGGCGCCTCTCGATCCGCCTCAAGCGGCGGCTCAGCGCGATGCCGGGGTTCTGGGATTAGCCGCGTGGACGACGGCTCAGGACTCCCTCTGAGGGGTTCGCGCCGAGACACCAGCCGTTGCGGTTGCCCCTCACCCCCAGTAGCCTTGTGGTCCAACGCGAAACTTTCCTCTCCGCTGAGCGTTGAAAGGACCGACCCCCTCGGAGCGAGGATCGGCCCGTCCGTGTAGTGAGCATTACCGAGCACTCATCCTCCGCGGTCATCGAGACCGCATGCGCGACCCCACCGGTGTCGGTCGTCATCCCGTGTCTGAATGAGGAGGAAAACATCGAGCAATGCGTCCGCGCCGCGGTCGCCGCGCTCGACGCCGGTGGCCTTGCCGGCGAGGTGATCGTCGTCGACAACGACTCCGATGACCGCAGCGCTGAGCTCGCCGAGGCCGCTGGCGCACGGGTCATTCACGAGCGGCGGCGGGGCTACGGCAGCGCCTACATGGCCGGATTTGCGGCGGCCACCGGCGACTATGTCGTGATGGCCGACGCCGACCTCACCTATGACTTCCACGACATCCCGCGGTTCGTCGGGCGGCTTGACGCAGGCGCCCAGCTCGTGATGGGCAACCGCATGGGCAACATCCATCCCGGGGCGATGCCGTGGCTGCACCGATACGTCGGTAACCCAATGCTCACGGGTGTCCTCAATCTGTTCTTTCGCACCGGCGTCGGCGACGCCCACTGCGGCATGCGCGCCCTTCGGCGCGACGTGCTGCCCCTGCTCGACCTCCGCACGACCGGGATGGAGTTCGCCTCGGAGATGGTGATCCGCGCCAGCAAGCGGAGTCTGGTGATCGACGAGCTGGCGATCGAGTACCGCCCGCGGGGCGGCTCCTCCAAGCTGTCGAGCTTCCGCGACGGCTGGCGCCACCTCCGCTTCCTGCTCGTCCACAGCCCGACATACCTGTTCATCGTTCCCGGCGCCGCGCTCGCCGGGATCGGCTTCTTCGCCTCGGTGACAGTGCTCGCGAACATCAACGTCCTCGGGCGCTATTGGAACCTCCATACCCTGATCGCCGGCGTGCTGCTGATGATCGTCGGCGTCCAGGTCCTCGGGATGGGGCTCCTAGCCCACGCCTACGGCACCTATTTCATGGGTGAGCGGGATCCGTGGTTCGACGCGATGCGCCGGCGCTTCCGCCTCGAGCACGGGCTGATGCTCGGCGCTGGGCTCATCCTCGCCGGGCTCGTCGTGTGCGTGATCATTGTCATCCACTGGATCAATCGAGGGTTCGGTGCCCTGTCCGAGGAAAGCCTCGCGCTCGTCGGCGCGACCCTGGTCATCATCGGCACGCAGGTGTTCTTCTCTTCCTTCCTGCTCTCGATCCTCGGCTTGCGGCGCCGGTCCGACGACGAAGCGGGTCAGTAGAGCCGCTGAGCGTTGCGCTAGCGAGTCACGTCGAAGATCCAGCTCGATGCGAACGGCCGGTAACCGCCGGCGACGGTCCCGGTGCGCTGACGCTGTGAGAGCAACTCGACTGATGTTGCACCCGCCTGCCGGAATCGCCGTCGACATTCGCCCAGCGGCCAATCCTGGATGTGATGCGGATTGAGCTCCGAGTTGTGCCACACAGGGTTCGGGAAGGAGAACAGCGCCCGAGGATAAGCCGTGAGCGCAGTCTCGATCACCCGCTGCGGGTCTGAGAGGTGTTCGAGAACCTCGAAGCACACTGCGATGTCCCCGGGTGGCAGCGTGGCAACCTCGGTGAGGTCCGCCTTCTCGTACCTGACGCCCGCGTAGTGGCTGCGTGCGAACGTCAGCGCTTGCTCGGACAGGTCGACGCCGGTCACCTCGGCCGCCGCCCAAGACAGCAGGTAGGAGCCGTAGCCGGTGCCACAACCGAGGTCCACGACGCGCTTGCCGCTGACGCGGGGGAGAGCCCAGACGTAGCGATAGAGGTGATACGCCAGGCTAATGGCGTCGACATCGGTGCCGGGCATCATCCGCTCTGCGATGAGCGCGCCGGTCAGGGAACTCGGAGCGAGACCCAGCTCGGGAGCGGCTGGCGTGGCCGGCGACGCAACGGAGGACCGCAGCATTGGTTTGAGCACGGCATTCTGGGCGCAGAGGACGAGCCGGTACCAGGGCGGGGCAGTCGCAAAGCGGCTCACCGCGCCAGTGTTCCAAACCTAGGGGCCCACGACGAAATTATTGACGGNNCCCAGCATCCACGGGTCGACCGTCCAATTCCGCCACTAATCTCGTCGCGAACCCTAGGGGCCCGTGTCCTCACGGTCGTCCCCGTCTTCGCGGATGGCATCGATCAGCGCTCGCGCGCCGAGGACGAAGGCGCCGAGCAGCGCTCCGGTGAGAATCCAGAAGGTCCACGCTCCCACCCAGCCTGGGCGAAACAGCGCCGCTCGCCGGAAGATCGTCGGCACGAGCGAGAGCAGCGACGGTGGGTGGCGTCGCAGGAAGATCAGCGACACCCCGATCGCGGATCGCTTACCGGCCACGGTCACGGTTACGGGCTCGGGGGAAGGGGCTGCCCCGAGCAGCCCGGCGCGCTGCGGGCCCGTGCTGCGCAGGCACACCTCGACCCGCCGTCCCACTGGCACGGTCGCGTCGAGCGCGGCGGTGCGAGGGGTGGTCGTGGCGTACCCGGGCGTCATCCGCCCGGTGGCAAGGATCCGTTCGCTGCGCGCGTCGCGCACGGTCACGGCAAACCCCGCTCCCGGCGGGGCCGCGGGAACGGGCCAAGCACGGATCCCGGCAAACGCGACCGTGGTCTCGATCGGGCTCTCGCATACCGCTTGGCCAGGCTCGACGGACAGGACCGGCTCGATGTCGGGAACATCGAGCGAGAACGCGATCGAGCGCCGGTCCGTCGCCGAAGCCAAGAGCAGAGCCGCGAGCCCGAGCGCGGCGACGAGCACGAACGCGGCCAATCCCAGTCGGGCCCTCACGTGTAGTACGTCCGCGCGATCGTTCCCAGCGCGAGCACTTGCAGGACGAGCAACGCCGCCAGCACGATTCCGCCGGCGGCGGGTCGCCAGCGTGCCGGTAGGCGGCTGAGAAGCAGTCCGACGGCGAGACCGAGTAGCGCGACCAGCGGCAGCAGATAGCGCCCCTGGACCAGGGGCCCGTCGCCCGCGATGATCGATCGGTAGTCGCTCACATGCAGTAGTCCCAGGAGCGCCACGAGCGCGAGGGCAAAGAAGGCGGCGAGCTCGAGTCGCAGGCGGTCCCGGAAGCGCGCGAGCAGCGCGAGCGCCGGGAAGACGATGAGCGCGGAGATGGCGACGAGGACCCCGTAGACCCACGCCGGCATCACAACATCGAGCCAGCCGAAGACCCCCCAGCCTTCGCGGATCCAGAAGTAGTACACGGGCAGGGGTAGCGAAAGCGAGACATCCTCGGGAAACCGCGTCATGAATGGCAGCCGCGGCAGGTAGAACTGCCACACGTAGTCAACGAACTGGCGAACGTTGAACGGCTGGGCGTGGGCGCCCGGCGATGCACCGATCCCGTTGACAACCGAGTGTCCGGTCGCCTTCGCGTAGCCCACCCAGGCGAGGACCGGCACGATCAGCGCGAGGAGGGCGAACCCGAGTGGGCGGAGCATGGCGCGGCGCTCCGCCGCTGGACGGCGGCGCCAGCCGATCAGGAGAGCGAGCAGCACCGGGGGAACCAGGGCGTACGCGGTCGCCTTGGTGAGGATCGCCGCCGCCGTCACGGCGCACAGGGCGACGGCATCGCGTCGCTGCGCGCCGCGCACGATCACCCGAGCGCCCAGCCAGAGCGCGAGGGTCCACAGCGCCACGAGCAGCGCGTCCGGGTTCACGCTCGTGGAGATGAACGTCTCCTGGGGAATGAGGCCGGCGACGGCGGCGCAGGCGAGCTGGGCGAGTCGGCGGTGGCCGAGCACCTCGCCGGCCAGGAGCCATGCCCCGGTCGCCGTCAGCAGCAGCAGCGCGATCCCCCAGATCTGGATCGCGTACAGGCTGTCGAACGCGTTGCTGCTCTCCGTTGGCCAGTAGGCGAGGTCGGCATAGAGGTAATACAGGGGCGGGTTGGCCGAGGCGTTCGTCGTTCCTCCGCCGTTTGATCTCGACGGATCGCTTCGTGCACTCGCGAGGTAGCGCGCATAGCCGGCGGCGCTCCAATCGGGTTTCACGACATCTGGATAGAACGCTTCATTGCTCGCTCCGACGGCGAGATCGGCTGCGCTCTGAGCGCTGGAGAGCGCGCGCCGTCGCTGATCGACGGGCAGCGCAAAGCGCTCGGCGAGCGATTGCGCGTAGGCGAAATGCTGGGGCGCGTCGGGCGCCTGCCAGGGAGGGACGAGCAGGGCCCAGGCCAGGCCGACGATGAGAACGACGGTCAGGATTGCTGCGAGTGGACGCGGAACGGTTGCGAAGGCTCGCCGGAATACGCCTCCGCGCTGCCCGTCCCGCGCCTTCGGGGGCAATGCCATCCAATTGCAAGATATCCGCGCCGATCCCGCCGTGTCGTTGCACCCTTCCTCGCGGCCTCGGTTAAGATCGACAGCACGGTGAGCCAATTCGGACGTAGACAGCGTGCCGCGCAGACTGCGCCGCCTACGCCCGTAGAGCTACTCGGAATCCCGCAGCGCAAGCTCGTTCCCCGCCAGCCGGCGCCGGTCGGGCCGGCCACGGAGATCCTCTTCGCGCGACTGACGCCGGAGGATCTCGGAGTGCTCGAGGCTCGGCTCGACGGTGCCCAGCGCGGGATGTGGGACGGCGCGACGGCGGAGCAGAAGAAGCGGCTCGCCCTCGCCTTCGCACTGTTGTACGGGATCGCCGGGGTTCCCGAGCGGACCGGGTTGCGCTCCGACGTGCCGCCGGCCGAGATCCACTCGATGGTGCGTAACGACCCGACTGAGACCGGCGGCTCCTACTACTACTCGGATCTCGTGCTCGAGTCCCTGGAGCGGGCGGGATCCGCGCTGGCGCCGGGCAGCCACGGACTCGATTTCAGCTGCTCCTCAGGACGGGTCGTCCGTCCCCTGGCCGCGGCGCTCTCCGATGTCCAGTGGCACGGCTGCGATCCCAACGCCGGCGCGATCGGCTGGGCACGCGAGCACGCCCCCGGGATCGAGTTCTTCGTCTCGGACACGTCGCCACCGCTGCCCTTCGATGATCGCGCCCTTGACCTCGTGTTCGCGATCTCGGTCTGGTCTCACTACAGCGAGGCGGCAGCCCTGCGGTGGCTCGCGGAGATGCGCCGAGTGATTCGTCCCGGCGGCCACTTGATCCTCACCACGCACGGTCTGCAGGCGTGTGTGTGGTTCACCCAGAACCGCGACCAGTGGATCGAAGCACGGCTCGGCGGGCACTGGATCGCCCACACCGCGCACCAGCTCGAGCGAGCGGGCCACTGCTTCTGGGACGTCTTCGGTCAGGGCGGCGACTGGGGAGTGCTCGACCAGGACTGGGGACTCGCCTTCTTCACGCCCGAGTGGCTGTTGGAGAACGCCATGCCTGGTTGGGCTCTCGTCGATTACGCGATCGGACGGGCTGCGGGCAACCAGGACGTCTTCGCGCTGCAGCGCCGCTGACGCCGTCTTCGTAGCTGCCGTTCAGAGCTCTTCGGCGACGCGCGGGGCTTCGCGGCCGAAGACCCAGTAGCCGAGGAGAAAGACTCCGACGATGATGCCCCCAGGTACGAGCAGCCAGACGTAGCCTCCCATGATCACGGGGACCCCCGAGCCGCCGGGCGGTGTGCCCCCGATCATCCAGTGGCGGGCTTGCTGCAGGATCGTGGAGATCGGGTTGAAGAGGTAGTAGCGCCCCAGCGATGGATGGCCCTTCAGGACCTGGTTGATCAAGATGAAGACGGGGCTGGCGAAATACAGCGCCTGGCTGATCGCGCCCCAGATCGGCGCGATATCGCGATAGCGCACGAACAGCGCCGACAGGAGCATTGCGACGCCGGTCGTGAAGACGAACAACACGAGCACGAGGAACGGCAACAGCAGCCACGTGAGCCGCGGCTGGACGCCGTAGCTGAGCATGAAGATCATCACGACGACGAGGTTGAAGAAAAGGTTGATCGCCGCGGTCGTCACGGCGGCGAGCGGGATCACGAGTCGCGGAAACTGCATCTTGCGCACCACGCCCTCGCGCACGACCACCGAGGGGATCGCCGCGCCGGTCGCCTGTTGGAAGAACCCGAAGAGGACGATGTTCATGAGCAGCAGGACCGGGTAATCCAGGGCGTTGTTGAGATGGAGGAGGAAGGCAAAGACGAAGTACAGGACACCGAAGAACATCAGCGGCTGCATCAACGTCCACAGATAGCCGAGCACCGAACCGAAGTAGGAAAGCTTGAAGTCGGTCGTCGCGAGTAGCCAGGTCAGGTTCACGAATCGGCGCGGGCTGCCGCTCACCGCCGCGGGACCGCGAACCTCCTTGAGCTCCAGCTCCACCGTGCTCAACGTACGGGCTCCCCAGCGCGCAACCGCGTGACGGACACGGTGTGATCGATCCCGATGAGCGAGTCGAGGCTCACCCCGTAGGACACGATGTCGGCGGCCCGATCCTGAAACAGCAGCGCCTCCAGGCCGGCCGTCCCCCGTACGACGGTGCATCCGAGGTAGTACCGGCCGGCTGACAGCCGGTTCTCCGCCTCGATCGAGAACTCCATGCGCTCTCCGCGCTCGAAGTCCCCGAGCCCGCCGCCATCCTCCCGTGCTCCGGCCGAAAACACCCGCACGCCGTCCTCGCTGCTCAGCCACATGGCGATCCCGGGCGTCTTGATCGGCCCGAGCGCCTCGACGGCGACGTGCAGGCGCATCATGTCGCCATAGGCAACCGTGTCGACGCGCTCCCCGGTGGCGTTGGTCATCCAGGCGGCGGTCAGGCGGACCTCCTCGGCCGTGATGCCGACGCGCACATCACTGGTCAAGTCGCGGAAGTTCTCCGACATGTACGCGCGCGCCACCTCGCCCGGGAGGCCGATGTGGGTGATCTCGCCGCCGCTGAGCATCATCGCGCGGTGGCAGAACTGCTGCACGAGCCCCATCGCGTGGGTGACGAGCACGATCGTCTTGCCCTCGGCACGGAGGCGGTAGAAGACGTCGAGGCACTTCTGCTGGAAGGCGGCATCGCCGACGGCGAGCACCTCGTCGATCAGCATCACGTCAGGGTCGGAATGGACCATCACCGAGAACGCGAGTCGGACCTGCATCCCCGAGGAGTAGTTCTTCAGCTTCGTGTCGGCGAAGCGCTCGAGCTCCCCGAAGGCCATGATCTCGTCGAACCGGTCGCGGGCTTCGCGGGGCGTGAGCCCCATCATGACGGCGTTGATCGTGACGTTGTCGCGCGCAGGGAGGTCGGGGTTGAAGCCGACGCCGAGCTCGATGAACGGCGACAGGCGCCCGGCCATATGGATCGTGCCCGAGTCAATCCGGTAGATGCCGGCGATGCACTTGAGCAACGTGCTCTTGCCCGAGCCGTTGCGACCGACGATGCCGAAGAACTCGCCCTCGAGCACCTCGAAGTCGATCCCGTGGAGAACGTGGAACTCGTCGAAGCGGTGGCGTCGAAACGGGTGGATCGCGCGCTCCTTGAGCGTGTGCATACGATATTTGGGCAAGCGGAAGCTCTTGTCCAGCTGATGCACCCGGATCGCGACTTGGCTCGACGCCATGGAGTGAGGATACGGGCGGTGGGTGCGGCAGCGGACTCGTAGCCCGCTCGACGACCTCGCTGCGACCGCCGAGGGAACCCGGCAACACCGCCTTCGCGGCCACCGCCGGCCTGTATTGAAATCCCGTAGGCTGGCCCCGATTTTCTCGCGCAGCTCACGCATAACCCAGCGCACGGCGCTCTCTGCATGGAGACGGCTGCGCTCGCATGGCGATCCGGTCGACCGGTGGGCTGAGTATCTCGCCGCCGTCGAGCCCATGCTCGCGGCGACGGCGCGCGTGCACCGGTTCGCCCGGGTCCCTGTGCTGGGCGACTCGGCGACCCCGCCCGCCCCGCTGGCCGTGTGGATCGAGCCGGGTGAGGAAGACGCGGTCGCGCACACGCGCGCGTCGCTGGCGGCCGGCAGCGCCCAGCCCGCCGCGCTGATCGAGGGCGACCTCCAGCCGGCGCTCGCGGGGTGCAGCGCGGCCCGCGTCCTGCTCGTACGCGCCGGCGATGTGCTCGATGAGCTCGCGCTCGAGCGTCTTGGCCAGGCCGCGACGCTCGCACCCGACGCTGCCGTGATCACGTGCGACGCTGACGAGCTCGGACCGGACGGGTCCCGTCGCGCTCCACGCTTCCGTCCCGGGCCCTCGCCGGACCGCTGGCTCGCGTGTGACGACAGCGGTCCACTGCTCGTGGTCGCGCGCGAGCGCGCCGTCGCGCTGGGGCGCGAGCCGGCCGGCGGCGCGGCGTGGCGTCACCTGCTCGCGCTCGAGCTGGCGGGCCCGGCGTCCGAACGCCACGCCCACGTTCCCCTGCTCCTCTGTCACGGCGCACCCGATGCTGGCCCCGCACAGACGGTGGCCCTGGCGCCCCAGGCGGTGGAGAGCCTGCTCGCACGCCGAGAGCCCGGCGCCCGGGTCGAGCCGGCAGGTGCGGTCCGCAGGGTGCGCCGAGCGCCTGCCGGTGAGCCGAGCGTCGAGGTCATCGTCTGCTTCCGCGATCGGCCGGAGCTGCTCGCGCGCTGCGTCGTCTCGCTGCTCGCTCGGACCGCCTACCAGCGCCTCACGCTCGCGCTCGTCGACAACGACTCGGCGTCCGCCGAGACGTCGGCTCTGCTCGGAGGCTTGGCCCGACATCCCCGTGTGCGCATCTTGCGCGACGAGCGCCCGTTCAACTTCGCGGCGTTGAACAACCTTGCTGCGGCCAGCTCTGACGCGGACGTGCTCGTCTTCCTCAACAACGACACCGAGATCATCGATCCCGGTTGGATCGAGACGCTGCTCGAGGAGGCTCTGCGCCCCGAGGTCGGGGCGGTCGGGCCGTTGCTCCTGTACCCCGACGGCACCGTCCAGCACGCCGGTGCCGCGCTCGGGCTGCACGGCTATGCCGGGCACCCGTTCGCCGGCCTGTCCCCGGATACCGTCACGCCATTCGGCTACGCCGCCGGCGGCACGCGCAACTGGCTCGCCGTGACGGCCGCCTGCACGATGATCGAACGCGTCAAGTTCACCGGCGTGGGCGGCTTTGCCGAGTCCTTTGTCGTCGCCGGCAACGATGTTGACCTCTGTTTGCGGCTCACCGCGGCGGGTCACCACACCCTCTGCGTGCCGCACGCGATCGTGGCGCACGACGAGTCGCGCTCGCGCGGCAGCCACATCGACCCGGGCGACTTCGTAGCATCTGAGCGAAGCTACGGCGAGTTCCGCACGGTGGGTGACCCCTTCTACAACCCTAATCTGACGCTGCAATCGACCGATTGCGCGGTCCGGACACCCGACGAGGTCGTCGGGTGAACGAGCCCGCGGGGCCGATGGGGAGGTTCACCGCTGTCCGTCGAGACCACATCTTGACCATCGTCAAGCGCGGGCCGACGGAGGTCGGCTACGCGTACTTCCGCGCCCGCCGGCGGCGGCGGAACATCGCCGACGACGAGCCCGAGCTGAGCGAATCCGACCAGCTCGCGCTCTCCTGTGCGTTCGATGTCACCGACGCCGCGCGGGCTGAGAACAGGGAGCTCGTGGATCGCTACCGGCACTCTGCTCCAGTCGATATTCGCACGGTTCAGTGGTTCCTACCCTTCTTCCACCACGTCTACTTCGGCGGCGTCCACACGCTGCTGCGCTTCGCCGACCACTTCGCGCGGGAGCACGCAGTGGAGAACCGCTTCTACTGCTATGACGTCCGTCCGGACGCCGTCAGTGTGATGGCGGCCAAGGTTGCCGCCGCCTTCCCGGCGCTCGCCGGCGCGGCGTTCACCTCGCCGGCTCGCGTCGCCCTGCGTGACCTGCCGCCGTGCGACGCCGCGATCGCGACCCTGTGGACGAGTGCCTATCCGCTCCTTCACCTGCGCAGTGCGCGGGCGAAGTTCTACTTCGTGCAGGACAACGAGCCCCAGTTCTATCCGGCCGGGTCGGCTTCGGCGCTCGCCGAGGAGACGTACAAGTTCGGACTGCCCGGGATCGTCAACACGCCCGGGCTGGCCGAGGTCTATCGCGCGTACGGCAATCCCGCCGTGTCGTTCGTCCCCGCGGTCGACCTCGAGCGCTATCACCCGTCCACGACGCCGCGTGATCCGGCAGCGCCGGTTCGGGTGTTCTTCTACGGGCGCCCGAAGTCCTCGCGCAACGCCTTCGGGCTCGGGCTCGCCGCGCTCGCTGAGCTCGAGCGCGTCCATCGTGGCCGCGTCGAGATCGTCTGTGCCGGGGAGAACTGGAATCCGAGCCAGTTCGGGCTGGCGGGACGGATACGCAATCTCGGCGTCCTCGCCTCCCCCGACGAGGTCGCCGCGCTCTACCGCAGCTGCGACATCGGCCTCGTATTCATGCACACCAAGCATCCGAGCTACCAGCCGCTCGAGTTCATGGCCTCGGGCATGGCCACCGTCTCCAACGTCAATCCGGCGACCGAATGGCTCTTGCGCGACGGTGAGAACTGCCTGCTCACCTCGCCGCTGCCGACGCCCACCGCGGACCGGCTCGGACGCCTGGTCGACGACGAGGGGCTGCGCGCGCGGATCGTCGCGGCTGGGCTGGCCGAGGTGCGGCGGTTTCGCTGGGAGGATCAGATTGAGGGCGTGTGGCGCGCGATGTGTCTCCAGGACGACACGTTCGCGGCGCCTCGCGGATGAAGCCCATGGTTCCGCGGGCGATCTCTAGTGACCTTATTCCCCAGGTCCTCGATCACGGGGCGTCAGGGTGAACCTGCATCGACGCGCCGGCGCGCCACGCCTGATCGACTGGACCGGAGAGCGCTGTGTTCCGTGGGCGCCGGACGTTCAGGTCGTCTACGAGCACCTGCACAGGTACCTGTGGGCAGCCTCGCTCGTCACGGGTCGGCGAGTGCTCGACCTCGCCAGCGGCGAGGGCTTCGGGGCTGCGATCCTCGCCGAGTCCGCGGCGTCGGTCGTCGGTGTCGACATCGACGAGCGGACGGTGGAGCACAGCCGGCTGAACTACGCCGAACCAAACATCGGCTTCTTCGTCGCCAACGCCAACGATCTCTCGAGATTCGGCGACGACTCGTTCGATGCGGTGGTCGCCTTCGAGATGATCGAGCACGTCGACGACCAGGAGCGCGTGCTCGAGGAGCTCGAGCGTATCCTGGCGCCGGGCGGCCTGCTCATCATGTCGACACCGGACCGCCGTGCCTACACCGATGCGACCGGTCATCGCAACCCGTTTCACGTTCACGAGCTCGAGCTCGCTGAATTCGAGCGGCTGCTCGCGACGCAGTTCGCTCATGCCGCGATCTGGGGTCAGCGACCGATTACCGGATCAGTGCTGTCCGCCTTGGGGCCCTCGGTTGGACCGGACGGCACTCCCGCGCAGAGCTTCTTTGTCGAGCGCTGTGGTGACGAGTGGCGGGGCGCGGGGGCGCTATCGCCGCTCTACCTGGTTGCGCTGGCCTCCAACGCCGACCTCCCCGTCGTGTCGGCGAGCTCGACACTGGCCGACTGCGGATTGCAGCTCATCCGCGCGGCGGAGGCCGCGAACATCGATGCCATCGAGCGGCTTCGACTCCAGGTCGAGCAGAGCGAGCGAACGCTCGCTGATCAGAAGCTGCTGCTCGAGCAGAACGGCCAAGCGCTTGCCGACCGGGTCCTGGAACTGGCTCTCTTACGGGAGACCGCGCAACAGCTGCGCGAGGCCGTGCTCGTGCTCGAGACCGAGGCACGCGGGGCATGGGCTCACTATCGTGAGCTGCGCTCGCGCAACGTGGTGCGCATCGGGCTGGTGCTCGCCGACCTTCGCCACCGACTGCCGAGGCCCGGTCGCTGATGCGCGCCCTTCCCATCACACTGCCCGGTCCGGTCCTGATCGAATCGGTCGTCCATGGCGACCACCGTGGCTTCTTCCAGGAGACCTACCGCCGCAGCGCCTTCGCCGATCTCGGTATCGCCGATGACTTCGTCCAAGATAACCACTCTCGCTCCGGGCGTGGGATCGTCCGCGGGATGCACGTCCAGCCGGGGATGGCGAAGCTCGTGCGCTGCGCACACGGCGCGATCCTCGACGTGCTCGTCGACGTCCGGCGCGGCTCGCCGACGTTCGGGGAGTGGGAGGGATTTGAGCTCAGCGACTCTAACCACTACCAGCTCTACTGCCCCGACGGGTTCGCGCACGGCTTCTGCGTGCTGAGCGAGGGGGCGGACGTCGTCTATAAGACCTCGGCCTACTACGCCGCAGAGCTCGAGCGCGGCTTCGCCTACGACGATCCCCAGGTGGGAATCGAGTGGCCCCAAGGCTTGGAGCTGATCGCGTCCGCTCGCGACGCCGACGCCCCCGCGCTGGCGGAGATCGCGGCGTCGCTGCCGTTCGATTACGCGCCCTAGGCTTTCCGCTTCGCGGCGCCTGCCGCTCGCACATCCGGCATCATTGCCTGGCCGATGCGCCGCCGCCTCGCCGTCACGCCCGCTCAGTTCCGCCGCGTCACCTACATCGCGCTCGTCGCGCTGAGCCTGATCGTCCTCACCGGCGCAGCCGTTCGGCTGAGCGGGTCGGGCCTCGGCTGTCCGACCTGGCCCAGGTGCTACGGCAAGATCTACCCGCCGCTGACCACCCACGCACTGATCGAGTTCGGTAACCGGGCGCTGTCCGGGCTCGTGGGCATCGCCACCGGCGTCGTCGCGGTGCTCGCGTTCACGCGCCGCCCGTTCCGGCGCGACCTCGCCTGGCTCGCTGTGAGCCTTCCGCTCGGCGTCGTCGCGCAGGCCGTGCTCGGTGGCTTCACGGTGCGGGAGCATCTCGCGCCGGGGTTCGTGATGTCCCACTTCCTCCTGTCGATGGTCATCCTCATCTTCGCCGTGGCGCTGGCGTGGCGGGCGACGTTCGAGCCCGGGGCGCGCCCGCGTTCGACCGATCGCCTCGCCGTCTGGTCCGTGCGCGGTCTCGCCCTCCTCGGCGCGCTGACCATCTTCGCCGGTACCGCGACCACGGCGGCCGGGCCGCATTCCGGCGGAACCACGGGCCAGGACATCAAGCGGCTCGATTTCAAAGGCGCAGACACGCTCAAGTGGGTTGTGCAACAGCATGGGACAGTGGCCGCGCTGCTTGGAGTCGCGGTGATCGCGGTCTGGCTGCTGCACCGTCGGCGCGGCGCCGCGGCGGCGATGATGGAGCCGCTGACTACGCTGGGCGTGCTCATCGCCGCGCAGGGGCTGGTGGGAAGCGCCCAGTACGAGCTCCAGCTCCCGACGGACATGGTCTGGGTACACGTCGGCCTCGCGACCGCGTCATGGCTGGCGATCCTGTGGTCGGTCGCGGCGGCGGGACGGCTCGTGCCGCGAACCGCGCCCGCGCGGGAACCGGCCGCCGAGCCGCGTGGGGACGGGATGCGGGTCCCGGCCGCGGGCAGGGCGTCGTAGCCCCGAGACCGTGCGAAGCCTGAGATTCGCGGTGCCGGCAGTGCTGTGCATCGGGCTCGCTGTCGCGCTCAGCGGCTGTGGCGGCCACAGCCGACACGTGCAGACGCGCGCCGAGACGCTGTCGATCTATACGAGCCTGCCCTTCGAAGGGCCCTACGCCGCCGACGCACGCTCCATTTACGACGCCGAGGAGCTCGCCCTCAATCAGGCGGGCGGGGTGGTCGACGGCTTCAAGGTCGTGCTCAGACGGCTCGATGACGCGAGCTCCGCCGCCGGGGGCTCCGATCCGACGCTGGTGCAAACAAATGCCCGGATCGCGGCCGGCGATCAAACGACGATCGCCTACATCGGCGAGTTGACGCCGGGCTCCTCGCTGGACTCGATCCCGATCCTGGGCCACGCGGGCATCCTCCAGGTGAGCCCTGGGGATAGCGCCACCAATCTCACCGGCCGGACCTTCGCTCGGGTCGTGCCTCCGGATTCCGAGGAAGCCGTCGCTCAGCTGGCGTCGATGCACAAGCTGGGCGTCAAGCGTCTCTATCTGATCAAGGACAGGAGCACGTATGGGCGCGACATCGCCACCGTGGCCGCCGGCGATGCCTTGGCTTATGGCATCGAGGTGGTCGATCCCGGCGGGCGCTACCCGGGAAGCGCCAGCCATGGGCTCCTCACGGCGATTCGGCGCTCGAAAGCGGGCGCACTCCTCTACGCCGGGATGCCCGGGGACGGGGTGGCAGCGTTCTGGAACGCGCTGTCGGCCGCCGACCACGGAATCAAGAAGTTCGCGTCTGCTGCCATCACCGAGTCGCCGTCCTGGGCTCAGACGACTGCTTCCGCCCGCGAGAACTCTTACTTGAGCGCTCCCGGCCTCCCGCGGGCAGGGCTGCCGCGCGCCGGCAGTCAGTTCGTCGCCGACCTCTCGGCCGCGTACGGAGGCCAAGTGCCGTGGGCGAGCGCGATCTTCGGCTACGTCGCGATGAGCGGCGTGCTCGACGCTCTGTACGCGCACGGGCCCCGCGTCAGGGACCCCCGGGGCAAGGTCCTGAACGGCTTCTTGCACAGCCCCAGGAGCCTTCCATCGGCGCTCGGCATGTACTCGATCGTGGGCGGAGAGACCTCGTTCGCGAACTACTTCTTCACCACATACGGCAAGAACGGCGAGCTCGGGCCCTACAGCCCCGACCCCGGCTAGCACCGGGAGGTGGCCGGTCGCCGCGCCGCCTCCCGCTACGATCGACACCTCCGTGCCCGCAGATCGTCCCGTAACCGCTGGACCGCTCCCCGCGGCTACCCGTAGCGCGGACCCATCGCTCAGCATCCTCGTCGTCGACGACGAATCCGATCTGCGCGAGATGCTCACGCGCTCGTTCTCGCGCGAGGGCCACCGCGTGATGGCCGTGGCGGACGGGCGCTCGGCGATCGATCGCGCCAGCACCGACCACTTCGACGTCGTCCTGCTCGACGTCGCCCTCGGCCCCGGCCCGGACGGGTACGAGGTCTGCCGGACGCTCCGCGGCCGGCGCAACGTCGTGCCGATCATTATGCTCACGGCGCTCGACTCCGAGGCGGACGCCGTGCTGGGGCTCGAGGCCGGCGCCGACGACTACGTGACCAAGCCGTTCGGGCTCGCCGAGCTGCGCAGCCGCATCCGCGCCGTGCTCCGGCGCGCCGGCACCCGGGCGATGGGCGACGAGGTGCTCATCGTCGGGCCTATCGCGCTCGACCGCGCCCAGCGCGAAGTGATCATGGACGGCGAGCAGGTGCGGCTGACGTTCTCCGAGTTCGAGCTCCTCGACGCCCTGATGGCCGACCCCGGGCGGCTGCTCAACCGCCAGGAGCTGCTGCGCGCGATCTGGGGNNCCCCGTTACATCCTCACCGTCCGCGGCGCCGGGTACCGCCTCCGGGGGCCATAGTGCTCAGGCGCCACGGTGCTCTCGGGCTGCGCGGCAGGATCGTCGGCGCGCTGCTCGTCAGTACCGCGGCGACGCTGGCGGTGGCCGCGCTCGCGCTGCTCTCGCCCCTGGAGCGCCAGCTCCGCACGGAGGCGCAGAAGACGCTCTATAAAGAGGTCAAGACCGGGACGTCGAGCTTTACCCAGCTCACTCAGGCCGACATCGCGGCGGCCGTCAATGCGCCCGTTCGGGTCGCGGGGAACGGGCCGGGGGGCGGGCCGCCGGCGTCGACTGGGCTGGTCTACAGAGACGCGGTCGCGTTGGACGTACGCGTCGGAGGGCCGGTCAGCCTGTTCGCCTACCCCCAGCTCGTGATCGCGTCGTCGCGGCCGGGAGGCGGATCGGCGGACAACACCAGTGACGTGGCGACGGCGTTTCAGACGCGCGACTTCGTCCAGAGCCTCGGCTCGGGCCCCGGAGGCGAGGTGGCTCGAGTGGCGGTTCCGATCGAGATCGCAGGTAACAGCTATGTCCTCGCTGCCAGCACCCCCATCTCGGACATCACCCAAGCCACCCACGTTGTCCGTACCGCGTTCATCAAGGCGATGCTGGCAGGGCTCGCGTTGACGCTGATCCTCGGCATCCCGCTATCGGCCACGTTGCTACGACGCCTGCAGCGCCTGCGCATGGCGGCGCTCAGGCTCGCCGAGGGCGGGCCCACGGTCGATGTCCCGTTCGACCGCGCCAACGATGAGGTCGGCGACCTCACGCGCACGTTCGCGATCATGCAGCGCCGGCTGGCGCAACAAGAGCAGGCGCGCCGGTCGTTCGTCTCGACAGCTTCGCACGAGCTGAGAACGCCGCTCGCGTCGCTCCACGGAATGCTCGAGCTGATCGACGACGATCTTCGCGGGCCGAGCCCGGATCTCCCCGACGCTCGGCGCCTGCTCGAGCGGGCCCGAGCGCAGTCACGCCGTCTCGGTCGGCTGGCGGGTGATCTGCTCGACCTCAGCCGCCTCGACGCCGAGGTTGAGCTCCGCAGCGAGCCCGTCGAGCTGGGCGAGCTCAGCCGTGCGGTGCTCGCCGAGTTCGAGCCCCGCAACGCCGAGCGCGGGATCAGTGCGCGGTTAGAGGACTCGGCGGCGCCGTGCTGGGCGCTCGGCGACCCCGGCAGCGTCGCCCAGATCCTCCGCATCCTGCTCGATAACGCGGTTCAGCTAAGCCCGCCCGGGTCGGAGATCGTAGTCGAGCTGCACGAGGGCGACGGCCCGGTCGTGGTGAGCGTCTCCGATCATGGGCCGGGCGTGGCCGCGCAGGAGCGCGAACTCATCTTCAAGCGCTTCCAGCGCGGTCGCGAGAGCGGCGGCTCGGCAGGATTCGGCCTCGGCCTCGCGATCGGTCGCGAGCTCGCCGAGCGGATGGGGGGCGAGCTGGTCCTCGAGGATGGGGAGGGACCAGGAGCGACGTTCACCCTGCGCCTGCCGGCCGCCCGCGCGCTGGACGAGGGCGCGGTGACGATCAACTGAAGGCCGTCGGCGGGCGAGCTCGGCCCGCCACCGTCGAGCGGTAACTGACAGCATCACCGCCATGGAGGAGCGCGAGCTGAGGGCCCTGCTGGCGGCTGACGAGCACCACTGGTGGTATCGGGGGCGCCGGCTGGTCATCCGCGCCGAGCTCGATCGGCTTGCGCTGCCGGCCGGCGCACGCGTGCTCGACGCGGGGTGCGGATCGGGACGGACGCTGCAGGATCTGCGCGCCTACGGCGAGGTGTCGGGGATCGAGCTCAGCCCGCTCGCCGCCGAACACGCGCGTGGACGCGCGCTCGGCGAGGTCCGCGTGGGCAGGGTCGAGACCTTGCCTTGGGACGACGGTTCGTTCGACCTCGTCACCTGCCTCGACGTTCTCGAGCACACGCCGGAGGACCGGGTCGCCTTGCAGGAGCTCCGACGCGTGACCAAGCCCGGCGGGTGGCTGCTTCTGACGGTCCCTGCCTATCCCGCGCTCTGGTCCACGCACGACGAGGTCAACCACCACTACCGCCGTTATACGCGCACGGCGCTGCGACGCGCCGCCAACGACGCCGGATGGCGCGTGGCTCGACTGACCTCGTTCAATAGCCTGCTGCTGCCGGCAGCGGCGGCCGTGCGCATCTCGCAGCGCTACCGCAACCGCGACTCGGGCGATCACGTCTCCGAGCTGCGGGTCGGCCCCCGTTGGCTGAACGGTGCCCTCGAGCGTCCGCTGCGGATCGAGGCTGCGCTCCTGCGCCGCGGGCACGTGCTGTACGCCGGCTTGTCGCTCCTCGCCGTGCTCGAAAACGGGGCAGCGCCGCCGGGCACTGGAGGCGGATGACCGAGCTCGCGGCGATCATCAGCGTCTCCGGCAAGCTCGGCTACCTCCTTCCCGCGCTCGTGGCCGTCGAGTCGATCGGCATTCCGTCACCCGGCGAGACGGCGCTGGTGCTGTCCGCGGTGCTCGCGAGCGAGGGCAAGCTCCAGATCTGGCTTGTCATCGTCATCGCCGTCGCGGCCGCGATCGTCGGCGACAACATCGGTTATGCGATCGGACGTCAGCTCGGCCGTGAGATCCTCGAGGCTCCCGGCCCGTTCGAGGCGCGCCGGATGAAGCTGATCAGCGTCGGCGACCGCTTCTTCGGCCGTCACGGCAGCAAGGCTGTGTTCCTCGGGCGCTGGGTCTCGCTGGTTCGGGTTGTGGTGGCGTGGATGGCCGGGATCAACGAGATGCCGTTCCGCCGCTTCTTCTTCTGGAACGCGATGGGCGGCCTCACGTGGGCGACGACGGTCGGGCTTGTGGCCTTCTACGGGGGAAAGGGTGCGACGAAGGTGATCTCACGCGTTGGCGTCATCGGCGCGATCGCCGTCGCCGCCGCCATCGTGGTCGGCCTGATCATGATCAAGCTCCGGGAGCGGCGCCACTCGAGCGAGTGAGCTCCGGGTTCAGCGGGCCTCAAGCGGCTTCACTCGGCTTCGTCGGGTGAGGGCGCGACCGGCGGCAGCCAGTCGCCGCGTACGGTGTCCGACGAGCCCGCCAGGTTCCTCTCGTGATGCTCGGCCCACCCCCGAGCGCAAGGGTCGGCCGCGTGCCCTGGCAGGACGGGAGCCGACCCGTCGGCGGCGACCACGAATGTGCGGCCGATCTTGTCGTGCAGGGCTTGATTGCGGGCATCCCACAGTGGCCACAGGTAGTCGATCGGCAGGTACAGACCGGAGGTCAGGAAGACCAGGAACTGTCGCCCGAGCGCCTCGCGTACGAATGCCGTGGCGAGCGTGAGCNNCCCCAGCGCCTGCTTCCCGACCGTCTGCCCGTTGCGTTCACCGCGCCGCGCGAGCAAAATGGGCGCGTAGAGGATCGCGACCGGCAGGCCGACCTCGAACAGCAGGGTCTCCTCGTGCGCCAAGGTCAGCCTGGGACTGCCCTTGGCCGTCCACACGATCAGGAGCAGTGCGAGCTCGATCGCGGCGGTGATCATGAGATCGATCGTGATCGCGCCGCCCCGCGTCCACCATCCCGC
>PMOY01000331.1 GCA_003165655.1 Solirubrobacterales bacterium
CCGCGTCAGCGCGTCCCGGCCGCGGAGCGCCGGGACGCCCTGATCGATGCCGCCGTCCGTGAGTTCGCGCGCACCGGGCTGCACGGGACGCCCGTCGATCGCATCGCGCGCCGCGTCGGTGTCGCGCAGCCGTACGTGTTCAGCCTGTTCCCCAACAAGCGCGAGCTCTTCCTGGCGGCGGTCGAACGCAGCTTCGAGCTGACGGCAGAGACGTTCACCCGAGCGGCAGCCGAGTACGACCCCGCGATCGCACTGCCCGATGCCGACGTTCTGGGGGCGATGGGCAAAGCCTACGTCGAGCTGCTCCCGTCGCACCGCGACTACCTGATGCTCGAGCACCAGGCCTATGCCGCCTGCGACGACGCGGTCATCCGTGACCGCGTCCGTGCCTGCTACGCGCGGCTCGTCGCGCACGTCGAGGAGCTCTCTGGCGCCGAGCCAGAAAGGATCGACGAGTTCTTCCGCTACGGCATGTGGCTGAACGTCGCTGCTGCCCTCGGCGTCGAGGATCTCTCGGCGGGATGCGAATGGATTCGTGCCGAGCAGGAGGCCCAACCGCACGGCGAGTAGGATCGCGTCGCGGTCCGGAGCGACTGGAGGAGACGGAGTGCGGCGTTCGGTTGCCCTGCCACTTGTCATCTGCGCCTGTGCAGCCCTCGCATCAACTGCCAACGCCCGGGTGCTGCGAGTCGGGAGCTACCACGGAATCCGCGGGCAGTATCACTCGATTCAGTCCGCGGTGGATGCCGCGAGGCCCGGTGATTGGATCCTCATCGGCCCCGGCGACTACAAGTCGCGGTTCAGCCGCCGTCCCGCCGGGCGGCCGGACCTTCCTGCAGCGATCCTGATCACGACGCCGAGCCTCCGGATCCGCGGCATGGACCGAAACACCGTCATCGTCGACGGAACCAGGCCCGGCTCGGCGCGATGCAGCCGCAATCCCGCCGCGCAGAACCTTGGCCCGCCGAGCCGGCGGGGACGGCTCGGGCTCAACGGCATCATGGTCTGGAAGGCAGACAACGTTTGGGTGCAGAACCTGACCGCGTGTAATTTCCTCGGCGGCGCTGGCGATGCAGGCAACGAGATCTGGTGGAACGGCGGCGACGGCAGCGGCAAGATCGGAGGATGGGGCTTCCAGGGCGCATACCTGACCGCCACGAGCACGTACGACGGCGGCCCGAGGAACGCCGCGGGGTACGGAATCTTCTCGAGCGATTGGAGCGGAGGTGCTTGGAATGAGATCTACGCCAGCAACTTCGACGACTCCGGCCTTTACATCGGCGCCTGCCAGCAGGCGTGCAACCAGACGATCAGCCGCGCCTGGTCGGAGTTCAATGCGCTCGGCTACGCGGGCTCGAACTCTGGCGGTCGCATCGTCATCGCGCATTCGCAATTCGACCACAATGGGCTGGGATTCGTCGTCAACAGCGACAACGACGACAAGCCGCCCCCGCAGAACGGCAGCTGTCCTCACAACGCAATCAGCACGATCACCCATACCCACTCGTGCTGGGTGTTCATCGACAACGACGTGGAGGACAACAACGACGCGGACGTCCCCGGTCGCGGACCTGCTGGGCCCGTCGGCACAGGAGTGGATCTCACGGGCGCGAGGAACGACACCGTGATGGACGACGAAATCGAGCGCAACGACGCCTGGGGGGTCCTGTTCGTCCCGCACCCCGATGGCGGCGGACCGTGCACGGGCGGGACGAAGAACGAACTCGGCCCCGGCAGCTGCAACTTCGACGAGTGGGGCGATGCGCTGCTGGGAAACCTGTTCGGCGACAACGGGTCATACGGCAATCCGACCAACGGCGACATCGCTGAGCTCAACTTCGAGAGCGGGCACTCAACCGACTGCTACCGGGGCAATATCGAGCAAGGCGGCGGCGTCCTCGAAACCAGCCCGGCGGATCTCCAACAGGCGCACCCCAAGTGCGACGGATCGCCCGCGCCGGCAAACAAGAATCCGATCCTGCTCTCGGAGATTCTCTGCGATGCGCGGCTGTCGCTACCGGGGGTCAGTCCGGCGTGCCTTCCGAGCGATCACTATCCGCGCCGCAGCCGTGTGCTCATGCACCCGCTCCCGGGCAATCTTCCAGCCATGCCGGCGCCCTGCACGGGCGTCCCGACCAACCCGTGGTGCCCGGCGCGCACTAGCCGCCTTCGCAACCGCCGTGAACGACGGAATCTCCGTGGTCGACCGCATCACCTCGAACGGTGAAGCCGGGGTCGCATTCGCAGCAGTCACAGACCTCTTTCTGGCCAGAATCGTAGGCGTCCTGGCCCCCGAAGTGCACGGCGCTGTAGTAGATGGCGGCGAGCTCGCGGCAATACACCGTCGGGTACACATCGAGTATCCCCTGCCACTTGGATGTGGGCCAGGTGGTCTCGCATACGTCAAGCATGCCTCTCAAGAAGGCGAAGTCGCACTCGTCCTTGTCGCTGCCGCAGTGCCCGTAGCAGCAGTCGTGACCTTTGCACGGCCCGAAGAAATTCACGATCCCGAGCGGTTCGTCGGGGACGTAGTCGCCTGTGCCGATGACGGGAAGGTGGACGCCGCCCTGAGGCCCGCAACCGTTGAAGCTGGAAGCGTGGCCGTTCGGGACCGGCGTCATGCAGTCTGGCGTCCACGGGCTCGGCGGCAAGTCGTCGGGGCACTTCTCCTTCTTCTGCTGTGGGCAGGTTCCTGTCGTCTTCGCGGCCATGCGGACCCACAATTGAGTTGTTCTCGTGCCTCCGCGCGCCCCGCTCGGAAGCATTGCGCTCAGCGCGAGCGCTCCCGAGAGCTTGGTGAGCTGGCGTCTGGAGATGCGCCCGGACGCGGCCGCTTTGGCCATCTGGTCGAGCGCCGTGGCGCAGTCCGGCTCCGAGCTGCTGGCGTGATCAGAGCTGCCAGTCACTGCCGGCCTCCTTCGCTTTCTTTCGCGCGTCCTCGTAAGCCTGGTTTCCCGCCGCGAGGATCTTGATCGCCTCAGCGGGGGTCTTGGCGCTCTGGGCCTCGACCAGCTTGGTGAGGCTCTGCTCGAGATCGGCGAGCGCCGCCGCGACGATCTCGGTGTGGCTCCCGGTACCCTCGCTCAGCACCGCGGTCCGCAGCTGGGTCAAGCTCTCTTGCAGCGGTGCCACCGTATGCGCGATATTCGGCTTCTTCTTTGCCGATGACGCCAGTTCGCTCTCCAGACGCCGGGCCGCAGCGAGGCTCTCGTTCAGGATCGCCTTTCGCTTGGCCCGCAGCAGCTTGCCGGGCTTACCGCGCACGCGCGAAGCTCGAGCGAAGACGCTCACGCTGCCACCCGAGGACCGAGATCACCGGCAAGCAGCTCGAATACCGCGAGCCAGCCGACCGCGACGGGCACGACGGGCCGACCATCACCAAGCAAAAGCCGAGCAGCTAGGCCGACCGATGCCACCGCAGCCCTCGCAGGCAAGCTACGCCGCCACGCGACGCCGGCCTCGGTCTCCTCATCACCCACGACACGCCCAACTCCCCGTTGACGCTACGTGCCTCCTATCGTCCCAGAGGCACACAAGCCAGTCAAGTGCTCCAAAACACTGACGTTCGCGGTCGTTATCACACAGTGAATAACACCTTGGTGCATGTTCCATCTGCGAAACAAGACCACAATGGTCGACCCCGATCACGCGTTGCGGGGCCGACAGCAGACGGTGCCTGTCGCCGCCCGCCATGCCGTACTGGGAACGCCACTCCAGCCTCCGTTTCCCGAAGGGTTCGAGCAGGCGATCTTCGGCATGGGGTGCTTCTGGGGAGCCGAGCGGGTGTTCTGGCAGGCGCCAGGGGTCTATGCGACCGCGGTCGGGTACGCCGGCGGATTCACGCCCAACCCCACCTACGAGGAGGTCTGCGGCGGACGGACAGGACACGCCGAGGTCGTGCTCGCTGTGTTCGACCCCCAGGCGACCACCTGCGGTGACCTCCTGAGGCTGTTCTGGGAGAACCACGACCCGACCCAGGGCATGCGTCGGGGCAACGACACCGGCACCCAATATCGGTCGATCATCCTCTATTCGAACAACGCCCAAGAAGCGGCCGCCGAGTCCTCACGCGCCGCGTACGGCGAGCGGCTTCGCGCCGCTGGGCATGGCGAGATCACGACGGAGATCGAGGCGGCCGGTCCGTTCTACTACGCCGAGGACTACCACCATCAGTACCTCCACAAGAACCCGATGGGCTACTGCGGCCTTGGCGGGACCGGCGTCAGCTGCCCGGTCGGACTGGCGAGCGCCGCCGGCGCTCAGTAGCGGCCCGCCGCTCCGCGGGGGACGGGCTCGGCGGCCCGCCCTCCGCGGGCTGGTCGGCCGCCCCGCGGATCGGGCTCGGCCGCTCTACCTCCGCGGGACGGGCTCGGCGGCGGGGTTCAGCCCCCGGCCACCGCGGGCAGGATCGTGACCTCGTCGCCGTCGGCGACCGGTGTGTCGAGCCCGTCGAGGAAGCGGATGTCGTCGCCGCCGACGTACACGTTCACGAACCGACGCAGCCCGCCATCCTCGGCGATCCGGCTGCGCAGCTCACCGAACCGCGAGTACAGCGCGTCGAGCACCTCCCCGACCGTCCGCCCGTCGACCGTGGTTGTTGATTCGCCGTCGGTCGCTGACCTCAGCTGCGTGGGGATCTTCACCGTTACGGACATCAGGCGGCCACCGCGGCCGCTTCGCTCGCCTCCTCGAAGGCCGCGACGTTCGGATCGATCTCCATCGTCTGGAAGGTTCCGCGCACGCAGTCGAGCGTCTTCAAGCCCTCACCCGTGATGTACGCCACCACGGTTTCGCCGGGATCGATGTCGCCGCGCTCGGCGAGCTTCGCCAGCACAGCGACGGTGACGCCGCCCGCCGTCTCCGTGAAGATTCCGGTCGTCTCGGCGAGGAGCTTGATCCCGAAGCGGATCTCATCGTCGGTGACCGAGTCGATCGAGCCGCCGGTCCGGCGCGCGAGATCGAGCGCGTATGGGCCGTCAGCCGGGTTGCCGATCGCGAGCGATTTCGCGATCGTGTTCGGCTTGACAGGGCGGCAGACATCGTGCCCGCCCGCGAACGCGGTCGCCACCGGGGAGCATCCGGCGGCTTGCGCGCCGTTCATCGTCGGCACATCGCCTGTCACCAGACCAGCGTCGATCCACTCCTCGAAACCACGCGCGAGCTTTGTGAACAGCGAGCCCGACGCGATCGGGCAGACGACGCGGTCCGGGATCTCCCACCCGAGCTGTTCGATCGTCTCGAAGGCGAGGGTCTTCGACCCTTCTGCGTAGTACGGACGCATGTTGATGTTCACGAAGGCCCACTCGTGCTCACCTGAGAGCTCGGTGCAGAGCCGGTTGACGTCGTCGTAGTTTCCTCTCACCGACACCAGGTGCGTGCCGTAGACGCCCGTGGCGAGGATCTTCTGCTCCTCGAGGTCGGACGGGACGAAGACATACGATTCGAGCCCGGCCGCCGCCGCGTGGGCGGCCACGGCGTTGGCGAGATTGCCTGTTGACGCGCAGGCGATCGTCTCGAACCCGAGCTCGCGGGCTCGGGCTAGACCGACGGCGACGACCCTGTCCTTGAATGAATGGGTCGGGTTAGCGGCGTCGTTCTTGATCCACAGCTCGCGCAACCCGATCCGCTCGGCCAGCCGGTCGGCACGGAGGAGCGGGGTCCAGCCTGCAGGGAGCGTCCCCCGGGGAGGAGACGCCAGCGGCAGGAAGTCGGCGTAACGCCAGATCGAATGCGGTCCGGCCTGGACCCGTCGGCGCAACGTCGCGGGGTCAGAGTCCGGGCGCGGCGCGTACAGCACCTCGAGCGGGCCGAAGCATTGCTCGCACACGTAGCGTGCATCGAGCGGGTACGGGGTCTGGCATTCTTTGCAGCGAAGAGACTCGGGCGGCATATGTGAAAAACCTCCGCCGGGGTCTGTGGTCGGAGGTCCATGAGAAACCGCCTCTTCCACATCTCCCAGGCCTTGTTGTTGGAGCCTGATGGAATTGGCACCGTTCCCTTTGGGGGCGGTTGCCGGGGTCTCGTAGGGCCATATCCCTCCACCCCTCTGGATGCGTACAGCTATGTGCGGCGAGTATAACCTCGCCCGCCATGCATCGGCAAGTGCCGCTGCCGGTTGCTGAGCCGAGGAACCAGGCTCGCGACCACGCCGGGTATGGCCTGCGATCGGCCCCGTCTGCGTAACGACCCCCGGGCGCCGGTGTTAGCACGGCTGGCCATGTCGATCGCTTCCACCGACCCGCTCGAGCGCCTCGAGGGCTCGCTCGACGCGTCGGTGCCCAGCAAGCGCATGCTGCTGATCGTCAATCCGTACGCGACGACGGTCTCTGACCGGCTGAAGAACCTGGTTGTGTATGCGCTCCAGGGCCGCTACAAGGTGGACGCGATCGACACGAAGGCGCGAGGACACGCGACCGAGCTGTGCCAAGAGGCCGCCCGGGAGGGGTACGACGTCGTTGTTGCGTTCGGGGGCGACGGGACGGTCAACGAGGCTGCGAACGGATTAGCAAGCTCAGACACGCCTCTGACCTGTCTCCCCGGTGGCCGCACGAACGTCTACTGCCGGATGCTCGGCATCCCGATCGATGTCGTCGATGCGACCGAGCATCTGCTCCGTCTCGCCGACGACTGGCGGCCGCGCCGGGTCGACCTCGCCCGTGTGAACGATCGCAACTTCCTCTTTGCTGCCGGCGTTGGCCTCGACGCGAGCGTCGTCGAACGCGTCGACGCCCATCCGCGATTGAAGGCCCGCTACGGCGAGTGGTACTACACGTCAGTCGGGATCCGGACGTTCACCCGACGCTACCTGATCCGTCCTACCAGGCTGGAGACGACCATCGGCGACGAGACAGTCTCGGGAGTTACGACGATCGTCCAGAACGGCACGCCCTACACCTACTTCGGTGATCGCCCCGTCAACCTGGGCGAGGGCGCCGAGCTTGACAGCGGCGACCTGTCGGGCGTCGTCCTCGAGCGGGCAGGCGTGATCGACATCCCGACGATCATCTGGCGAGCCCTGTCTCAGCGCGCCCGTGTCGCGCGCCATCGCCGGGTACACGCGTTCACGGGCGTATCTGGTTTGCACGTGCGCTCGCTCGACGAGCGGCCGCTGCCGCTGCAAGTGGACGGCGATTACATTGGCGAGATCCACGAGGCGAGATTCGGGCTGGCGCCCGGCGGGCTCGCCGTCGTCGCCTGACGGCCCGAGAGGCTTCGCGCCCCGGCGAGTGGGTAGAGCGCCAGATACGTGTTCTCGCGGGCCGTGAGGGCCTCAGCCGGCGAGCCGCTCCTGCAGACACACCTCGACGGTTTGGCCGGCTTCTTTTTGGATTGCCTCGCGCACGTCCAGCTTGACGGAAAGCTTGTGCGTGCCGTCGCCGAGTGCCATGAACGAGCTCCGGAACGGGTGACCGTCGATGGTCCCGCGGACCTTGACGAGCCCTCGGGTCCCGAAGTATTCGGCAGAACCTGGCATGACCACAAAGGTCCATCCGCCTTTGTTGGGGCTCCGTTGCAATGGCGCGGTGAACCGTTTGTCCAGCACACCCGGCCCCGGTGGGTGATGGTCGTCTGCGGTCGGGACGCTGGGGTGGCTCTGGGTCATACCCCGACCTCCTCGACGATCTCGAGGCCGTTGCCGTCTTGGTCGCGGAAGGCGAACATTGCCGGCACGCCTTGCCAGCGCAAGATCTCGTCTGCGTCGACGCCGGTGGCTCTCAGCGCAGCGTGGTCGGTGTCGACGTTATGGCTGATGAGCCGGATGCCCGTCTCGACACCTGCCGGCATCCCCTCGCTTGAGGCCACGAGCGCGATCGTCGCGGTTCCTCGTGGGGGCGCCACCACGATCCAGCGCTTGCTGTCGCCGATCGGGACGTCGAGGCGCTGATCGAAGCCGAGGGTGTCGACATAGAAGCTGATCGCGCGGTCTTGATCGGTGACGGGGACTCCTACGGTCAGGAGCTCATCGATCTGGATCACGGGCTTTGACGTGGACATTGCTTTCCTCCTTCTGAGGGTTGTTCTGGTCTGTTGAGGTCTACGTTTGCGGGGACATGCCTCTGCGCCCCCGGCTGGATCAGCGGTACATCAACGACCCCGGCGTGGTCAGCAGCTCGCCGGTCTCCAGCCAAGTCTTGAGGCCTGACAGGATCATGGGCCAGCCGCCGTAGAGCTGGCCATTAGCGCCCTCGCGCAGCTGATCGTGGGTGACCGTCAGTCGGCACGAGTCGCCGATTGGCTCGATGTCCCACGTGACCCTGGACTGCCCTTCGGCGCTGACGTCATCGCCCCAAAGCGCGGTCATGGTGTGGACCAATCGAGTAGGTGGCTCGGCTTCGAGGACCTCACCGTCACCGAGGAGCGCTCCTGCATTGGGAGAGCTCATCTCAAGGCGCGAGCCGGGCTTCCAATCGGACTGGACGCCGACGCCGAAGTTGTACTTCGCCCGAATCTCCGGGTCGGTGATCGCCTCCCAGAGACGGTCGGGGGTGGTACGGATGTAGATCTCGAAGACCTTCTCCATGTCGCTCTCCAATCTGTGTTTGATGTCACTGAGTGCGGCAGCCCAGGGCTCGGCGTACTTGCTCACCCAACGGTCGTGGACGAGGCGAATCGGGACGGGGTTCAAGTAGTGGAGCTTCTCGCGGCCCCGCCTCTTGGTCACGACCAGGCCTGTCTCTTCGAGCTGCTTGAGGTGCTTCATCACGCCGAAGCGCGACATCGCGAAGCGCTCCTCCAGCTCGCTCAGGGTCTGCCCATCGCGCCGGAACAGCTCATCCANNCGGATCGGCCAGGGCCTTGAAGATCACGTCCACAGAGACATGATATGTGACCTTTCAGTCACCTGTCAAGCGTCGGCGTGATCGCCACACCCCCTTACTGTTTTCGGACACTCCCCCCGGAGCTAAGGACGTCCGGGCCGCCGCGCGACCGAAAGAGCGCCAAATTTGCGACCTGATTCCATCACGGCGAACCAGAACGCCAAGACCGCGTGGGGCTGGGCGCCACACGCCACTCCGCCAGACGCCGCGCGCCGCGCGCCGCGCG
>PMOY01000245.1 GCA_003165655.1 Solirubrobacterales bacterium
CGCCGGCTTCGCGGCGCTCGCGGGGATGGTCATCGCGGCGCGTTTCGGCAGTCAGTTCCAGGTTCTGCTCGTCGTCGTCGCCGCGGTTCCCGCGGTCTTCGTGCTCGTGCTGCTGAGGGGCCAGCGCGTGAACGCCACGGTGTCGATCGCCGGCACACTGCTCGGGATCTACTGGATCGGACTCGCGTTCGCGCACGCCGAGTTGCTGCGCCAGCTGCCCCATGGTGGCGCGATCCTCATCGACGTCCTCGTCGGCACGTTCCTCGGCGATACCGCCGCGTACTTCGGCGGTCGGGCCTTCGGTCGGCGCCCGCTCGCGCCCGAGATCTCGCCCCACAAGACGGTCGAGGGCCTCCTTTGCGGGATGCTCATCGCCTTCGTCTCGGTGCTCTCCGCGGGCATCTTCCAGGACTGGCTGACGACGCAGCACGCGCTCCTCCTCGGCCTTGGCGTCGCGATCGCGGGGCCCGCCGGAGACCTGTTCGAGTCGCTGATCAAGCGCGACGCCGGCGCCAAGGACACGGGAACCCTGTTCGGTGCCCACGGGGGCGCGTTGGACCGGCTCGACGGCACGATCTTCACGGTCGTCGCCGCGTATTACATCTGGGTGGCCCTGTCCTAGCGGCACGCCCCTACAATCGCCCACGGTGCCGCGCCGGCTCGTCATCCTCGGGTCTACGGGCTCGATCGGAACGCAGGCGCTGGACGTCGTCCAGCGCGCTCCCGACCTGAGTGTCGTCGCGCTCTCCGCCGACGGCGCGTGGGAGGAACTGATCGGCCAGGCGAGAGAGCACGGCGTGCGCCGGATCGCTCTGTCCGACGTCGATGCGGCAGCCCGCGCGGCCGAGGCGTGGACGGGGGGTGACGTCCTGAGCGGCCCGGACGGACTGGTCAGGTTGATCACCGAGAGCAACGCCGATCTCGTGCTCAACGCGATTGTCGGATCGGCGGGGCTGGTGCCGACCGTCGCGGCGCTCGGCGAGGGGATCGATCTCGCACTGGCCAATAAGGAATCGCTCGTCGTCGGCGGCGAGCTCGTGACGCAGCTCGCCGAGGCGACGGGGGCAACGATCATTCCCGTGGACTCCGAGCACTCGGCGCTACATCAGCTACTCGGCTCCGAGCCGCCGGGTACCGTCGATCGGCTGATTCTCACGGCGTCGGGCGGACCGTTCCGCGGACGCTCCGCAGCCGAGCTCCAGGACGTCACCGTTGAGCAGGCGCTCGCGCACCCAACCTGGGACATGGGCGGCAAGATCACGATCGACTCGGCGACGCTGATGAACAAGGGCCTCGAGCTGATCGAGGCCCACCACCTGTTCGGGACGCCGTACGAGCAGATCGACGTGGTCGTTCACCCGCAGTCGATCGTCCACAGCCTGATCCAGCTCTGCGACGGCGCCACGCTCGCCCACCTCGGCTACCCCGACATGCGCGTGCCGATCGCCTACGCGCTGCACTATCCCGATCGCGTCGACGTGCCCGTTGCGCGGCTCGACCTCGCCGCTGTCGGCTCCCTCACCTTCGAGCCCGTCGACGAGGAGACGTTCGCGTGCCTGCGGCTCGCCCGCGAAGCGGCTCGAGCCGCAGGCACGGCGCCGTGCACGCTCAACGCCGCCAACGAGGTCGCCGTGCACGCGTTTCTCTCCGGACGCCTGCGCTTCCTCGAGATCGCCAGCGTGATCGAGGAGACGCTCGAAAGTCTCCCGGCGTCCACGGTGCACTCGTTCGATTCGCTGGCGGCCGCCGACGGCCAGGCGAGACGGATCGCCTCCGAGCTCGTGAACGCGCGCACGACGGCCTGAGCGCCCAGGTCGACGGCGTCATGTCGCCGCGTCCGACGATCGCCGCGAGCGACGCGCCCGCCTTGGCACACTAGACGTGTTGTCCTACCTGCTCGCGTTCGCCGGCTTCGCCGCCCTGATCATCCTCCACGAGTTCGGCCACTTCCTGGCCGCGAAGGCGGTCGGCATGCGCGTCGAACGCTTCTCGCTGTTCTTCGGGCCCATGCTGGTCAAGTTCCGCCGCGGCGAGACCGAGTACGGCATCGGTCCGATCCCGCTCGGCGGCTACGTGAAGATCACCGGGATGAACCCGAACGAGGAGATCCCCGAGGAGATCGTCGACCGAGCGTACTACCGCCAGCCGGTGTGGAAGCGGGTCGTCGTGATTCTCGCCGGGCCCGCGATGAACCTGCTGATCGCGTTCGTGCTTCTCAGCGGGGTCGTCCTGTCCCAGGGACTGCCGGTGACAAGCCATGGCCAATACGTGTCGTTGCGCACTGTCGCCACGGGATCACTGGTGCCGCCGGCGTCGGGGTATCTGAAAGCCGGAGACGAGATCGTCTCGGTCGACGGCAAGCGGGGGCTGACCGTCGCCCAGATAGCTAAGGAGATCTCGAGCCACCATTGCGCCGAGGCGCCGACGTCGGGATGCCAGGCAACCACACCGGTGAGCATCGTCGTCCGCCGCGACGGCAGGCTCGAGTCATTCTCGATCTACCCGCGGTACGCCCCGAGCCTGAAACGGACCCGGATCGGCTTTGGCTTCGCGATCGAGATCCGCTCGTACGGCGCGCTCGGAGCGGCCGGTCAGGGCGTCAGCCAGATGTGGTACGTCACGCATGAGACGGTCAGCACGATCGCGAAGATCTTCGAGCCCAAGGTCCGGAGTCAGCTGCACGGGATCGTCGGCGTCGCCGACATCACCCAGCAGGCCGTCGCCGTGGGCGCGCCCGAGGCGCTCTACGTGCTCGGCGTGATTTCGCTCTCGCTCGCGATCATCAACCTATTCCCGTTCCTGCCGCTCGACGGNNGATCCCCTTCTCGGTCATGGAGCGCGCCGGGGTTGTCGGGTTCGTCCTCATCCTCATGCTCTTCCTGGTCGGGTTGCACAACGACATCTCGACCTTGACCGGCAAGGGTTTCTCGGTGCATTAGCGGCCCGCGCGTTGCCCTGCGATAGCGTTCGTGTCGGCCTGAGGAGACGATCATGGAGGCGAGGATGGAGAGCGGGACCCTCACAGCGGCTGCCGGACGCGCGGTCGACGCACCGACCCTGACCGAGGCGCTGCGCCGCACCGCCGCGAACAACCCGGAGATCGTCGCCGTGCGGACCCCCGACGACTCCGTCTCGCTGACCTGGGCGGAGCTGCTCGAGCGCGTCGACGCGGTCGCCGGTGGGCTCGCCAAGCTCGGCGTCGGCCCGGGCGACACCGTCGCCATCATGCTCGGCAACCGCCCCGAGTTCCACATCGTGGACCTCGCCGCAGTCACAGTCGGCGCGACGCCGTTCTCGATCTACGTGACCTACCCCGCTGAGGAGATCGAGTACCTGGTCACCGATTCCGGCGCGAGGCTCGCTATCGTCGAGCAGGCCTTCCTTCCCGTCATGCTCGAGGCGCGCACGAACCTACCCGCGCTCGAGCACGTGATCGTCGTCGACGGCGATGCGCCGGCGGGGACGATCTCGCTCGCGGACGTCGAGGGATCGAACCCGGAATTCGACGGTGCCGCGGCGGCGGCGGCGGTGGCGCCGGACGATGTGCTTACGCTGATCTACACCTCAGGTACGACGGGCCCCCCCAAAGGGGTCCAGCTCTCCCACCACAACATCATGTTCACGGCCCAGGCGATCGAGGAGATCGTCGAGCTCAAGCCGGGTGCGCGTGTCGTCTCGTGGCTGCCCTCGGCGCACATCGCCGAGCGCAACGCGCATCACTACATCCCGATCGTCTACGCCGCCACCGTGACGTGCGTGCCGAACCCGCGCGATGTGCTCTCCTACCTGCCTCAGGTACGTCCAACATGGTTCTTCGCGGTGCCGCGGATCTGGGAGAAGCTGAAGGCCGGACTCGAGGCGATGCAGGCGCAGCGCCCCGCGGAGGAGGCCCGTCCCCTGACCGAGGCGCTCGCGGCGGCGATCCAACGCGTCCGATTGCGGCAGCGTGGCGAGCCCGTTCCTCAGGAGCTCGAGGCGCAGGTGGCCCGCGCCGACGAGGAGTTCTTCTCGAAGCTGCGGACGATGCTGGGGCTCGATCGAGTGGTGGCCGTGCACGTCGGTGCGGCCCCGACCCCAGTCGACGTGCTCGAGTTCTTCCACGCCCTCGGGATCGAGCTCGCCGAGCTGTGGGGCATGTCGGAGACGTGCGGCCTGGGGACGGTGAACCGGCCGGGCGCGGTGCGCATCGGGACCGTCGGTCCCGCCGCGCCGGGCGTCGAGATCCAGCTGGCCGATGACGGCGAGCTCCTCATTCGCAGCGGGTGCGTGATGCTCGGCTACCGCAACGACCCCGTGAGCACGGCCGAGGCGATCGACGCCGACGGATGGCTCCATACCGGCGACATCGGCACGCTCGACGACGACGGCTATCTGACGATCGTCGACCGCAAGAAGGAGATCATCATCAACGCGGCCGGCAAGAACATGTCCCCGGCCAACATCGAGGGGGAGCTCAAGTCTGCCAGCCCCCTGATCGGACAGGCCATGGTCATCGGCGATCGCCGCCCCTACAACACCGCGCTGCTCGTGCTCGATTCCGACTTCGCGCCGCAGTGGGCGGCACAACGCGGAATCGCAGAGGCGACGCTCGAGCGGCTCGCCACCGAGCCGAAAGTGATCGAGGCCGTTCAGGAGGGCGTGGACGCTGGGAACCGACACCTTGCCCGCGTCGAGCAGATCAAGAAGTTCACGATCGTGCCCGGCGACTGGGTCCCGGGCGGCGACGAGCTGACGCCGACGATGAAGCTCAAGCGCCGGCCGATCGCCGAGAAGTACGACGCCGAGATCGAGGCGATGTACGCGTAGCCGCCGCCGGATGCCGGCCGGCGGCCCCGAGCAGGAACCCGTGACCGATCACGGCCCCTACCCCGTCGCCTGGAACACGATCACTTCGCTGAAGTTCGTCCCGTCGACCTGGTAGGCATAGCAGCCGGCGGAGCGCACGCGGGTGAACGAGGGCCACTCGCGAGCGCCGGGCGGCTCACCGGCCGATTTCGTCGAGGCGGTGAGGAGCTGGAGCTCGTCCTCGGGGATGTGGCCCTCGCCGAACCCGACCGAGCCCGAGCCGCCGAGCTCGCCGCCGCGGATCAACACCGGGCCCGAGTAGCCCGGCGCGGCGAGCCAGGTCACGCTCGCGCCGTCCCACGAGCTGTCGATGAAGCTCGTGATCGCGAGGGGGCTCGACTGCGCCGCGTACACGGGCCCTGATCCGACGGCCGGCCCGGCATAGCTGACGGCGGAGGCGGCGCCGGACACGGGACACGCGCCGCCGGCGCCGGGGCCCGGGAGATGCAGCGCGCCGCGCAGCGAGGAGGGCACACCGCCGCTGCATGTGCCCTGACAGTCGTCGTAGGACCCGTATCCGGTGGCCGCGTTCAATCCCGTTGGCGCGGGCGCAGCGGGCGTGGTCACGGGGGTGGTCGCGGTCGTCTTCACCGGCGTCGTCGTGGTCGCGGTCGATCTCGTCGTCGTGGCGGTCTTGTGCGGTGGTCTGGGCACCGGCGTGGTTGCCGTGGTGGGCGGCGGGGTGCTCGTGACCGGCGGCGTCGAGGTCGTCGCGATGACCGGCACCGACGCCGCCGTCGGCGTCGAGCTGGAGCTGCCGCAGCCCACCGCGACGAGCGCGGGTACGACGAGCAGAGCCACCCGGAGTCTCCCCCTTCTCACCTGCACGACCGTAGCGCAGGCGCTCGGCGTCGCGAACCCCAGGGGCTCATCGAGCCGCCGCGATCGAGCGCCAGACGAGCTCGATCGGATGGTGGATCGGGAGCGGGTGACCGGCCTCGCGCAGGTGCAGATCGAGCTGTGCGGCGCACCCCGGGTTGCCGGCGGCGATCGCGTCAGCGCCGGTCTCGAGCAGGCTGCGTGCCTTGCGGGCGCCGAGCTCGGCGGCCGCCTCCGGGGCCACGAGGTTATAGATCCCGGCCGAGCCGCAGCAGACCTCAGGCTCCCGCCTCACCTCGAGCAGCGCCAGCTCGGGAATCGCGCGCAGCAGCGCGCGAGGCTGCTCGCGGATGCCCTGTGCGTGAGCGAGGTGGCAGGCGTCGTGGTAGGCGACGCGGAGCGCCACCGGCCCGCGCGGCGTCCTCGTCTCCTCGTTCGCGAGCAGCTCGCAGACGTCGCGGACCTTGGCCGAGAACAGGCGCGCAGACGCCTCATCGATCAGCTCGCCGTACCCTTTCATCGCCGAACCGCAGCCGGCGGCGCTCGTCACGACGTAGTCGACACCGGAGAACGCGGCGATCGTCTCACGGGCGCGTGCGATCCCGGCATCCTCCTCTCCGGAGTGCAGTTCGAGCGCGCCGCAGCAATCGGGTGCGCGCGGGGCGAGCACCTCGAACCCCTCGGCGACGAGCGTCCGGATCGTCGCCCGGTGCACATCCGCGAAGAACACGCGCTCGACGCAGCCGAGCAGGAGACCGACCCGAGCGCGCGGCTGTCCGGAGGGCGAGATGCGTGTGGGCAGGCGCGTCCTCAGCACGTCGTGCGTCCGCGCCCGGGGCGCGACCTTCGCGACCATAGCCAGTCGTTCGTCGAGCCGCTCGAGCGGCATCCTGCGGGTCGCCGCGAGCAGCGGCGCGAGCCCGCGCATCCGGCGGGGGTGGGGGAGGGTCTCGAACAGCAGCCGCCGGAAGGCGCGTTCGGCGAGGGGACGGGCGTGATGGCGCTCGACCTGCGGCCGCACGCGCTCGATCAAGCGGTCATACGCAACCCCCGACGGACAGGCGCTCACGCACGCCATGCAGCCGAGGCAGCGATCGAAATGGGTCACCATCTCGTCCGACAGATCACCGCCGTCGGCGAGCGCCTCGGCGATCAGGACGATCCGCCCGCGCGGCGAATCCGCTTCGTCGGCCCACAGCGCGTACGTCGGGCAGCTGTCGAGGCAGAAGCCGCAGTGGACGCAGTCGTCGACGATCGACTGCTCGGGCGGTCGGTGGGCGTCGAACCCGGCCATCTCAGATGCCCCCCACGAACACGCGTGGATTGCATGCCCCGGCGGGGTCGAAGCGCGTCTTGATCCGCCGCATGAGCTCGAGCGCCGGTCCCTCCTGCACGCCCCAGGGGTCGATCACCGACCGCACCTCGGCCGGCGCGTCGAGAACCACGCCGCGGGCGCCGGTCGGGAGCGAGGCGAGCACCTGCTCGAGCGCGGGGGGGTCGACCTCGACGTAGCTCACGCCGAGCGCGGCCCGCCCCACGACGGTCCCGCCGCAGAGCTCGGCGGCCCGGAGCACGTCAGCGAGCACGCCCGGCCGGGCGGACACCCTGACGAGCACGCCGTCTTGGGAGCGCTGCCCGGTGCGCTGGCGCTCCCACAGCGCGTCGTCCGCCTCGGTGGCGTCGACGTCCTCGAGGCCGGCATCGTGGAGCATCCGCGCGATCCGCTGCGCGCGCTTCACCGGATCCAAGCCGCAGCACCGGGCGAGGACACCCCCGCGTCCAGCCCGCCAGGCGATGTCGAGTGCGTCGAGCTCGAGCGGGGCGGCGGCGAGCGCCCGCGCAGCCGCCGCGAGCGCCACCGGGTCGCTGCTCGCGCCGAGCGCCGTGGCGGTGCCGAAGGGCTTCGGATGCAGTCGCACGTTCACCGAAAGAATCAGCCCGAGCGTCCCGAACGAGCCGGCGAAGAGCTTTGCAAGGTCGTAGCCGGCGACGTTCTTGATCACCTTGCCGCCCGACGTGGCGATCGTGCCGTCGCCGAGCGCGACGGTCATCCCGATGACGAGATCGCGCGGAGCGCCGTAGCGGTGACGCAGCGGTCCCGAGTCGGCAGTGGCCACGATCCCGCCGATTGTCGCCCCAGGGTCTGACGAGCCGGCGGTCGCGAGCGGAGGGTCGAGCGCGAGCATCTGGCCGGAGGTGGCGAAGCGCTCCTGGGCGTCCGCGAGCCGTACGCCGGCCTCGAGGACGGCGGTCAGATCGCCGGTGTTGTGCTCGACGATGTGCGAGAGCCGTCCGGTGCACAGCTCGATCCGCGACTCGGGTCGGGGCGCTCCCCACTCGAGCTTGGTGCCGCCACCGCGCAGGCGGACGGTGTGGCCGTCGGCCGACGCGCGCGCCAGCAGCGAGGCTGCGGCGGCGAAATTGGCGGGTCGCGCGTCGAGGATGGCCGAGCACCCCTTCAGAATCGCTCCGCCACACCCGCCCGCTCGAGCGGGTGCTCGCGGTAGGGGCCGGGCACCTCGCCGCACAGGCGTGGCGTAGGCATCACCTTGCCGGGGTTGGCCAGCCCGTGCGGGTCGAATGCGCACCGCAGTCGCTGAAAGGCCTCGAGGTCGGGCTCGGCGAACATGTCGGGCATATAGCGCTTCTTGTCGATGCCGACGCCGTGCTCGCCGGTGATCGACCCGCCGAAATCCACGCACGCCTTGACGATCAGGCCCGCGAGCTCCTCCGCGCGCTCGGGCTCGCCGTCGCGTGCGTCGTCATAGCAGACGAGCGGGTGCAGGTTCCCGTCCCCGGCGTGGAACACGTTCGCTACCTGAAGCCCGTACTCCGTCGCGAGCTCGTCGATCTTTCCCAGCACCTCGGACAGTCGCGTCCGGGGGATCACGCCGTCCTGGACATAGTAGGCGGGCGCGATTCGTCCCATCGCGGCGAACGCCGCCTTACGTGTCTTCCAGATCAGTGCGCGCTCCTCCTCGCTCTGCGCGACGCGGACGTCGCGCGCGCCGGCTTCGCTACACAGCGTCATCACGTGCTCGAACCGTGCCGTGCATTCATCGTGGGGGCCGTCGAGCTCGACGATCAGCGCCGCCCCGGCGTCAAGACGATAGCCGGCGTGGGTGGCCTGCTCGGCGGCTTTGATCGAGAGCCTGTCCATCATCTCGATCGCCCCGGGCACGATCCCCGCGCTGACGATCGCGGTGACGGCATCGCCCGCCGCGGAGGTGTCCTCGAAGAACGCGACCAGCGTCCGCACGCTCTCCGGCACCGGCACGACCCGCAACCTGATCCGCGTCGCCACGCCGAGCGTGCCCTCGGAGCCCACGAACGCTCCGAGCAGGTCGTACCCCGGGGCGTCACGATCGAGCTCGATCACCGTGCCGTCGCTGAGCACGACCTCGAGGCCGATCACGTAGTTCGTCGTGAAGCCGTACTTGAAGCAATGCGCACCGCCCGAGTTCTCGGCCACGTTGCCTCCGATCGAGCAGACGATCTGGCTCGAGGGGTCGGGCGGGTAGAAATGCGTCGGGGAGACGGCGCGCGAGATCGCCAGGTTGGTGACGCCGGGCTCGACGACGATGCAGCCGTCGTCGAGGTCGACCGCAAGAATCCGTCGCAGGCGCGAGAGGGCGATGAGGACGCCCTCGGCGACGGGCAGCGCGCCACCGGAGAGCCCGGTGCCGGCGCCACGCGCGACCCACGGGACGCCGGCCTCGAAGCACGCCAGGACGACGGCGTGGACCTCCTCCGCAGTGCCGGGCCGCGCCACGGCAAGCGGCGTCTGGTGATATTGGGCCAGCCCGTCAGAGGCGTAGGTCGACAGCGCGTGCGGGTGCGTCAGGACATAGTTCGTCCCGCAGAGGGCCTCGAGCCTGGACACGAGGGCGGACGCCGACATCGCAGAAGTATCCTTGATTCGGCGTCCTCGACCCGCGAACGGGCGGCGGATGCCGGCTAGCTGATCGTGATCTTCTGCGTACGGCTGGTGATGGTCGGCAAGGCATAGGGTGCCAGGAAGGCGAACGCCGAGGGGTAGATCCACTGCAGTCTCACCGATCCGCTCGACGGGAACGTCATGGGAACCTCGAAGTAGCCCTCGGAGTTCGTGATCGTGACCGTGCCCAGCGTCGTGAAGCCACCCCCGGACGCGGGCTGGAACTGGATCGCGACCTGCTGCGCGGAGCCCGTGTCGTGCTTGGCGAAGCCGGCCGGCCGGACGTCGCCCCACACGTCGAGCCGCCGCCCGGGCTTGGTCGAGGTAACCGGCAGGTAGAGCGGCAGCCGGAACGCCGCGTAACCGGCCTTGGCCGTGCCATTCCCGAACAGCAGGCCGCTCGAGAACCCGCTCTCGTTCGGGTGACCAGGCACCGGCGCGTCGTAGAGCAGGTATTGGGCGTACGAGCGAACCCGAGGATTGCTCCACATGATGTACTCGGACCAGTTCATGTAGTAGGCGGCGGTCGCGGGGCTCAGGAAGACGCACTCGCACGTCGACTTCGGCGGGTTGGTCTGGAAGCCGAACTCGGTGCTGTAGATGGGAAACTTCGTATGCGAGCCGTAGGTCGCGTTGAGACGGTCGAGCGTGCGCTCGAGCTTGGGAATATCGGTGAGTCCCGCGTAGTCGGGCTCATTCGAGGGCGGCGGAAGGATCGGCGATGACTCCTGCCCGGAGGTGTACGGATGCGCGGCGAAGCCGGAGGCCTGGAAGAGCGCCGGGTTGGCGGCCCGGAACCGTCTCGAGGCGGCGGCCGTGGTCGGGCACCCGCGCGCCGCGGCCGCGCTGCCGCGGAGCTCCTGGTAGCTCGAGCTCACGCAGTAGAGGGCACGCAGGAAGCGCAGCGGGACCATCCCGTTCGCGACCCCGGGCGTGTTGGCGCCACGCGGCGCCGTCTCCCCGATGAGGATCGTGTTACCGGCGTGGCCGGTCGAGCGAAGCGCCGACCAGGCGTCGTCGAGCAGCCCGCGGTAGAGCTTCGGCGCGACCTCGACGCCTCGGATCGCCTGCGGCGCCAGCTGGTAGCCGTAGTTGGGCTCGTCCCA
>PMOY01000284.1 GCA_003165655.1 Solirubrobacterales bacterium
CGCCCGCCGCGCTCCGGCGGCTCACGGCCGACGCGTCTCGCCGCCGTTCGTTCGGACCGTCGGTGTCCGCCTGCTCGCCCGGGAGCAGGGGCTCCGGCAGATGCGCGGCCCGGATCCGCGAGCCCGCGTAGGTGAGCACTCCCGCGACGCCCAGCGCGGTGAAGATGCCCCACTCAATTCCCGACGTGGTTGCGAACTGACCGCGAACGGTCATGCCCTGCTTGTCGAAGATCCGCCAGATCACGAGCAGNNACGATCACGCCGTCGCCGCCCGGTAGGTGGAAAGCCCGGCCCTCCGCACGCAGAAAGAGCAGCGCCAGGACACTGACGGCAACAAGCAGAACGGCGGCTTCGACCCACGAGAACGCCGCCCATCCGGTCAGCGACGCGGTCGTCGTGTGGGGATCCTTGGTTCCGCTCACGAGGCCAGTCTCCTGGTACCACGGCAGGAACAGGGTCGCGAACAGCCCGAGCGATGCGCTCGCCGCCAGACGCCGTTCAGGCGGCAGGGCCCGCCAAGCACGCCCTAAGCGCGCGATTCCCGAACCGGCCCGCTTCGTCGCGAGGCTGGCCGTGTCGTGGCCGCTCATACGTGCGCGCCCACGTCGCCGGCCGTGAGAATCCAGCTACGGGACACACCGCGATTGTACGCCGGGCCCGCCTGGACTCGAACGCGCCGAACTCCGCCGTCACTCCCAGCGGATCGGTATGTCCTGGACCTCGGCGGGCTCGTCCCGACGGCGCTCGAGGCGCTCCAGATACCAGTTGATCAAGGCTCTGACGGCGAGCAGCAGCTCTCTCACTGCCTCCGCGAGACGCCGCTGCAGATCCGGCGGAACGAGCTCACGCAGCGCCTCGACGAGATGCGCGAGGAGCTCCGCATCCGCGCCTTGACCGGATCCTTTCTGGCTCTCCGGCGCTTGCCAGCCGGCCGGAGGCGGGCGCCGGAACGCCCTCCCGGCGCGTGCCGCCGATTCCGCGGTCGCGTCGGCGATCAGGCGCTCGGCCGCGCCCGAGGCGCGGTCGAGCCGCTCCTCGAACCGCCTCAGAGCATCCTCGGGGGGCTCGGCGCGCCGGGACTCGGCCCGCACCGCGCCGGTGGGGTCCTCAGCCGCGCCGGGAGGAGGAGGATCGTTGCTCGCCATCGAAGGTCACCTCGAGCGCGCCTGCCTCGAACGTGGCCTCGCTGGGACGGAAGGCGGCGAGCGCGGGGGGGAGGATGATAGTTCGCTTCTGTCCGTCGACGCGGACGACCAGTTCGAGGCCGACCTTCTTCAGTGTGACATCGCCTTTACGGGCGAAGGGCAGCGACAGTCGGAGCCGAGCACCGGTCTCGGAGACCGTGAGCTCCTGCGTGATCGCAGCATGCAGGACCGCCTCCGGATCGTGCTTTTCGAACAGCTCGCACCCAAGTCGATCGAGCATCTCCGCCCCCGCCACCTCCTGCTCGAAGTACGGCGCCCGCAGCACCGGCACCGGCGCGAACGCCGACGTGACGAGCTCGAGATGCTCCTCCTGAAGGGTCCGCCAGCGGGCAAAGTAACTGCCTACCTCCTCGGGGAACACGCGGTTGACGATCACGGCGTCGGTCAAATAGCCGTAGAGGTTCAGGTAGGTGAACGTCCGCATCGCCTCCCCGATCACCATCTTGTCCGGGTTCATGACCAGGCGGATCGTCGACCGCTCGCGGTCGCGGAGGATCTGGTTCATCGCGATCAAGCTCTGCGACAGTCGCTGGATGTCGGCGAACACAGCCTCCGTCGGCAGCGGGATGTCGAGCAGCGAGCGCGCGATCGGCCCCGCGGCGGCGAGGATCTGGCGCTCCTTCGGGAACACCTTCTCGATCCACCACCGCGCGATGTCGGGGAACGACAAGAGTCGTAGCGTCTCGCCGGTCGGCGCGCAATCGACGACGATCACATCCCAATTGCCGGATGCGTGGTGGGCCTGAAGCCGCAGCAACGAAAACAGCTCGTCCATACCGGGCGGGACGCTCAGCTCCTCGGCTGAGATGCGGTCGACTCCGCGCTCCACGAACAGCTCGCCGAGCCAATCCTGCACGCCCGACCAGTGACGCTCCATCTCGTCCTGGGCCTTGACCTCTTGACCCCAGAGCCGCTCTCCAACCTCGACGGGCTCAGCTCCCAGCTCCGCCTCAAGGGAATCGGACAGGCTGTGGGCGGGATCGGTGGAGATGACGAGCGTCCGTAGGCCGTCGCGCGCGGTGCGCCGCGCAGTACACGCGGCGACCGACGTCTTACCGACTCCGCCCTTGCCCGTGTAGAGGATCGTGCGCGGCCCCATTTGGTGACGCGAGTCTACGAGGGTGCTATCTCCCGATGCGGCCCGCCGCCGGGCTCGCGCTACCGCCCCCAGCGCGTCCGAGTCAGGCGCCGGGCTCGCGCCCCCGCCGCTTGGCGGCGCGGGCGACCTGGACGGTTCCGACGATTCGGTTGAAGTTGCCGGCCAGGTCGGTCGCGGCGAGTTGCACCGTGTAGGTGCCGGCCTTCCGCGGCGTTGGGATCGCGAACGCGTTGCTCCCATAGGCGAATTCGGCGCTGGTGAGAAAGATCGTCGCGCCGTTGAAGGCGACAACGATCCCGACGTGCGACTCCTTCGAGAGCGTGAAGTGGACGTAGGTTCGAACGCCGACGCGCGTGTGATGAGTGCTCAGCGTCAGCGCCGGGGGTGTCGTCAGGTCATTCTGGAAATCCTGCGCGGTCGTGCAATACACGCTCGCCGCCGTCCGCGAGCAGAGCTCCTGGAGGAATCCGGTGACGAGCTCGTGATAGCTGAGGGGGTCCTCCAGACCGGGCTGATAGAGCGACCAGGCGCCGGTGTTGTATTCGGGGACTTCGGCGAGCGCCTCGGCGTTGCCGGCGTTGAACAGATCCGCCGCCACTGTGCTGCCACTCACCTGCGCGTAGTCATAGAGACCGATCAGCGTCTGCAGGAATGCGTTGATGATCGCCACGCCGGGGGCGAAGGAGTATTGGAGATAGCGCGCGCCGAGCGGCGTCGTGATTCCCACCCCGGCTGGGGGGTGGGCGGCGAAGAGCGGCAGCGCCTGTGCGGCGACCGCGAGGTACGACGGCTCCTTGAACGCCTCGTAGGCGCGCGTCAGGGCTTCCAGCGCGGTCCCCTGAGCCATGGCACTCACCCACGGTGGACGGCCACCGTCGAACGTGAAGTAATACTCCCAGGCCAGGCCACCGGCGCGATTCACCGCCAGCGGTATCAGCTCCGACATCAGCTGGCCGAGCTGGGGATAATCCGCAGGTCCGCCGGTATAGAGCCCATCGGCCTCACCAAAGCTCCCGAGCACCTGAAGCTCGATTCCCTGGCCCGGGTAGTACTCCCAGACGAGCTCCGAGCCTGCGAACTGGACGCGCTCACCGGACGCGAGCAGCGGACCGGTCGACCACCACTGGCGGTTGCTGTCGAGCGTGAGGAACAGCGCGGGCAGACGCGACGGCGTCAGCTCGCCCGCCACCGCGATGTCGTGCATGTTGGTGAGGACGCTGTACAGCTGCACCGCGCGCGTTCCCCTGAGCCGGGCTGCGGTCCGGATCGCGGCTTCGACATTGGCGCGGTAAGTGCGGTACTCGGAGAGATCGATCTCCTTTCTGGCATAGAGCTTCTTGAGCGTCGAGGCGATCGTGACCTGGCTGGCGGCCGCATGGGCGACAGAACCCGTGCGCTCCCGCGCGCCGCGCCGGAGCGCCGGAGTGCGCGATCGAGTCGGAGCCTTCGACGGCACGGGAGCGAGCGCGGCGCTCGGCAGGAACGGGTTCTGTCGCACGACGGCACGCCCGCGAACGAGCACGAGCACGGGGGTGGCGGCAGCGGTCGATGCACCACCGAGCATGCCGACGATGCAGGCGACCGCGACGAGCGGGCCGGACGGGCGCCTACGCACCGCGCCAATGCTACGCCCGGCGCGGCTTCGCGGTCACGGTTGAGGAAGATCTTGCAGATACGTCATCCGACGAGGGGGTCAGTCGTGCGGCGAGCGCGGTGGGGTACACGCGAGCCCGCGAGGTCGGCGCTAGTCCCGCTCGACCTCCGGGTGATCCTCCTCGAGCTCGTCAGGCTCATCGTCCTCGTCCTCGTCGTCGTCGTCGTCCTCGTCGTCGTCCTCGGTGATCGCCGCCATCCCGCTTGGGTGATGGCGGATCTGGAACGCCTCGAGCAGCTCGTCGCGCTGGTGCTCGTCGACAGCGATCTCGTCCGAGATCAGGACCCAGTCGGCGCCCTCGAACTCCTCCATCGTGAAGATCTCCCCGTTGAGCTCGGGGGAGTCGTCGACGACGATCAGGATCTCGGTCTGAGGGTTGAAGTAGGTCCCCGGACGGATGATCAGCTCGTCGAGCTCGAAGCGACGCAGATCGGCCATGCTCAGGCCGGCCCGCTCAGCTGAGCGGGCGCAGCCGCGTCGATGTCTGACACGGATCGCGCCGTCAGATGGACGCCTTGCCGGGCGGTTCTCGCCCGACGCGTTTGCGGTCTTGGCACGATCGGGTACCCTACCGGAAGGACGTTGACTGACTAGTCAATCTACTTGAGGCAGAGGCCCGGCTCGGCTCCATCGCTCGAGCCGCGGTGGACGCGACAGCATCGTTAGAACCACTTTCAAGGAGCTATCAACCGTGGTCGATTTCACGCTCACCGACGAGCAGAGGAACATGCGCGAGCTCGCGCACGACTTCGCCGAGAAGGAGATACGGCCGGTCGCCTGGGACTACGACAAGGACGGCACCTGGCCGCAGGAGATCATCGACAAGGCCTGGGAGCTTGGGCTGATGAACGGCCATCTGCCCGAGGAGTACGGCGGTCCGGGACTCACCTATCTCGACGGCTGCGTGATCGAGGAGGAGATCGCCTGGGGCTGCTCGGGCATCGGGACCTCGCTCTCGTGCAATGGCCTCGCCACAGCCCCGATCGCCCTCGCGGCCTCCGAGGAGCTCAAGAAGGAGTACCTCGGTCGCTTGAGCGAGGCTCCGCTGCTCGCCTCGTTCTGCCTCACCGAGCCGGATGCCGGCTCGGATGTCTCAGGAATGAAGACCAACGCCGTCCGCAAGGGCGACAAGTGGGTCATCAACGGATCCAAGTGCTTCATCACCAACGGCAGTTACGCCAACTGGTACACGGTGTACGCCAAGACCGACAAGGAGGCCGGCCACCGCGGCATCTCCTGCTTCATCGTCCCCCGCGATGCCGGCGTCATCGTCGACAAGAAGGAAGACAAGATGGGCCAGCGGGCCTCGAACACCGCGACCGTCTCCTTCAACGACGTCGAGATCCCCCTCAACCACCTCGTCGGCGAGGAGAACAAGGGCTTCAAGATCGCCATGATGACGCTCGACCGCACCCGCCCGGGCGTCGCTGCGATGGCCACCGGTGTCGCCCGCGCGGCGATGGAGTTCGCCGTCGAGTACTCCAAGCAGCGCGTGCAGTTCGGGGTTCCGATCGCGATGCACCAGGCGATCCAGTTCATGATCGCCGACATGTCGACCAAGGTGCACATGTCGCGTCTCGCGACCTGGAACTCGGCGGTGCTGCTCGATCAGGGCAAGCGCAACACGCTCGAGTCCTCGCACGCGAAACGCTTCTCCGCCGACTCCGCGATGGAGGTCACCACCGATGCCGTCCAGGTGTACGGCGGTTACGGATTCATCAAGGACTATCCCGTCGAGAAGCTGATGCGGGACGCGAAGATCCTCCAGCTCTACGAAGGCACCGCCCAGATCCAGCGGCTCGTGATCGCCCGCGAGATACTGCTGCCGCGCCGCGCCGAGGCGCCCGCGGCCGCTGCCGTGTGAGGGCGCTCGCAGATCTGATCCACAGTCAGCTCGCTCGCATCAGAGGGCGGTATTCCAGGCGGCGCGCCCCGCTCCGCCTGGGATTCTGCCGCGCCCGTCGGTCAAGCTAAGGGTCCCCGAGCTCGACCTCCCGACCACGACGGATCTGCCCCAAGCCCGTCACTTCGCTGCATGTCGTCCCGCCCCGGCCGAGCGCGCCCCTGGTGTGCAGTAGATACGAGCTTCAACTCCATCCACCGGCACGGTAGTCGCTGAGGCGGCGGACACGTGGTGATCTTTGTCAGAGCCCGGTCCGGCGATCCTCTGGCCGGCCTGCGAGATCCGACCCCGGCCGCGTGGTGAACGCTTGCTCAGTCGGTCGCGCTGAACTCCCAGATCGCGATCGCCAGCATGACGAGACCGAGCGCGACGACGATCCCAGCTTCGAGGAGCGCAGGAACGTGCCAGCTCCACCACGTGACGCCGGGGTCGAGGATGTGCCGGGCGATCGGACTGATGTGCAGGTGGGAGAAGACGAGCCGGCGCATTGGGTCGACCGCGTAGGTCAGCGGGTCGAGCCGGTTCAGCACGGCCAGCCAACCCGGTAGGCCTGACACCGGGAACAGCGCACCGGAGATGAAGAACATCGGCATCACGACCATCTGCATCACGCCCATGAACGACTGCATCTGCGTGATCCGTGCGGCCACCATGACGCCGAACGCGGTGATCGCGAACGCGAGCAGGACCTGCAGCGCGAACACGCCTAAGATCAGGGTCGGCGCGTAGGGGACGTGGACCAGTCCCGCGAGGCAGAGCACGATCACGCCCTGGAAGCTCGCCACGGTCGCGCCGCCGAGGCACTTACCGATCACGATCGAGCTGCGGCGCACCGGCGCGACCATCATCTCTCGCAGGAATCCAAACTCGCGATCCCAGACGATCGACGCGGCCGAGAACATCGCCGTGAACATCACCGAGATGCAGAGGATGCCGGGGTAGATGAATGTCTTCAGGTCGACTCCGTGAGTGCTCGCCGCCGAGAGGGTCTGCAGGCCCGACCCGAGGACGAAGAGAAACAGCAGCGGCTGCACGAGCGTCGTCGCGATCCGGATCCGGTCGCTCCGGTAGCGGATCAGCTCGCGCTTCCAGACGATCTTGATCGCCCGCAGCTCGCTCGCGAAGCTGCGCTGGGGCACGTGCACCCTGACGATCTCGGATGGCGCACCGCCGCGGTCCGCGGTGGCGGCTGACCGGGGTTCGATGGTGGTGCTCACCGCCGCCCCCCTCCGCTCATCACTTGCATCATGATCTTGTTGCGATCCGACGAGCCCGACTCCTCGACGTCGCGGATCGAGCTGCCGGTGTGGGACATGAAGACATCGTCCAGGGTCGGGCGCGAGACGCTGACGGAGCGAATCGGAACGCCGAGCTGCTCGAACAGCCGCGGCACGAATGCCTCACCCGACGGGATCCGGAAGGTGACCGCGCCCTCGGAGATCACGGCCTCGATCTCGAATCTCTCGAGCAGCGCGGCGATCGCGGCCTCGTCGTCGTCGGTCTCGATTCGAATTCGATCGGCGCCGACCTGGGCCTTGAGCGCCGCCGGCGAGTCGAGCGCGACGATCACGCCCTGGTCCATAATCGCGATCCGATCGCACCACTCCGCCTCATCCATGTAGTGCGTCGTCATGAAGATCGTGATCTCCTCGCTCTCCTTGAGCGTCCGGATGTAGTCCCAGATCGAGCGTCGCGTCTGGGGGTCGAGCCCGATCGTCGGCTCGTCGAGGAACAGCACCCGCGGGGAGTGCATCAGCCCGCGGGCGATCTCGAGCCTTCGCTTCATCCCTCCGGAGAACGTGCGCACCGGGGAGTCCTTGCGCTCCCACAGTCCGACCATCTCCATCACCTGTCGCATCCGGGCCTGCACCAGCGAGGACTGCACGCCGTAGAGCTCGGCGTGCAAGCGCAGGTTCTGCTCGGCCGTCAGGTATCCGTCGAGCGTGGTCTCCTGGAAGACGAGCCCGATGTTGCGCCGGACGTCGTCGCGCTCGCGCACGACATCGTGGCCGGCCACCGTCGCGGTGCCGCCGGAAGGCGTGGTCAGCGTGCAGCACATGTTGATCGTGGTCGTCTTGCCGGCGCCGTTCGGGCCGAGGAACCCGAACACCTCACCCGTCTCCACCTCGAAGTCGACGCCCCGCACGGCGCGGACCTCGCCGAATGACTTCTCGAGGCCCCTGACGACGATCGCGGGGTTCGACGCGGGAGCAGCGCGGTGCTGCTCTGGGGCCTCTGCGGCGGACCTGCTCATGGCACACAGCGTAGCCGTCGGGCGCGCTGTGCTCGCCAGGCGGCGGTCGCCATCGCAGCCTTGCAGAGCACCCCCCGACCAGCGGAGCCTTCGTCTACGGCCCCGCGTCCTCGGGGGGCGGCCCGGAGCCGCCGCCGCGCCCCCGCACCCACTCCGCCATCTGCTCCGCCATCCCACCCATCTGCGCGCCCAGGCGGGTTACGTTGTCGCCCACCTCTTGGAACATCGAGCGGAAGCGCTCCGCATAGAACTCCATCGCGTCGCCGGCCTCCTCGCGTACGTTGCGCTCGTCGTCGCGGCGAATGTAGTCGCCGCCGACGATGCGGTCGTAGTCCCCAGTCCGGACCCACTTCATCACCTCGGAGACACGCCGCACGGCGTAGGAGTGGGTGACGCCGATCTCGTGAAAGAACCTGCGGACGCGGTCAGCCGGGTCGTCCCAGCTCTCGTATTCCATCGCCTGCCGCAGAAACGCGTCCAGGTCGAGCCGTTCCGACGGGAGTCCTGCCGCGGTCACCATCAGCGTTCGGCACACGATTCGTGGATCGCGAACCACGAGCGTGGCGGCGCGGTCGGAGCTCAGCTCGGTTGCGCGGCGCCACTCGAGCAGCACCGCCTTGACCGCGCGCCACGGGAGCCCGAGCAGAAACGGGAGGCCGCCGCCGGCGCGCAAGAGAATGTCGAGCGCGGTGAGGTACAACACGTGGTCGGAGAGGATGTGCCCGACCTCGTGTGCGAGCACGACGCGCTGCTCGGCCGGGTCGAGCTGCTGATACAGCGCCGAGCCGAGGATCACCATCGGATTGCCCGCGCCGATCACGCCGGCGTTGTCGTTCATGCTGGTCGACACATAGAGGTCGTAGGACGCCGGCATGTCGAGGACGCGGCAGACGCCGACGTGAGATAGCCACAGCTCTTCGAGCTGTCGCTCGCCGACCTTGATCGAGTTGCCGAGGTAGAACTGACGCAGCGCGCGCTCGTAGCGCCACTCGATCAGCCTGCGCACGAGCGAGTCGAGCATCGGGATCGCCTTCAGAGCTGCGGTGGCGGCGCGATCGGCTGGATGCTCGTAGGCCTTCGAGGAGATGTTCGTGTACGGCCGGATCTCCTCGGGAAGCGTCTCTGGCATCAGCGTCTGCTCGCAGCGTAGTCCTCCCGGGTCCGGCGCGCGAGCGATAATCGCTCCTGCGTGGAATTCCCAGCCCACACCGCCCGCCGAGGTGAAGCCCTGCAGCCGGCCACGATCGAGCACGCGCGGCTCGCGGTCGGCGGGCCGGGCGCGGCCGTCGCCGGTGATTGGGAGCTCCCGGGACGACGAGGACGCCGCTTCTACGAGATCACGCCGGAGGGGGAGGCTGAGCGGGGGCGCCTGGCTGGCCGGCTGGTTCCCCATCTCGATGCGGTTGTGGCGAGCGTCGAGGCCATCCGCGCCGAGCTCCTGGAGCACTGATGGGCTCCGCCGTCGGGGTGGACTCACTCGCCGCGTCGGCCCAGAAAGCGCGAGCCGGCTGATGCCCGAGCCGTTCGTCGATCCGACCGGTTACGAGGTGCCGCGGATCGCGGGCTCGGCTGGGGCGATGATCTTCGACCGATCCGGGCGGCTGCTGATCATGAGACCGAGCTACAAGCGGGGGTGGACGATCCCCGGCGGCCAGATCGAGGCCGACGGCGAGTCACCATGGGAGGCATGTCGGCGCGAGACGTTCGAGGAGTGCGGGCTCACGGTGCAGCGCGGACGGCTGATCTGCGTCGACTTCCTGCGGTCGCGTGCGGACCGGCCGGGCGGGGTGCGGTTCCTGTTCGACTGCGGCGTCTTCGCCGACGAGGAGCTGAGCGCGATCACGCTCCAGCCGGAGGAGATTGTGGAGTACCGGTTGGTTGAGCTCGACGAGGCGTTCTCGCGCTTGAGCGGTCCACTGCGCCGCCGCGTGAAGAAAGCTGTTGGCGCCAAGCGCTGCGTCTACCTGGAGGAGGGCCGGCGAGTCGAAGGGGTGCGGTAACCGCGCGATCAGCCTAGACCGCGACTGGCGGATTGCGCGCTTGCAGTGACGCTCCCGTCGAGGCGAGGACGATGAGCGCGATCCCGACGAGCGCGCGGGCGGTCAGGCCCTGCCCCAAGACAAGGAGACCCGCAAGCGCAGCCATCGCCGGCTCGAGGCTCATCAGCACCCCGAACACGTTCACGGCGATGCGGCGCAGCGCCTCGAGCTCGAACGAGTACGGGATCGCCGAGGAGAGCATCCCGACGGCGGCCCCGAGCGCCAACGATCGAGGTTCGAGCAGGTTTGCACCACCCTCGATCACGCCCGCCGGCAGCGCAGCTGCCGACGCCACGCACATCGACAGCGCGAGCCCCGTGCCGCCCTCGAACTCACGCCCGAGGCGCGCGTTGAGCAGGATGTAGGCACCCCAAAGACACGCGGCGACGAGCGCAAACGCCACCCCGAGGCCGCTCAGGCGATGCGCCCCACCGTGCGTCAGCGCGAGGATCCCGACGGCTGCCAGCGCCACCCACAGGAGATCGATGCGCCGACGCGACCCGCCCACGGCGACCGCCAGCGGCCCCAGGAACTCGATACTCACCGCGATCCCGAGCGGGATCCGATCGAGCGCGTTATAGAAGCTGAGGTTCATCCCGGCGAGCACGAGGCCGAACGCTCCCGCGAGCACCAGCTCACCCCTCGCCCGTGCCCGCAGCCGCGGTCGCCACACGGCGAGCAGGACGACGCTTGCCGATACCAAGCGCAACGACACGGCGCCGTCGGGGCCCACTCGCGCGAACAGCTTCGCCGCAAGCGCAGAGCCGAACTGCACGGAGGCGATCGCACCGACGACGAGACCAGCCGAGGGCGCGCGCGTCAGCGGGCCCGCGTTCCGCGCCGCTGTGTCACGATCAGCCACGGGCACCGATCGTAGCCCGCACGCTCAGGTTCCGGGCCGCTACTCGGTCGCCGGCGGGGCGGCTGGGTCAGCGCGTAGGATCGCAACCATGAACCTGCCGCCCGGCCCGCGCGCGCCCGCTGCCTGGCAGACGGTCGCGTGGATGACGCGGCCGGGGGCGTTCCTGCGGAGCGTGCATCGCCGTTTCGGCGATCCGGTGACGATCCGCACGTATTGGACCGACGGGCCGATGGTGCTCTTCTCGGCCCCCGACGCGGTGCGCGAGGTATTCCGCCTCGATCCGGCGATTGCGCCGGCCGGGCAGAGCTGGGAGTTCCTGCGCCCCTTCGCCGGGCCGCACTCGATCCTCTTGCTCGACGGGGAAGAGCATCTGCGCGAGCGCCGGCTGATGCAGACGCCGTTTCACGGGGAGCGTATGCGCGCGTTCACGCCGATGGTCGCCGAGCTCGCTCGACGAGAACTGAGCACGTGGAGCGGCCGCGTCACCGCGCTGGAGCGGATGCGGGAGCTGACCTTGGAGATCGTCCTGCGCGTCGTCTTCGGCGCCCGTGGCGAGCAGGAGGCCACGCAGCTGCGCGGCGCCGTCGAGGACACGCTCGACGGCGTTCGCTCGATGCCGCGGATGCTCGCTATGGCGCTCGTCCAGCGCGACCTCGGGCCACGGAGCCCGTGGGGGCGCTTTCGCGTCGCCGTCGAGCGCTTCGACGCCCTCCTGATCGACCTCGTGGCGCGTCGGCAGGCCGAACAGCAGGATGACTTGGGCCGCGCCCCTTCAGACGAGGCCGGAAGCCGAGGGGGCGATAGGCCCGAGGGTGACTCGATGCTCGCGCTGCTGCTCGAGCAGCGCGACGAGGACGGCAACCCGCCGACGGACCGGCACCTGCGCGATCAGCTCGTCGCGCTGCTCGTGGGCGGCCATGACAGCTCGGCGGCCTCGCTGGCGTGGGCGTTCGAGCGGCTCGCGCGCCACCCCTTCGTGCAGGCGCGGCTGCGCGAGCGCGACCCCGCCTATCTCGACGCGGTCGTCAAGGAGGTGCTGCGGGTGCGTCCCGCCCTGACGATCGCCCCGCGCCGGCTCCTCGAGCCGGTGCGGATCGCCGGTCGGCCGCTGCCCGCCGGCGCCCACGTCGCCGCCTGCCTGTGGCTCGCGTTGCGTCGGGAGGACCTCTGGCCGGAGGCCTCCGCGTTCCGGCCGGAGCGGTGGCTCGAAGGTCCGCCGCCGAATCCGCTTTCGTGGATTCCTTTCGGGGGAGGCGTCCGGCGCTGCGCCGGAGCCCCATTCGCCGAAATGGAGATGCGCGAGGTGCTGCGCGCCGCGGGCGACCTCGCGCTCCGGCCGGTCCGTCCCGACGCGGAGCGCGCGCGCCGCAGCATGCTTGTCCTCACTCCACACCGAGGCGCCGAGGTGCTCGTCGGATGAGACCACCTGTGCTCTGGCGGGCGAATCGGGCGCTGCCGAGGCACCCGATCTCATGCCCAGACGAATGCGTCCGATCAGACCGTCAGCCCGAGCTTTTCCCGGACGCGAGTCGGCATCGCGTGGAGGCTCTGCTGCTGACGTAGTTGCGCGATCGCCGCCTTCTCCGAGCAGCGCGGCTTGCGCCTGAGCGTTGCGAGCGCGAAGCCCCAGAGCATCGCGGCCGCGTTCGGCTCTCGGCGCATGTGGTACGCCGTGCGCGCGAGAAGGTAGGAGACGCGGTAGCCCATGAAGTGGGCCATGTCACCCTGCCTGGACCACTTCAACCACCCATGCTCCCGCGCGCCCATCACCCGGTAGTGGTAATAGCTCAGATCGACCAAGGTCCTCGTGCGCCAGCCCCGGACCTGGGCTTTGAGTTCGTCGATTCCGTCCCAGCCCATCCGCTCCTCGAGCGGCGTCACTTGCTGGAGACACGCCCAGCGGTACGCCCGAACTGAACCTCGGACATGATTGGCGGTAAGGCGACTGGGTGCCCATGAACCGTCCGGTGCTCGCTCCAAGCTCGTGCCTCCGGCGATGCCCAGCGACGGATCCCGGCTGAATCCCTCGAGCAGTACAGAGAAGTAATCGGAGTCAAAGGAGACGTCGGCGTCGAGCTTGACGACAATATCGGCAGGATCGCGGAGCTTGGCCAGCCCGGCATGGAACGAGCGCACGACCGGACCGCCTCGCGTCGGGACGGCCTCACCGGCCACTTCGAGCACCGTGATCCAGCTGTGCTGCTCAGCCAGCTCGGTGGCGACCGCGAGCGTCTCGTCGGTCGACCCGTTGTCGACGATGATCCACTCTTGCGGACGGAGTACCTGGTCGATCATGCACGATGCAATTCCCGGGAGCCGCTCCGCTTCGTTGCGTGCCGGGGTGATTGCCACGTACGACAGCCTTTCGCTCATACGCTCCACTGTATCGACGCCGTGATGCTGCACGGACCGGGCGGAGCCTCGGTGGGCGCGCGCTTCGCCGGCGGCGAGAGCCGCGAGTGGAGGGGCGCTTGCTCGGTGTCGGGGAGGATGCGCGCGAGCGTCGCGTGGCAGGTCGAGCACTAGACTCCTGTCCCAACCGCTTCGGAAACGAGAGGCCATGTTCGTCTTCAAAGCCGCCGTGGTCGGCGCAGGCACAATGGGCGGCGAGATCGCGCACACGATCGCGAATGCCGAGATCCCGGTCGTGCTCAAGGACGTCGATGAGAAGCTCGTCGACCGTGGGCTGGAGAAGGCCCGCTCGCTGTGGCAGGGAGCAGTCGACGCAGGCAAGCTCGAACCCGCCGCGCTCGAACGCCGACTTGCGCTGATCACCGGGGCGACGGACTACTCGGCGTTCGGCGATGTCGACTTCGTGATCGAGGCCGTGCCCGAGCGGATGGCGATCAAGCAGGCCGTGTTTTCCGAGCTCGACGAGGTGACTCCCGGCCACGCCATCCTCGCCTCCAACACCTCGTCCCTGTCCGTGACCGAGATCGGGGAGGCGACGAGCCGGTCGGACATGGTCGTCGGCTTCCACTTCTTCTTCCCGGCTTCGGTGATGCGGCTGATCGAGGTGGTCGAGGGGGAGGAGACATCGCCGCAGACGGTTCAGGACGCGGTCAGCTTCGCCACCGCGATCAGGAAGACGGCGATCCGCTGCGGCGAGGCGCCAGGTTTCGTCGTCAACCGGATCCTCAACTCGGGAGTGTCCGAGCTGTGGCGCGTGCAGGAGGAGACGGGGACCCCGATCGAGGAGCTGGACAAGATCGTCCAGGAGCGGGGGGCGGCGCCGATGGGCCCCTTCTTCCTCTCCGATCTGCTCGGACTCGACACGGTCCTCCACGTGGCCGAGTACCTCGCGGAGACCTACGGAGATCGCTTCTACGTGCACCAGCGGATGCGGGAGCTCGTCGCCGCCGGCGATCTCGGCGCCAAGACCGGAAAGGGGTTCTATGAGCACGCCAGCTGAGCTGGACGGTGAGCAGCTCGTCGAGCGCTTCGCCCTGAAGGCGCTCGTCGAGAGCTGCCTCGTCCTCGAGGAGGGCATCGCCACCGTCAAGGACATCGATCTCGGGATGATGGCCGGTGCGGGAATCATCCCGCCGCCGTTCGCGCGCGCCGACCAGATCGGCCTGGACGACGTGCTGGCGAACCTCGAACGCGCCGAGCGAGAGTGGGGAGAGAGCTTCGAGCCGCCGGCGATCCTCCGTCGGCTGGTGGCGCAGGGGCGTCTCGGAGTCAAGTCAGGCCAGGGATTCTTTCCCTACGCGCGGCCGGATGCCGGCTGGGAGGATGGTCCGGTCAAGCTCGAGACACGAGGCGACTACGCGATCGCGTGGCTCGACCGCCCACCGGCGAACTCGATCTCGCCGGGGGTCGTGGAAGCGCTGGAGAAGGTGTGGATCGAGGTCGCCGGCGCGGAGGTGCGGGCGCTCGTGTTCGCGTCCGCCAATCCGATGCTGTTCTGCGCCGGGGCCGACATCAAGGCTTTTGCGAAGATGAGCGCGACCGACGGCAAGGACTTGCTCGACCGGATGCACAGCTTGCTGCGGGCGATGGAGAGCTCGCCGATCGCCACGATCGCCGCGGTCAATGCACCCGCATTCGGCGGCGGATGCGAGCTGGCGATGGCGTGCGATATTCGGATCGCGGCCGACTCCGCGATCTTCGGCCAACCGGAGATCAACCTCGGGATCATTCCCGGCTTTGGTGGGACCCAGCGGCTGCCACGCCTCGTCGGCGAGGCGAAGGCGCTGGAGATGAACCTGATCGGCGACGCGATCTCGGCCGGCGAGGCGTACGAGCTCGGCCTCGCCAATCGTGTCGTCCCAGACCATGAGCTGCTCGACACGGCGCTCGCGTGGGCGCGCAAGCTCGCAGGTCAGGCGCCGCTCAGCATTGAGCTGATCAAGCGCGTGTCGGCGAGCGGCGATCTCGACGCCGGGATCGAGGCCGAGAAGGAGGCGTTCGCTGCCGTGTTCGCCTCCGACGACGCGCGCGAGGGGATCGCGGCGTTCCTGCAGAAGCGCACGCCCCGCTTTCTGGGAAAGTGATGGCCGGCTCGGGTCCCGCTCCGGCGGACCCAGGCGGCGCTCCGGCGGCGGCGCTCGCAGCTCTCATCCGCGCCGCCGGGGCGGTTGTCGCGCTCACCGGCGCGGGGATCTCGGTCCCGTCGGGGATCCCCGACTTCCGCTCTCCCGGCACCGGGCTGTGGGAGAACCTCGATCCGATGGCTGTCGCGCACATTGACGTCTTCCGGCGCGACCCGGAGCGCTTCTGGAGCTTCTACGGGGAGCGCTTCCGACGCTCGAGGACAAGCTGCCCAACCGAGCGCACCGGGCACTGGCGGCGCTCGAGCGCGTCGGGTTGCTCGACGCGGTGATCACCCAGAACATCGATCAACTCCACGCCCGAGCGGGAACGCGCGAGCTGGTCGAGGTGCACGGAACGATCGCGCATTCGTCGTGCCTGCGGTGCGGTGCTCGCTACCCGCTGCCGGAGGTGCGGGCGCGCCAGGCGGACGACGACCGTCGTGTTCCCCGCTGCGACTGCGGCGAGGCACTGAAGCCCGACGTCGTCCTCTTCGGCGAGTACCTGCCGGTTGACGCGCTCGCGCGCGCCGAGGACCTCGCTGCGGGGGCCGACCTGATGCTCTGCATCGGCTCCTCGCTCGAGGTCCACCCGGTGGCCCAGCTCCCGCTCATCACGCTCGCCGCCGGGGGCAAGCTCGCGATCCTCACTCGGGGTCTCACGCCCCTCGACGGCAAGGCCACGGTTCGGATGGGCGGCGACATCGTGCAAGACATCGACGCCCTGCTCCATGCACTGGCGTTGACCGCGACCGTCGTCACGTCGTAATCGTCGCCCGATCGCCGAGCATTGGGCGTCGAGCGCCGCTTGGATGCGCCTGAGGGGTCTGAGCGCGGTAAGGGCGCAAGCGAGGAGTCGTCGCGGTCGGCGACCCGTCAACCGCTGCCGGACGCGCTCAGGGTGGTGGTGGGGATGGTGGGTTCGGCGATCTGGCTGATCGCATCGATCAACTTGATCCACTGCTTGGGCTTGAGGATGCTGTTGGCCTGATGGGAGAGCCGCTTGTTCTCTCCGAACAGTGGCGTGAACGCGACCTGAATCCGGTCGGAGTGATCGGGCAGCGCGAGCGTGTTGGTCTGGCCCGTATAGCTCATCAGGCTGATGATCTGATCGGGGCGCAGCGAGCCTTGCAGGGTGAGCAGGCGGCGGATCGTGATGTCGGCGATCGAGCCGGGGCCCTGGTGGCCTTGGATCGGCGTCCCGTTGATCGCTGAGATCTCCATGCTGTTCCCGGTTGCGACGGCGTTTGCGCCCGGGGTGCTGGTGTCGGCCGAGCTCTGGCCGCATTGGAGCCCGGAGATCGTCGGATCAAGGCCCGAGGCGGAGAGGAACTCGATCGTCGCGAGGATCCGGCGGTCGATCAGTCCGGCGGTGATGTCGCGTTTCCCGCAGGAATAGATCTTGACGTGCGGGTCTTCCAGCACGACCTGCTCGAGCTGGTCCTTGCTCATCAGCAGTACTTGTCCGATCGTGGGGTTCTTCGCGTCGGGGCCGAAGAACGGGTCGATGTTCGCCGCACGGTAGACCGAGGTGGCCTGCAGCAGCTCCCAGCCGTCGAGGATCGGCTTCGGGTCGATCAGCGGCGCGTCTGCACCCGCCGGTCGGATCATGAACAGCACGTGCGGGGCCAAGGCGGGGGTGCCGGCACCGATCCTCCCGAGGATCGTGCCCGCGACGACCGTCGAACCGACCTTCAACGGCTGCAGCGTGTACTGGTTGCGGGCGAGGTGGAGGGTGTCCGAGAAGTAGTTCTGGAAGCTCTCGATCGCGCCAGGCGCGTCGTCGATCTGCGTCTGGCCCCCCGAGGCGTAGGAGGCGGGACGCGCGGGTTCGGCGAACAGCCGTTCCTTCGCCGAACCAGCCGGCTGGGAGCTCGCCTCGGCGTCGGGCTTGGCAGCGGATCCGGCCCCTGCTGAAGCCGAGGCGGCGGGCCGAGCCCCTGCTGAAGCCGAGGCCGCGGGCCGAGCCCCTGCCGAAGCCGAGGCGGCGGACCCGGCCGTTGCCGAACCCTTGACGATCTGGGTCTGGCCCCCCGAGGCGTAGGAGGCGGGACGCGCGGGATCGGCGAACAGCCGTTCCTTCGCCGAACCAGCCGACTGGGAGCTCGCGGTCGCGGTCGGCTCGCTCGCTACCGAAGCCGTCACCGCCGGGGTCGTCGTGGCGGTGGTGGCGGTCGTACTGGCCGCGGTGAGCGCTTGCGACCCCGCGGTTGCGGGCGCGGTCGGCGTCGGCGCAGGCGTGCTCGAGAGCTCGCTTGCGATTTCTCGAGCGGTGACCTTGACCGGCTTCGGGACTGGATACATCGTGGGGATCGACCCGAGCTGCGCGTACGTGTACGTGTTCCCGTCCGCGTCCTGGAGCTCGACGTAGCGCCCCAGCGATGCGCTCTGCCCAATCGCCACGATCTTCCCGTCGTTGACCGCGATCACCGGCGCACCCTGCTTGGCGAAGATCGAGATCCCCTTTGCGTTGGGGTCAGAATCGACAGAGATCGCGGCGTTCGCAGAGTGCACCCTGCGCGTTGCCAAGCGCTTGACGTCGTCATCGGCATAGGTCGCCGCCGCCGCCACCGGGAAATGGCCCTCCACCAAACCTGAAAGCGCGCCGATCAGCTGCTCGGGGATCCCGCCGATCAGCTTCGCGCGCAACAGCACCGACTGCACATACCACTCCGCGTGGTTGTAGGAGAAGATCGCCTTCGCGAGATTCTTCGATGCGCCCGCCGCGTTCAGATATCGAGCGGCGGCGAAGATCGCGTCGACGGGGTTGTACGGATTCGCCTTCCCCGAATCGGTCTCGTCAAGGCCGTAGCGCTTCCAGGTCGAGGGCAGGAACTGCATCCACCCCTCGGCGCCCGCCGTACTGATCGACAGGTTCCGACCGTAGTCGGTCTCGATGTCGTTGATCGCCGCCAACACCTGCCACGGGACGTTGTACTGAATCCCCGCCGCCTGATAGATCGGCAGCAAGAACGGTGGGATCTGGAAGCTGTCGATGAAGAAGTTCGGAACCCCGATCGGCGCCGGTGTCGGCAAGGCAAACGAGAACGTCGGGTTCTGCGGCGTCGGCACCCCACCTGAGCTCTTCAGCGGAGCCTGTCCCTTGCGCACAGCCGCCGGCGACTTCGGCGTCGAGCTGATCACGACAGTCTTGCCCTTCACTTGGCCGGAAAGGGTCTTGCCGTGCTTCGGCGTCCCCGTCGACTTCGGCGTCACCGTCGTCGAAGTCGTCGAAGTCGAAGTCGTCGTCGAGGACGTCGTCATCGTTGGCGTCGTCGTCGAGGACGTTGGCGTCGAGGACGTTGGCGTCGAGACCGACGCGGGCGTCTGCGCACACGACTCAGACTCCGAGATGATCGGCAAGCTGACCGGCAGCGACAGCGACGACAACGGCGTCCCCGGCTGAACATCCAGCGTGAACGGGATCTTCGCGCCACCGCGCACCGTGACGGTCACCGTGCACTCCTCTGCCGACGCAGCGGGAAGCACGGCCATCCCCATGCCGGCGAACACGGCCCCTGCCCCGATCACCGCGCCGATCGTCCTCCGACTCCTCAGCACTGTTGCCAATCCCCTCCACGGCGTCGGCGAGCGCACGTCGTGCTCGCCACGGTCAGGGCAGCGCGGGGCAGCACGGGACTGATGGGCGGTAGGGTTTGCAACGAAGAAGCGTCGAGACTGTGGTATGGGCTGACCGTCGATCGCCGAGGCCCGTCCGACGGAGCGCGGCTGGACCGCCGTGGTGGGGTCCTGGACCTTATGCCACTACATCGGTTATGCGGTGGTGAGACTGTAATCGAGCAGCGCCGCCTGAGCGCCGAGTCGACACGGAGCAATCTGGTGCTCGTTCACTCGGGTTCAACCTGAGCCTGATGGTAGACGGCCGTCGGCCTGGCGTGCCCGACGGCGTGCGGTACAGTGACCCGCCTACCGGGGAGCCTGAGATCGGAGGCCGAGAAAAATTGTCCGAAGACAGCAAGGGCCTACGTGAGCGCGTGACCCGCCAGGGCGAGGAGGCGATCGGCAAGCTCGCGCAAGAGTTGCTCGAGAATCCGATCATTACCGGGGCAGTGTCGGCGGCGTTCGAGACGCGCGAGCGCGCCGCCCGCGCGCAAGAGGTCGCGATGGGCGCGCT
>PMOY01000298.1 GCA_003165655.1 Solirubrobacterales bacterium
GCCAGAGAGGGCGGCGGCGCCGTCTTCGACGTCGTCGACACTGGCCGGGGCGCGCTGACTTTCAACGAGTCGCATCTGCACAACGACATCAGCGGAGAGTTCCAGACCTTCGCCGGCATCTACTACGAGATCGACGGGAAGGACACAGTCCCCGCGATGATCAACTCCACCGACAGCTGAACGTGCGGACACTCGCCGGTCGAACCGAGCCTTGACATGCAGCGATGCGCATGACAGCATATGCGCATGGCACATACTCAGGGAATCGCCCCATACGCGACTCTCCCGGATGATCATCGTGACGCCGAACTGCTCGACAAGCCGCGTGGGCGCCGCTCAGCGGAGGGCGGTCAATGAGCAACCGAGCGCGATCGGACGCATGGGCGATCTGCGTCGCGGCAGTCGGCGTCGCGCTCCTCGTCGGTCTCATGATCGGCGCGGTCATCTCGCTCCCGATGCTTGTGCTTGGCCACGCGGGACTGGTCGTCGCTCTCCTCGTGGTGATGATCGCCGTCGTCTTCAACGCGACGCACCATCGCGTGTAGGAGCGTTGCGGCCAGACCCACGCTGACACGCACGTCCACGAGGCAGGCCTCGAAGAGATCCACGAGCACAAGCACTAGACGAACTCGGTTTGACGCTCATTTGACGATCGCTCGACGGTCCGCCGCGAGCCTTATCGGTGCATGGCACGCACATCTACAACGAAGGAGGACGCCATGAGCACCGCAACTACCCCGAAGAGCTTCGATCTGGAGCGCTTCACGCGCGCCACCGAAGAGCGCGACGCGTCGACCCAGCTGTCGATGTACGCGCCCGACGCGACGGTGACGATCGCCGATCGCATCACTCAGCCCGGCTCCCCGCGAGTCCTCAATGGTCGCGAGCAGATCAAGGGCTGGATCGAGGAGGTCACCGGCCGCGACATGACCCACGCCGTCCAGCACACCGTCAACGACGACGACGGAGCTGCGTTCACCGTCGCCTGTCGCTACCCCGACGGAACCAACGTGCTGTGCGCGACCGTGCTCGCGCTGCAGGCCGGTTCGATTGCCCGCCAGACCGTCGTCCAGGTCTGGGACGAGAGCACCGAGACAGGGGCCTGACATGTCGACCACGCAACCGATCGACGAAGCCAAGCTGAACGAGTTCATGGGCCGCTTCGTCGGCGACCTCGGCGCCGCGATGGGCGCCGCGCTGGTCGTCATCGGCGACCGCCTCGGCCTCTACCGCGCGATGGGAGACGGAGAACCGGTCACCGCCGAGCAACTCGCCTTACGTACCGACACCGATCCCCGCTACGTCCGCGAATGGCTCTCAAACCAGGCGGCCGGCGGGTACGTCACCTATGACCCGGAGGCCCGCGCGTTCCACCTGACCCCCGAGCAGGCGCTCGCGCTCGCGCAGGAGGGCAGCCCCGCGTTCGTCCCCGGCGCGTTCCAGCTCGCGACCGCGCTGATCAAAGACGCGCCGAAGATCGAGCAGGCGTTCCGCACCGGCCACGGCGTCGGCTGGCACGAACACCACCACGACCTGTTCGCGGGCACCGAGCGGTTCTTCCGTCCCGGCTACTCAGCGAACCTGATCTCCTCGTGGATCCCAGCGCTCGACGGCGTCCAAGCCAAGCTCGAAACGGGCGCGCTGGTCGCCGATGTTGGCTGCGGGCACGGAGCGTCGACGATCCTCATGGCACAAGCGTTCCCCCGCTCGGAGTTCGTCGGCTTCGACTACCACGAGGCGTCGATCGCGCACGCGCGGGAGACCGCGTCGACCGCGGGGGTGGACGGGCGCGCGAGCTTCGAAGTCGCGCCCGCCAAGGCATTCCCGGGCGACGGCTACGACCTCGTCGCGATGTTCGACTGCCTACACGACATGGGCGATCCCGTCGGAGCCGCGGCGCACGTGCGCGAAACGCTGGCACCAGACGGCACCTGGATGATCGTCGAGCCTTACGCCGGCGACCGGCTCGAGGATAACCTCAATCCGGTCGGGCGCGTGTTCTACGGCGCCTCCACGCTCGTCTGTACCCCCGCCTCGCGCGACCAAGAGGTCGGTCTCGCGCTCGGCGCCCAAGCCGGCGAAACGCGACTCCACGAAATCGTCACCGAGGGCGGCTTCACACGCTTCCGCCGCGCCACCGAAACACCGTTCAACATGGTGCTCGAAGCGCGACCTTAGCTGCGACCACGGAACACGACCCCACGGGCCACGGGAACGGGACGGGTCGTCCGGTTAGGCGAGTGCCGGCACCGCCGATCTGCATCGGAAGTCCGAGCATGTCGGCGGCTTCCGTCCCGTTGAGGTCACGTGGTCAGTAGCGCAGGTGGTCTGCCGCGAGCGATCCCGCTTGACGCGCCGCGGTTCCGGCGCCGTTACTCGGCCAGCTCGACCGCTCGCGGCTCGACGCTCGCATCGGCCTCGCGGCGAGCCACCTCCGCTCGCACGAGCGGCGCGACCTCCGTGCCGAACAGCTCGATCGAGCGCAGTACGTCGCGGTGCGAGACAGCACCAACGCTCATCTGAGCGATGTAGCGCTGATGACCGAACAGCTCGTGCTCGTAGAGGAGCTTCTCGGCTACCTGTTGCGGAGATCCGACAGCGAGCGCACCGCGCGGGGAGCGCAGAGCCTGGTAGGCGTCGGGACCCGACGGCGGCCAGCCACGCTCGCGGCCGATGCGGTTCATCATCGCCAGGTACGGCGCGGCGAATGCGGCGTCGGCCTGCGCGGAGGTCTCAGCCACGAACGCGTGGGTGTTGATCGCCACCGCCATGCTCGCCGGATCGTGGTCCGCGCGGCGCGCAGCCTCACGATAGAGCTCCACGAGTTGTACGAAACGATCGGGCTGGCCACCGATGATCGCGATTGTCAGCGGGAGTCCGAGCACGCCTGCCCGCACGACTGACTGCGCCGTGCCGCCGACGGCGACCCACACCGGCAATGGGTCCTGCACCGGGCGGGGCCAGACGCCAGCGTCGTTCAGCGACGCCCGGTGGCGCCCTGACCACGTGACGTGTACCTGGTCGCGGATCTGGAGCAGCAGTTCGAGCTTCTCTGCGTACAGCTCGTCGTAGTCATCGAGGTCGTATCCGAAAAGCGCAAAGGACTCCGTGAAGGAGCCACGCCCCGCCATGATCTCGGCGCGGCCCCCAGACAGCAGGTCGACCTCAGCGAACTGCTGAAAGATGCGCACCGGGTCGTCTGAACTGAGGACGGTGACCGCGCTCGAGAGGCGGATCCGCTTCGTCCGTGCTGCCGCCGCGCCGAGCACGACCGCCGGCGAGGACACGAGGAAGTCGGGGCGGTGGTGCTCACCGATCGCGAACACGTCAAGCCCGGCCTCTTCTGTCTTCTGCGCGATCCGCACGATCGCGTCNNCGCATGCGCTGCTCGGGCGACATTCCGCCTGCGAGGTCTGCGAATGTGGCAAGCCCGAGTTCCATGAAGAGCATCATAGCAAACGGTTGAGGGCACAAGCAATTCTGTGCGCTCACATAGTGTGTGCGCTCGCGTAGCCTCGCGCGACCTCGGAGGCGCCGATCGACCCCGATCAGCCGGGAGTGATGCTGAATCGCAGATCGCAGATGCCGGCCGGGCGGCTTGAGTACGTCAGGTTGCTGTACACGGTATATCCGCCGATCGTGTCGGTCCCGCCCGGGAAGAAGATCCGGAGCAGCCCGCTGACACGATGCTTTTTCGCCCGGTGCTTGCGCGAGCGACGCCCGTGGAGCATCAACCTGACATGGACGGACGACGGTGGAACGCCGATCGAAACCGCATAGAGGTCTTCGGGGATCGTGGCGGGG
>PMOY01000243.1 GCA_003165655.1 Solirubrobacterales bacterium
TCGCGACTATGCCCGCCTCGTCGGTCGCCCAGGTGCAGAACGACAGTCGAGCGAGGGCGATCGCGACCATGCGTGTCGGTGTTTGCGAGCGATCCAGATCAGTTGACCGTCTGGACGCTCGGTGACTTTCGCGCCGTCGCGGTGTGGCTCGCGCCCGAGCGGCCGTGGACGAAACGACCATCGCTGCTACCTCGAGACACCCAATCCGCGCACCATCGCGTTCTACTCCGCGGCACGGATTCGCCGTCACAGCAGAATCCTGGGTCAGGACCTTGCCCGCCGGTCATCTCAATGACTCACAGACGCCCACTAGATCCGCCGGCGTGCCGCAATGAAAGGCAACTCGGACTCGGTCACTTCGCCTGCCAAGAACAAGACGAGTACCTAGCTTCCGCGGACGCCCGACACACTCGCTTTCTCGCGCAGGTTCGCCGCTGCACGACGCGCGGATTGCAATCCGGCGAACCTGAGTCCCGGCAGCGGCGACTCCTCCTATCGCCCGACACGCAATAGGAAAGCGCGGTATTCGCGCCCCGGGTCAGGCAGCGAGAGGGGCCGGCCCGCTCGAAGGGATTTCATGCGGGTCGACGAGATCGGTTGGTCCCAGAATGAACACCTCGCACATCATGTCGGGGTCTTGCTCATTTCCGCTCATGAATCCGATCACCCGCCGCCCGGTCGCGTCCTCGATCACCGCCTCAAAGCGCTCACGCATCAGCTCTTGAAACTCCATCCGCTGCCCAATCACCGCCGGCCCCCGCCCCCCCTCTAGCAGCGTCTGCTCCACGCGCAAGAACCCGCCGCGCAGTACGCACACCACGAGATCGTCCTCGTAGTAGGACTTAGCCCGGGTCGGTCCACGCCCATAGAACTCTCTGAGCAATCCCACGAGCCCGTCCGAGATCGCCGTGAGCACCTCCCCGTGCGCTTGGGATCTCATCTTCGCGTCTGGTGAACTCACAGCCCGACCGCCGAAACCCTGGAGCGGCCCGGATCGAAGAAGAAGATCTCCATCGTGATGTCGGGCTCAACGTGGGCCTGAGAGAGAAACGCAACGACCGTGCGGCCCGTCAGCTCCTCGATCACATCCCGGTACCGGGTCGCCATCATGCGCTGAAAGCCCTCGCGGAACTCGATCACCCGCTTGGGCTCGCCGCTATCCATCATCGTCTGCTCGAGCGGGGTGAGCCCACTGCCGCGCATCACGACAACGAGCATGTCGTCGACCGCGTACGTCTTGGCCGTCATCGGCCCCTGCCCGTAATACTCGCGCAAGATCCCGACGATCCTGGTCGAGATCGCCGCCAGCACCTCCCCGCCCCCGAGGACCTGCGGCATCTGTTGCGCCGACCGTACGTCCATCTATCCTGCTCCCGATTCCGGCGAAGCCAGCAAAACCTCGTCCGTCGATCAGTCGTGCTTCCCGACCTGGCCTCCCGGTTCGTCAGAACCGCGGGACCCCGCCGTCACCAGAGCGTAGCGCGTTCCGCCGCACTCAACGCCCACAGGGCCACAACCAGCCACCCCGCAGCCACTCCCCCTGCTGCAGGCACAGCCGCCACGTCGTCGCTGATGTGCTGCCTGTCGGCCATTCCTGTCCGGCGCACCAAAAGCGGATGCGGGCTGTTCGGCGCACCGTGATCGCGTGGACGACGAAGCGCAGCAGACGACGGCCGCAGGCAGGCTGCTGAGTTTCAGGGCAGGAAAACCTCTTGTGAGGGTTCTGTCTCGGCGGGTCGCACCCCGTATCGTCAGCGGCGCTATCGGCAATTCTCGCGCTCATTTCGCAGCGATGGATGCATATTCGTCGATGCCCCCTGACTGGTGGACTACCCATCGGGTAGGACGCTGATGTGAGAAGCGATCGGGGTCCCTACGAGGTCGCCTTCGTGCTCGGAGGAGGCGGGATCTTGGGAGCACACGAGGTCGGCATGCTGCGCGCGCTGGCCGAGAGCTCGATCGAACCCGACGTGATCCTTGGCACCTCGATCGGTGCGATCAACGGCGCCATGTTTGCCGCCGACCCGACCGTCGAGGGCGTCCGGCGTATCGGCCGGCTGTGGGTCGATGCAAACATCGTGGGGGTGTCCGGCGGTGCGCTCCTGCGCAGGGTTACCACGCTCGCTCGGACCGGTACCCACCTGCAGTCGCTCGAGGAGGCCCGGCAACGTCTTGCGGATGCCTTTCCCGTTGAGCGCGTCGAGGAGCTGAAAGTTCCGTTCCAGTGCGTCGCCGCTTCGATCGAGCGGGCCGCGGAGCATTGGTTCGCCGACGGGGTTCTGGCCGATGTCGTTCTGGCCTCGTGCGCGGTGCCGGGCATCCTTCCGCCCGTGCCGATCGGGGATGAGCACTTCATCGATGGCGGGATCGTCAACTCCATCCCGGTGGCTCGGGCGGTGGTGCTCGGCGCGAGTACGATCTACGTTCTGCAGGTCGGTCGGCTGGAGAGGCCCCTTCAACCTCCCCGGTGGCCCTGGGAGGTCGGATTGGTGGCCTTTGAAGTCGCGCGGCGTCATCGGTTTGCGAGCGATCTGGTTTCGCTTCCCGATGGCGTTCGGCTACACGTCCTTCCGACGGGGGGTTCTGCAGCACCTGCCTATAACGACCTCGCGGGGCAGCTTCGTGTTAGGCGCATGGCCCGCGGCGTCCAGCAGCAGATCGACTCCTCCTACGAGGCGTCGCTGCGCTACCTGCGGGAGCAGTGATGCCCCCGGCGGCCGTCCGGCGCCCCATCACGGTCACCGTGTGGCTGGTCATGTCGATCGTGTGCCTCACGCTCTCGCCGGTCCTGCTCGCCCTTGCGGCGCTCGCGTCTGCCGTGACGGGGCGTCCGCAAGCACTGATCTTCGCGCGCCTGGTGGTGGCTTACTTCGCACTGGAGCTCGCGACGCTGATCGCCTGCGGGGCGCTATGGCTGGCGAGCTGCGGTGGCCTGCTGATTGGCACGGAGCCGTTCCAGCGTCTGCACTACCGGCTCCTGCGCTGGTTCGTCCATGGCTTTGCCGCCCGCTGGTTGGGGTTGCTCGACATCGACGTGCCGGCGCAAGAGCCCACCGAGGCGACCCGCGCCCTGGAGTCCGACGGGCCGCTGTTGTTTTTCAGCCGGCATGCCGGTCCGGGGGACAGCATCCTGCTGATCGATCGCCTCCTCACTCGTTTTGATCGCTTCCCGAGCGTGGTGTTCAAGCAGAGCATCGCGATCGATCCATGTGTAGATCTGATCGGGCATCGCCTACCCCACGCGGTCCTTGACACCTCCGATCAGGAAGAGTGCGAAGCGCAAATAGAGAAGGTTGCCGCCGGGCTGGGCAGCCGAGGGGTGCTGTTGTTGTTCCCAGAGGGCGGCAACTTCACTGCGGAGCGTCGCCGTCGGGCGGTTCGCAAGCTGTGGCGCACCGGCCGGCGGCGGGAGGCCGCCCAAGCCGACCGCATGTCACACGTGCTTCCGCCTCGACCCACCGGAGCACTGGCCGCGTTACGAGGAAACCCCGGAGCCGATGTCATCTTCGGCGCCCACTCGGGTCTGGGCCTCGCCGTGTTTCCGCGCGAAATCTGGCACGACACGCCACTCGGAAAGACGTTCAACACGCACATGTGGCTGTCGCCCGCCGCGGAGCACCCACGTGAGCCCGAAGCGCAAGTCGCCTGGATCTACGACTGGTGGAAGCGGCTCGACGAATGGATCGAGGAGCAAGGAACAGAGCCGCAGT